>VFJR01000003.1 GCA_009885945.1 Anaerolineaceae bacterium
ATGTGATAAGCCGAATCTTTCACTTCGCGGACAATTCGGTCACGTTCGCCGTGCCAGTCGCGGCAGTTGCCGCATTGCGGGCAAAAATTGTCCATCGGCACGCCCGCCACATGTGTCAGTGACCAAGCCGCCACTTCGCTATCGCCGTGCTCGCCCAGAATATAGGCGTGGACATTGCCCACGTCCACTTTACAATGCTGGCTGATGAGATACCGGAAGCGGGCGCTGTCGAGAACTGTACCCGAACCGATGACACGGTTCTTGGTCCAACCGGAGCGTTTTAGAGCGACGTGGGAGAGAATATCCACAGGATTGCTGGCTATTAGTAAAACAGCCTGGGATTTTTGAGCCACAATCTCATCAACAATACCTTCGATGATTGCGGCGTTTTTCTGCAATAAGTTCAAGCGCGATTCGCCCGGAGCCTGCTTTGCTCCAGCCGTAATGACGATCACCTGCGCGTCAGCATAATCGCGGCTGTCACCCGCGCGAATCTGCACAGAAGGGTAAAAGGGCAGTCCGTGTGCCAGATCGAGCGCCTGTCCTTCAGCAAAATCGGGGTTGGCATCGATCAAACATATTTGTTCAGCCAGTCCTTTTTGAGCCAGAGCATAAGCAAAGGTTGAGCCAACTGCACCCGCTCCAACGATAACAACTTTTCGAGATTTCCAGAGAGTGTCCATATTATTGCCTTTCTAAACAAGTTCAATGTAGACATTATATATCTTTATTGTGATATATTTCACCATTATTATCTAATTCTAATTTTGAAAAAAATACGACTTTGGTCTTTATGAAAACCCATCTATGAAACTTACAAGGTAAACAACACCCATCCTAAGATGAGTGTAATAATTTTTACTCTATATTTATCAGACAACTACTGTCAGCTTGAATTTGGACTCGTATCAATTACCCCATCATAATCTTCGGACGACTGCGAAGCGTGCAACGCCTCCGCCAAATGAGTGGACTGGATTTCTTAACTGTCCGCCAGATCTGCGATGGTGCCAAATCGTTCGCGCTGTATATCCCATGCAGCTTGCACACGCGCACGAATAACTTCGTTTGACTCCCCCACCCTATCTCCACTCAGCTTTTCGTAATCCACTCTCGGTACCTCGATATGGATATCAATGCAATCCAACAACGGACCCGAGATCCGCTTTTGATATTTCGTCACCATCGCAGGCTCACAAGTACAAGGCTTGAGCGAGTCACCGTAGAAACCACACGGGCAGGGATACACCCAAACTAACATGGCTTGAATATTTTACTATAAGCAAAAGGTTGATTTTAAGAACCATTTTCAGGGCTAACATCAAATATCAAGAAATCGCCTGCCTGGCTTTCGTTTAATGAAATTAGTCAATTGCTTTCAGTAACCAGCGGCGTTACATATTTTTCCAACATGGCTTTATTGATCTCGCCCGTCCACGCATAGCGGACAGTTCCAGAGCGGTCAATCACATAGGAGTTGGGCAGGCTTCCGTTCCCGAAGGCTTGTAGCGCGGCGCCATTTGGGTCCAGCCAGACTTGGAACTTCAAGTCGCGGCTTTGAGCGAACTGCGAAACATCCTCCAGAGGATCACCTGCTTCAATGGCAATGATCATAAATCCTTTGTCACTATGCTCATTGTAATAAGCGGACAGGGTCGGCATCTCTGCCTTGCAGGGCGGACACCACGTTGCCCAGTTATTGACCAGTACCACATCGTTTCGATAATCCGCCAGCGATTTGGTCTCGCCGTTGATGTTTTCCAGGGATAGTTCCGGCGCCGCAAAATTGACTGCGACCGGCACGACAGAGGATAGTGAGTCCGCTTTGCTATCAGATTTAGGTGACGCCATAAAAAGAACAGCGATAACGATTAGAAATATTCCAATGCCAATGGAGACCATTGGATTTTGTTGTTGTCTTTGACGGCGATATTTCTTCTTTGACATGGCAATGCCTTGATTTATATTCACCGTCCCGAAGGCATTGTCCTGAGCCCGTCGAAGGGTTTGATCGGCACTACAAGATTTTTCAAGGAAACCCTCGGGACGTTCTGTATTTAATTTTGCAACACGCGCATGATCTCAGCCAGCAGATTTTGTTCAGGTACCGCGCCGACCACCGACCCTGCACCGGAATTGATCACAGTCTGCGGCACACCACGGACGTTGAAACGGTTCGCCAATTCGGGGAACTCGGTCGCTTCCACACCCTCGGCGCGGATCATCTGCGGATTTTCCATCGCCATTTGATGCGCAAGCAACACCGCACGCGGACAGTACGGGCAGGTCGGTGTGACGAACACCTGCAGAAGCACAGGCTTGTCGAGATTCTTCAAGAACTCACGCGTTTTTTCATTCAATCCAGATTCGCGCTTTGATACGATCACGATATCGTTGATCAGTGTGCTGAATTCGTGACCGGAGGGAATCCCTGAAAATTGGATGCCCAGATTTGTGACCTCAACGCCGTCTCTTGCGGCAATGACGATGCCAGGCGTATTGGTGACGTTGAACTTGCTGGCAATATCCTGATGTTCCTGCATGTCATATACACTCAACCCAAGTTGATCGTTGAGTGCAGTCACTTCTTCGAGTAGTTGTTGGGTCTCGTTACAGTATTCACAGTTATCTTTTGAGCCGAAATACAACACTTGCACAGGTTCCTTTACTTCAGCAAAGGCTTCGGTAATTTGTTTCGTGATCTGGTCGTTGAGAACTTTTTCCATTATTTATCAATTCCTGTGCAACTACGCCATTTCAACTTTGACAGTGGTCACTTCAAAACTGGGTGGATTTTCGAGAGTCTTCTTTACCTTGCACAGCTCCGCCGAGCGGACCAACGCGTCATAATATTGCGCGGGGAAAGCGGGTGGGACCTGAATCTCAAGGTCAATTTTTTCCACCATACCATTGGCTGCGGCGTGGTTGCGTTGAACAATGCGGATGCCTTCGGTGGGCAGGTTGCGCTGTTTGCAGAAACCCAGAACATAAATGCCTGCGCAGGTTCCGATGGATGCCAGGAAAACCTCAAAAGGCATCGGGGCTGAGTTAACGGGTGGTTGGTCGGTGGCAATCGTGTGACCGCGAAAATGTGCGTCTACGCGCGAGCCCTCGGGGAAATCAATGATCATATCCATGTGTAATACTCCTTGTCGGAAAGTGTAATTTATTGTTTACATTCTTTTGATGCACAGGAACAGAAAAAGTTGCACATTTCACAAAACGAGATGTATACTTTGGCTTGCAACTTTTTTAGCTGGATTGCATCTAATGAATAAGACAATGTCACTCGAAATTTCGCTGGAAGCGCTCATCGCCGGAGACCGTGCAGAATTTGCCCGCCTTGTGGACGCATATTCCAGCCCGATCTACCGCCTCGGCTTGCGGATGTTGGGCACGCCTCAGGATGCCGAAGATGTTCTGCAAAATACCTTCCTCAATGTGTGGATGCATCTCTCGACTTTCGAGGGACGCTCCAGCCTTTCGACGTGGATTTACCGCATCGCTGCGAATGAAGCGCTGATGCTCATCCGCAAGAAGAAGCCCGAAATTAACCTGGATGATTCGCAGGCTGGCGACAATGATGAAGATCTGCTGCCAACTCAATTCGTAGATTGGAGCGCGCTTCCTGAAAACGTATTGCTTTCAAGCGAAAGCCAAAAGTATCTTGATTCAGCGATCCAGACCTTGCCCGAATCCATGCGTATTGTTTTTGTGTTACGCGATGTCGAAGGCTTATCCATCAAGGAAACTGCCGACGCGTTGAACCTGACCGAGACCAACGTCAAGACCCGTTTGTTGCGAGCCCGTATGTTTTTGCGCGAACAACTGTCCACATATTATGGCGAGCGCATCACCCGTGAGGAGTAAAAATGACTGACCATGCCCACACGAATTGCGAAGAATTATTGTTTTCGCTGTCCGCATATATTGACGGCGAACTCAACCCCGAACTTTGCCAGGAACTCGAAAAACATCTGGTGGGATGCGATAACTGCCGCGTCGTTTTGAACACCACCAAGCGGACGATTGACCTCGTACATGCGCCCATCGAAAAACTGGATGTGCCCGAGGACGTGCGCGAACGCCTCTTCAAACGCCTCAATCTGGACGATTACCTGAATCATCAACCCTGAACATTCTCTCCCCGTAAACTGGATTCGAAAGAAGCCTCCGTGATTTTCACGGAGGCTTCTTTGTTTGCCATGCTCGATTACGGGTTGGTCTGTTGATTCTGCCAGCCGTTACCGCCACCCATCATGCCATTACCGCGTCCGTTGCCATTCATCATGCCAGCGCCATGATTGAACTGTGCACCTTGTCCGTTTTGCATGGAGCAGTCACCAGTTCCGTACCCGCCACGACTTTGCATGCGTTGAAGCATTAAGTCAGCTTGTGCTTGTGTTACTACGCCATCTTTGACGGCTTTGGCAAAAGCATCCTTGTGAACGTCATTCATAAACTCGGTAATGGCTTCCTGTTTGATGCCGTTATCGAGTGCGATCTGGTACATGGATTTACCTGCGGTAAGTTGATCTTCCACCTGCTCTTCAGTCAGCCCCAGTTTCGCGGCAAGCGCCTGTTCAACATAATCATGCATCCAGCCGCCACCGTTCTGTGACATGGGACCATTATCAGCATACGGGGCGGGACCCTGCGCAAACGCAGCACCGATACCGAACACTACCAGCGCCGCTACAACCAAACCAACTATCAAAATTGTCTTTTTCATTCTGTATACTCCTTGTGAGTGAATTTTTTCAGGTTTTGCCTGACTTACACTCAAAGGATACAACCGCAATGTAAAGGTTCTATAAAGAAAACTTCAAGATTGGAGAAAGAAATAAAATTGGGGAATTGAGCAGAACCGCTGATTCAACAAAGCCCCCGCAGTATTGCGGAGGCTTTATGTTTTTGCTTCATACAAGAATTACGCCGAAGTCCCTTTCTTGACGGGCAATTGGGCGCGCTGCCACATGAACATCCCGCCCTTCATGTCGAAGGCGTTATAACCCGCATTGACCAGCAGCTTTGTCGCGGAGCGACTGCGGCTGCCTGATGCGCATACGCAGATAATTTCCTTGTCTTTCGGCAACTCGTTGACCCGTTTGCCCAACTCACCAAGCGGAATCAATTTTGACCCGGCAATATGCCCTGCACTGTATTCCTCTGGTTGGCGTACGTCAATCACCAACGGACGTTTCCCGTTCTTGAGTTTTTCACTCAGCTCATTGGCATTCAACGCTGGCAGGGGCGGACCGAATAGGGACGATAATAAGTTCATGGTTTTTCTCCGTAAATTGATTGATATTAGTTATTTAGATGCACAACAGAGCAAAAAGTTGCATGCTCATTTGACAATTTTCAAACTGAAAGTAAACGTACTTCCCTGACCTTCGCCTTTCGACTCTACCCAGATGCGTCCGCCGTGGGCTTCGATGAGGTGCTTGGCAATGGTCAGACCAATGCCCGAGCCGCCGCCTGCGTTGCGCAAACGGGACTTGTCCACGCGATAGAAGCGGGTGAAGAGATTCGCAAGATGTTCAGGCGGAATTCCAACGCCAGTATCTTTAACTGAAATATGAATCTCATCAGCCTGACACGCGGCGGAGATAGTCACATCACCGCCTTCAGGTGTGTATTGAATGGCGTTCGCCACCAGGTTCACCAGCACCTGCGTGATGCGGTCCTCGTCAGCTTGGAGCGGCGGCAGGTCAGCGGGCAGGTTCGGGTGGAGGGTGATGCGTTTGTCCCTCGCTTGAGGCGTGAGTCGTTTGACAGTAGTCTGCACGAGATTGGAAACGGTCACGGAGCGGACATCCAATGAATAGGCTTTGGCTTCGACACGACTCAATTCTTGCAAGTCATCTACGAGACGGGAAAGACGATCAGCCTCATGATGAATTTGATCGAAGGTTTCGGGCGTGGACGGAAGCACACCATCGACAAGCCCTTCCATATAACCCTTGATGGAAGTGAGCGGTGTGCGCAACTCATGCGTGACATCGCCGATGAGTTGACGGCGCATGGACTCGACCTGTTCAAGTTGTGTCGCCATTTGATTGAAGCGCGTCGCAAGTTGCGCGATCTCATCCGAACCATTGACGTCAACTCGTTTTTCATAATGTCCCTCTGCGATATGTTGCGATGCATCGGTCAGTGTGCGAATGGGCGCAACGATGCGACGACTCAAAAATAAACTGACTAGCAATGCTGCCAGCACAGAGGCGGTCACAGCATAGCCCAACGACTCGAACATGCTGGCACGAAAATTTTCAAACAGCGTTCTGCCCAGTCCCTGTCCCTGACCTTGCCCCATCATCCCCATGTCGTTATCTGTCATCGTCCCCATGTGACGATTGAACGCCGCAGGAATGGTGACCTGGATCGTGATGGCGAGAATGATGACGCCGATCAGAATGACCATGAGATTGGCGAGAAATAATTTTGCACCGAGTCGTTCACGTATATATTTCATAGCGTTGCTTTCTAGAGTGCTTCGTCTTCAAAACGATAGCCCACGCCGCGCACCGTAGCGATCAATGCTTCGTTGCCGAGTTTCTGGCGCACATGCCCAAGATGCACATCCACCACACGCATTTCACCAAAATATTCAGCGCCCCAAATTTTCTCAAGCAGTTGTTCGCGCGAAAGGACACGTCCGCGGTTCTCTGCCAACGCGCATAATAGATCAAATTCAATGGAGGTCAATTCGATGGGGACATTGTCCACGCTGACGGTATGGGCGTTGATGTCGATGAGGACATGCTTGAAGGAAAGCACGCTTCTTTCCACGCCTGAACCTGTTCCTGTGTTAATGCGCCGCAACGCCGCTTTGACTCTTGCCACCAACTCACGCGGACTGAACGGTTTGGTCACATAATCATCCGCGCCGACTGAGAGTCCCACGATCTTATCGGTCTCATCGGTGCGGGCGGTAAGCATGATGACGTAAACATCCGATTCGCGGCGCAAGATGGAAAGCAGTTCGATGCCATCCATGCCGGGGAGCATCAAGTCGAGGATGATCAGATCCGGCTTGAACGCACGTGCGGATTTGAGTCCGGCGTTGCCATCGGAAGCGGTGTAGACTTCATAGCCCTCCGGCTTGAGATAGGCTGTTACCAGATTGATGATGGAAGGTTCGTCGTCGATCACGAGAATTTTTGTCATGGGTTGATTCTACTTCTGATTTTCTTTTTTACCGCTAAGAGCGCTAAGATCGCAAAGATTTAAAGGCTTTTCTTGGCGTACTTTGCGGGCTTCGCGGTTCAATACTCATTACGGTTTGACCTTATTCACTTCGGCTTGCAGGGTGGTTTTGAGCGTTTCAAAATCCAGCCCGTTGGCGGTGGCGTAATCTTTGACCTTCATCGCTGGGTCAGGCATGGTCGCGCCGATGATCTGTTCAATGGTTGCTTTGGGGACGCCCCACAAAATCAAATCACCGAAGATGGTCTTGCCTTTGATCGTGTACTCTTCACTGGTCGTGGATGATGATTCCGCCGGAACGGGAGTTGCTTCCACGACCGGTTCTGCCGCAGGGACAGATGCATCGACGGTGACCGTGTACTTTTCAAGATACGCGATCTGTTCAGGTGAAAGATTTCCTTGTGCCAGCAAAATGTCCGTCGCGGACTGGGGCATGTAGATCTCCTGATCCGTTGTATCGAAAGGCAGACCTGCATAGTAGGCAACGAACAATCGGACAGACGCAGTGCCGATCTCGAATCCACTATCGAGATAGATCGCTTCAAGTTCTTTCACAGCGAAAATAGCGGGGTCGCCCTCTGTAATGCCAAAGGCTTGTGCTATTCAGGGTAACTGAGATTAGCTTACAATTGGCAGTATGACATGGAAGCCATCATACCTACCCCGTGAACAAATGGAAGAAAGGCGGTTGGAAGGTGGACGCCTCTTGAAAGCAGGCAAATTGAGCCAAGCTGAAATTGCGCGGCAGTTGGGTGTTAGCCGAGCAACAGTCAGCGATTGGGCCAAGATAATAAAAGC
>VFJR01000147.1 GCA_009885945.1 Anaerolineaceae bacterium
ACATTGGATGCCTTGAGTGCTACAGGCGATGAACCCATACAGTTAAACCCGCTTTGGGGTGAAGCCGTTAAATTAAGAGATGGATATGAAAATTCCAAAGTATTGTCCTTGCGTACTTTGTTGACCTTTGGTTGCTTGCGTCCCGTCTCTCGCGCCACGGCAAAGACCTTGTATGGAATTACGCATAATGAAAACTTATGGCGTATCCTCGAGGCGCGCGCTGAAGACCAATGGGAATTGTGGGATTTGTTGAATCTGCTCGCTGAAGGCGGATTTGAGACACGCCGCTTGTGGAAGGCGGCACCCGGCGAATTAGAGCGCATTTGCCGCATTGTCCCGCCAGAGAATTTTCGCATCTATTCCATCGCGGCATTTCAGAAAGATTTGCAGACTGGTGAAGCTACTGAGATTCAACTCATGGTTGGGCAATTAAATTATGAAACCCTTGCCACATCTGTATCAAATTTTGCGTCACGCACGGGTGTAGGTTCTGGATATTTATCCCGTTTGAATGATCCGAGTGCGACTGATGGGCGGCGTGTTTCCATCAAGTTATTACATCCGCCTCGTTTTAGCTTGCCCAAGGATTCATTCAAACCAATCGTGATGTTTGCAGGCGGTACGGGGCTGGCTCCCTTCCGTAGTTTGATTCAGGAACGTTCAAAAGAGCAGACCGCAGAAAATTGGCTCTTCTTCGGAACGCGAACTCGCGAAGACTTGTACTATGCCTCAGAATTGGAAGCGATCTCAGCTCTTGGAAAATTGAATATCCGCGCAGCGTTCTCTCGTGATGATGTTTCGCTTGAATTAAAGAATGGAAAATTCTTATTTACCAAAGGGGAACGTTGTTACATTGATGGCGAGATGTTGAAAGAAGAAAACGCTGCGCATTTATATAATCTTCTAAAAAGCCCTAATGAGGGCGGATTAGGTGCGGCATTTTATGTTTGCGGTCATGTCGAGTTTGCTGTGACGGTATTCAACGCCATCAAATCAGTTCTTTTGAAATTTGGTCATGGCGAAGAGTCTGCTGAACAAATGTTATATCGGCTGGTCGGTGAAGATCGTTATATGCAGGAAGTATTCACTACTTATGCGGGTGCGCATTTTTCACAAAGTAATGTCATTCCTGCTTCGGAAGTGGTTTCGCACAATAATGATGAGGATGGTTATTGGATGATCATTGATGGGCGAGTGTATGACCTTGGAGAATTTATTCATTTGCACCCGGGCGGGTTGAAGATCATGCGCTCCTATTCTGGTATGGATGCAACTGCCGCATATCGCATGGTATTGCATCAAGTTAATCCTGAAGTGGATGCCTTGCTTGCAATGTATGAGATTGGTGCAGTCCGCCGACTTGATCTCTCGCAAGGGTGGGGGGTTGCATTATCTGGCAAGGGGTTGCAGTTTATGACCTTGCAGGATGTGTATCGTTTGTGGGTGCGCTTGTTATATCAAGTTGTGGAAATGGAGAATGCATTCGCCAACGATTTCAGCATCCGCGCCGAGCCGGTGACCTATGATGAAAAAATGACCGGTGTGTCCCCATCACGCTATCGCTGGCTGCAATACCTGCAAAGTCACGGGCGATTTCGCCGTGATTATCAATCTAAAATTATGGGCGAATCCTTGCACTCCTTGTGGACATTGACCAGCAGTTTATGTGACGAAAATGCCGAGGCTGGGTGGATGAGCAGACAGATAACCTCAATTCATGAATCCAGCCTCGGGAAAAAAACAGCCGAGCTAGAGGTGTCACTGATGAAGGAACTGCGCAACCCATCTTCGGATGTAAATTTTGAAGCTATATGTCTTGAGTTTGAAAAAGCAGACAAGAAGTTCTTGCTAGATCTAAAATTGGGGCTACGGGCTGGGTTGATGGTCTTTGAACAATACGAATCCAAAACCTTGATTCATGGGCGTCCAGCTCTATTAACAGCCATTCAGGAATTGCCAAAGCATCTAATGGATTATCATGAAGTGTTAAATAAGGCTGTTATAAGATAAGGTGTATAAAACATATTTAAAAAGCATAATTTAACGAAACGGAGCAATAACTTATGAAAATGGGAATTTTAGGCTCAGGTGGCGTAGGTCAAACCATCTCTGCACGCTTGATTGAGCTGGGTCACGATGTGATGATCGGTACGCGTGATACTACTAAATTAGTGCAGTGGCAAACAGCGAATCAAAAAGGTAAATTAGGTTCTTTTAGTGATGCTGCTCGTTTTGGCGAGATGATATTTAACGCTACATCTGGCGGCGGATCTTTGAATGCGCTTGGAATGGCTGGTAAAGAAAACTTGAAAGATAAAATATTAGTAGATATCTCTAACCCGTTGGATTATTCAAAAGGATTTCCGCCCTTTTTGTTTGTCAGCAATACAGATTCTCTCGCAGAACAGATACAGCGTGAATTTCCACAAACAAAAGTGGTCAAATCTTTAAATACAATCAACGCACAAGTCATGGTGTACCCTCAAAAAGTAGGGGGTGGAAATCACACGGTTTTTGTCGGAGGGGATGATCAGGCGGCAAAGATTCAGGTAATTGACTTGCTTAGGTCTTTTGGATGGGCAGATATTATGGATTTGGGTGATCTGTCGTCTTCTCGCGGTACAGAAGCATATTTATTATTGTGGGTCAGAATGTATAGCAAAGTTCAAACCAGTTTGATCAACGTGAAGGTTACGCAATAATGGCAAAATTAATCCCCTCTGCCGAGCGCATACTTCTTGCGCGAAAATTAATTCAACGAGCCTATGACTTTCCAATCCCATCCGATCCATCCGAAATGGGCAAAAATAATCTTTCCTACATTGCGGGTGTCAAAGATTTATTTCGGCAGGCAAAAGACATGGTCAAATTTATTTCTATGACCCCCACAGCCACGCCAGAAATGAAAGAAGAAGTAAAAAAGATCTACGCCGAGATCGAAACAGCCAACCGCGAGATATTGCATTAATGAACCAGAGATGAACGGGGATAAACAGAGATTTATTAAAACAAACAATCTTTGTTCATCATGTTCATCTCTGGTTAAAAATTTAATTAATCTGCGAAACTCTCACTGCATTAACTTCTTCCCTCTTCTCAAATTTAAAACGTTCAAAAACATCTGCGTATAGCTCAATGATCTGCTCACGGGTGAAGCCCATCTCTTCATACGAATAAAAATGCTCGCTGTTGTGCGCGAGAGTTTCTTTCACAGCACGGTCAATGATAATAGGCAGACCGGGTTTGTCTGGATAGCCAAACTGCTCGTAGAATCCGCGGATGACCTGCTCCGGGCGCAGTACCAAGTCGTCGTAATTGATGATCAGGTGTCGGGGTGAAGGATGCGCGTCGATGTATTTTAATGGGTGGTGATACCAGTGCTGAGTCATATCTACGATTTCATCAACGTAAAAGAATCCATCGCCGGGGTCGGTGAATTGACGCCGCGCATAATTGATCCAAGAAATGGTCGAGGGCAGCATATCTAACGGGTTGCGCGCTAGATAAATAATACGCGCTTCAGGGAAAAACTCTGCTACGGTTTCGATCTTGGCGCTAAAAGCAGGGTTTTTTGCAACAAAATATTTTTTACCATTGGCATATAAATGCCTTTGGATCATCGAGCGATAAAAAGTCATAATGCGCTGTTTATGTTCGGTGCTTAATGCCTCATCAAAGTGCAGATAGTTTGGCATTTCATCCATAAACGGGAAAAGAAATGTGACAAAGTACCCATCCCAAATATGTAAATGGATATTTTCATCTTCTTCAGGTTGAAAAAAAGAAATGGGATGAATTTTAATTCTGCCCAATGTGGCGCGGTCAAACGCAAACAGCCAACGATGTAACATGCCTTTTAAATATTTATTATCTAACCCCGCAATGAACTGCGTAAACTTTTTTTGTGTAACAGATGGAGTTAAGTAAATATCCCAGGTGGTCAGGCTGGTAAAGGTTTCGGTATCGCGCGAAAGCAAGCGATGTAAAAAAGTAGAACCACTGCGCAAATTGCCCAGGATAAAAAGCGGTTTTTCGATGGGGTGATCTTTATATGCAGGGAAAAGAATATCATCCAGCCAAAAACAAAACCAATTGACCAGTCCGCCTATGGGCCAAACGGTGTAAAACAAAAGCAGAAAAGTCAGTCTTTTGCGGTTAAGTTTTGCGGGCGTATTCTTAGAGTCAAAAAATGAACGGTAGAAAGTTCGCCAAAAAAGGCGCAAATTGTATTTCATCGAAGCGGCATATCCTTGATTTGGTTTTTGTCATTGTAACAGGCTTTTCGTTTACAATCACTCCATGCAACCACTTGCGCTTGTGACTGGCGCCGCACATCGTTTGGGAAAATCCTTCGCCTTGACGCTTGCCCGCCTCGGATATGATCTTATCCTTCATTATCATTCTGCTGAAGAAGAAGCGCATCAGACCAAGCTGGAAGTTGAATCGGTTGGCAGGAAAGTTTTCCTCATCCAAGCCGACCTCGCCAACCCGGCCGACATTGAACGCCTTTCAACAGAACTTAACTTCATCCTTCACAATTCATCCTTTAGCCTTAGTGTTTTAGTAAACTCCGCCGCCCTCATGCCCTCTGCAAATATAGATTCGCTTACCGTTAAAGATTGGGACTCATCTTTAGACCTGAATCTGCGTGCGCCGTTTTTGCTCTCGCGTGAAACTTCTAAAAAAATGACTGATGGCGGATTGATAGTTAACATCTCGGATGTAGGCGCACATAAAGTTTGGACTCGCTATCCATCGTATACTGTCAGCAAAGCCGCATTGGAATCATTGACCAAAACTCTCGCGCGCGCATATGCACCTAAAATCCGCGTCAACGCCATCGCCCCCGGCTTCGTTCTGCAATCCGACATCGTCAACGCTGAGGAGTATGATCGGCTCATTAGCCGGGTCCCGCTTCAACGTCCAGCCAGAAGCGAAGAGATCACCTCCGCGCTGGAATTCTTAATCAAGAACGAGTATATTACTGGTCAAACCATCGTCGTAGATGGTGGGTATTCACTGGTTTGATGAACCCTCGGTGATTGAGTAGCCGCGTTCTTGTTCTTTGCGGCGTATCGAAATCACCTGTCAAAGGAGACTCCATTATGTCCGAATCAATAACCCTTTCTGAAAAACTAAAATCTGAAGGCAATAAATTTGCAGATTTCTTTTCCAGCTTATCCGAAGCGCAATTGCAACTGGAAGTATACGCCGACGGCGAACTATGGACGATTCGCAATGTGCTTGCGCACCTCATGACCTCTGAACGCGGATTAGTAAAACTCTTTGAGCAAATTCGCCAGGGCGGCGCAGGCGCGGCGGACGATTTTTCGATTGACCGTCACAATGCCAGCCAGCAAGTAAAAACAAAAGACTTAACGCCAGCAGAATTGCTTGAACAATACAAAGAAGTGCGTGCCAACTCCGCGGCGTGGGTTTCTGATTTGAGCGACGAAGACCTTGAAAAAAAAGGCAGGCATCCCTTTTTGGGCGAGACCGTCATTCGTGAAATGGTGAAAATGCTGTATATTCATAACCAGACACATCTTCGTGATATAAAAAAGATTTTGAATCATTAACTCGCCTTGTGCAGAACGTCCCGAAGGTTTCTTTGAAAAACCTTGTTACGCTGTTCAAACCTTCGGGACGGTTCATAACATCAGTTTTAATCACGAAGGAAAATCTTTATGTACCTTAGTGACCCTTTGTGGTGAAAAAAAAGGATTAATTATGCATCTACCTCCCTTCAAACTAGAACGCTACTTCGCCAAATACGAATTCAATACCGAACTCTTGCTCTCTTCATCAGACTGCGAAGCAATGTCTATTGCAGACTTGCTTGCCCTGGAACCTGGCGCAGCAGAGAAATTTCAAAATACATGGCTGGGTTATACCGAATCGCATGGCAGTCCTGCTTTACGAAAAGAAATTTGCAATCTTTACACATCCATTCAGTCTGAAGATATTTTGGTACACACTGGTGCAGGCGAAGCAATTTACTTGTTCATGTATGCCGCCTTGAAAGATAACGACCATGTGATTGTGCACTCGCCAAGTTATCAATCCTTAAGCGAAATTGCAAAAGGCATTGGCTGTCAGGTAAGCCCATGGATTGCGCGTGAAGAAGATGGCTGGAAACTTGATTTAAATGAGCTTCGTCACCTAATGCGCACCACTACAAAAGCCGTCATCATTAATACACCGCACAACCCCACTGGCTATTTAATGTCTCGTGTCGATTTTGACGAATTGAATAAATTTATCCAAGAGAAAAAGCTGATCCTGTTTTCCGATGAGGTTTACCGCGAATCAGAATATGACCCCGCAACCCGCCTGCCCGCCGCCTGTGACTATGGCGATCACGCCGTTTCATTAGGAGTTACATCCAAGACTTATGGTTTAGCAGGTTTGCGCATTGGATGGATCGCCACAAAGAATAAAAAGATTTATCAAAATATGGCAAGCCTTAAGGATTACACAACTATCTGTAATTCCGCGCCCAGCGAATTTTTGGCTGAAGTAGCCATGCGTAACCGCCAAAAACTCATTGATCGAAATCTGGCGATTATTAAACATAATCTAACCATAGTGGATAATTTCTTTACGAATCACACCTCACTCTTCACCTGGGTTCGCCCTCAAGCGGGCTCAATGGGATTCCCCAAACTACTAAAAGGCGATATCGAAGATTTCTGCGAGAAACTCGTCCAAAAAGCGGGAGTCATGCTATTGCCCGGCACAATGTATGATGACTCAAGAAATCACTTTAGAATAGGATTAGGCAGGAAGAATCTTCCGCAGGCTGTGGAGAGGCTAGAAGATTATTTGTCCAAAGCATAATTTCTATCTTTCCTCTTTCTTCTTTTATTTCACCAACACCAACCCATGCCATCCCTCCTAAAACTCCCCCAACTCTTCCTCGCCACCCTCACCTACCTGCTCGGCGTCAGCATCGCCGACTACTTCGGGCATTCCCTGCGTGCCGACTCATTTTGGCTTGGCTTGATCATCGTTGTCCTTTCACAAATCAGCATGAACCTGCTCGCCGAAGTCTTCCGCCCGCACAACGAGCCATTGATCGAAAATGAAACTCCCCAACAAAAAGAAACTTTACGCAACAACATGCTCTACGCTTCTATTGCATTCATCGCCACCACAGCCGTTATTGCTATCCTGCTCTTTAACACCAATCGCCTTTCCCCTTCCACTTTCTACTTTCTACTCCTATCCATCATCATCCTCCTCGCCTACTCATCCCATCCCTTCCGCCTCCTCAATCGCGGCTTCGGAGAATTTTTACTCGCTGTGCAAATCGCATATATCTATCCATCCATTGGTTTTCTTCTGCAAGCCGATCAATATCAAAGCATGTTGATCTATATTTCCATTCCATTAACATTAATTGCGCTGGCTTATTTTCTGGCGCTTAATTTTGTCACTTTTTCAGCAGATCAAAAATATCAGCGCGGTACTTTATTACGCCGCATCACTTGGGAAGCCGCAGTTCCCTTGCATCACAACTTGCTGATTTCTGCTTATCTATTTTTACTGGCTGTCTGCATCTTCGTCTTATCCTTTGACCTTCTTTGGCAGGCGTTTCTCACCATCCCATTTGCAATTTTACAAATCATGCTCATTCGCCACATTTCCCTCGGAGGCAAACCAAACTGGACTCTACTCAAAGCTACCTCCCTCGCCGTCTTCGGACTCACCACTTATTTTTTAACCATCACCTTCTGGTTGAGGTAGCAATTAACGTTCCAACGTTCTAACGTTTGACTTTCAACCTTTAACCTTTGACCTTTGACCTTTGACTTTCTTTCATCCTTTCCCTCCCATGCCCGAATTCCTGACTCTCATCCCGCCCGACCAAGCCCGCGCTGAATTACTAGCGCATCTTCCTCAGCTAATCATTGATTCTGAATCCATCAGCGTTTCCGCCTCTTTGAATCGCATCACCGCCGAAGACATCATCGCCCCGCATCCCTTGCCCGAATTTCCGCGCACCACAGTGGATGGATACGCAGTACGCGCACAAGATACTTTTGGCGCAAGTGATTCACTGCCCGCATATCTCAACTTGATCGGCGAAGTGCCAATGGGGGATTCGCCGTCTTTTGAACTTGGCGCGGGTCAATGCGCCTTGATTCACACCGGCGGCATGATTCCCAAAGGCGCAGATTCAGTTGTGATGGTGGAATATACCCAAACCGTTGTAAGGGCGGGATCTCCGCGTCCCAACTCGTTTAATGAAAATGTCCTTGCACATACCGAAATTGAAATTTTCAAATCCGTTGCCAGCGGCGAGAACTTGATTCTGATCGGAGAAGATGTTGCTCAAGGTCAGTTGGTCATTCCAAAAGGCACAAAAATTCGCCCCGCAGAAATTGGCGGATTAATGGCTTTAGGCTTCGTCTCTCTGCGCGTAGCCAGAATGGTGAAAGTGGGGTTAATTTCAACAGGGGATGAGGTCATTGATCCGAGTCAAAGCCCGCGGCTCGGGCAGGTTCGCGATATTAATTCATATACGCTGGCGGCGCTTGTCGAAAAAAGCGGAGGCGTAGCGATTCGTTATGGGATTTTTGGCGACCAGTTTCAGGCGTTGAAAGAGGCGGCGCAGAAGGCGCTGTCTGAATGTGATGTAGTCATTATCACAGCAGGTTCATCCGCTTCTACGCGTGATATGACCGCAGAAGTGATTCGTCAAATAGGGGAGCCGGGCGTGTTGGTTCACGGAATTAATACGCGCCCCGGCAAACCAACGATTTTAGGCGTGTGCAATGGCAAGGCAGTCATTGGTTTGCCAGGCAACCCCGTCAGCGCCTTGGTGAATGGATATTTATTTGTTGTGCCAGTGATCGAAAAAATATTGGGTGAATTGCCAAAACCAAAAGCAAGTGTGATGGCAAAATTAAATGTAAATTTATCATCGCAAGCGGGACGTGAAGATTGGTGGGCTGTGAAGTTAATCGTAAATCGTAATTCACAATTCGTAAATTATGAGGCAGAGCCTATTTTCGGGAAATCAAATTTAATTTTTACGCTTGCCTCTGCGGATGGATTAGTAAAAATTCCTGCGGATACGACTGGATTAAGTGCAAGTGAAATTGTAGAAGTGATTCTCTTATAAATTTGGAGCCAAACTATGCTGGAATTATTAAATAAGCCCGTCGGTTTTTTTCTGCTAATTATGACCATCATCCTTATCACGCCTTTGCTTTCAGAGCGTGTAAAACTGCCCGGTATTATAGGGGTTATTCTCGGTGGCATGTTGATTGGTCCGCACGGTTTTGGTCTTGTGCAGGATAGTGACCGTATTCAATTTTTATCTACAATTGGATTGGTCTATCTCATGTTCAGCGCCGGTCTTGAAGTGGATATAAACCAATTTATGAAGGTACGCACCCGCGCCTTGGTCTTTGGTTTCATTACATTTATCATTCCGCAATTAATGGGCATGGGGCTTGGGTACATTCTTGGTCTTGACTGGCTCGGTATGATTTTGCTTGGCTCTGCATTTGCATCGCATACATTGATCGCATTTCCCATCCTTACAAAACTTGGTGTTACACGTAACGAAGCTGTTGCAGTGACTACAGGCGCAACGGTTCTGACAGATATTGCCGCATTTATTGTGCTGGCTGTTGTGCTGGGTGCAAAATCAGGAGATGGTATTTCGGTTTCCTATTTTGTCCAACTTTTGATCATGCTTTCTGTTTTTACAGCCGCTATTATTTTTGGTTTACCAAAACTTGGCAAACGTGTCTTTCAGAAACTTACCAGCCGCGCGCTTGAGTTTCAATTTGTGGTTGTCGTGCTTTTTGTTGCAGCCTTTACTGCTGAGCTCATTGGTGTTCATGAAGTTGTTGGCGCTTTTATCGCCGGGCTGGCAGTTAACTCTATGCTCCCGCGCCATAGCCCAGTTACGGGTCATGTGCTTTTCATCGGCGAATCATTTTTCATCCCTATTTTTCTTTTGTACAGCGGTCTAATTACCGATCCGCTCATTTTCCTTAAGAGCCCCCAAACAATCATCATAGCTATTGGCGTCACAATTGTTGCTTATGTTTCCAAATTTATCGCTGCGTGGCTTACAGCAAAAATCTATAAATACACCAAATCAGAATTCTGGACAGTCTATGGTCTTTCACATGCTCAAGCGGCTGTGACGATTCCAACTTTGGTTCTTGGTTTGGAAACCGGCCTTTTTGATACCACCCTTTTTAATGCCGCCATTTTGATGATTCTTCTAACTTCGATTACATCGCCTCTTGTTGTCCAGCGCTTCGCCCCCGACCTTCAAACTGTCTCTACAAACGATGAGCAAATTCCTCTCTTTGGCAGAATTCTTGTGCCGATCGCTGACCTCAAACAATCTGAAGGATTGGTCATGCTATCGAGTTTACTTGCGCGTGCGTCCAATGGGCGGGTATTAGCTGTCAGTGTAGCTCGAGACATTGGGCCTGCCGATGATAGTAGTTTTCACCTTCATAAAGATCTGCTTGGGCGTGTCTACGAAGCCTTGAACGATCCTCAAGCTGAACTTGAACTAATACCGCGCGTTGCCGCATCTCACGCGCAAGGTATCCTGCATACAGCTCACGAAACGAACGCATCATTGATCGTCATGGGTTGGCGCGGCAAAAGAACCTTAAGAGAGAATGTGCTTGGCTCGGTCTTGGACGAAGTTATTTGGGGCTCAGATACACCGGTACTGGTTGGTAAACTCGATTTGCCTCTGAACAGTATGGAGCGGGTTGTGTTTATTGTGCCAGCGAAAGCAGTCCCGTTGATTGCATTGCGCCGTATGCTAGAAGCAAATTTGTTAATATCCAAAGCATTAGGCATCCCGCTTGTGGTTCGCGCTCATGAAAGCTACTTGCAAACCATAGCCGCCTTGCTCGT
>VFJR01000191.1 GCA_009885945.1 Anaerolineaceae bacterium
CTGGCAGTGCCGGGCGTTGTATAGTTTCCGCCTGCGTAATGATTGTGATAGACGTGTGCATGTTCTGCCAATTTTGAGAGATTAGGGGTTGTTTCTCTTCCGTACCCATAAATTGGAATGTTCAACGCAGAGAGTGCATCAAAGACGATAATCAGTATGTTTTGCTTTGCAGAATTTTGAAGTTGTTCAGGCTTGTTTAATAGTTGAGGAGCCCCTAGTCCTAAAGGTAATAAACTGGAAAGCTTTAAAAAATCGCGGCGGTTGAGAGTTGAAGGCATATTAATTTTCCGTTATTTAAAGATTGCGGATGATCACAATGATCAATCCGATAAATCCAAAAAAAAGATATAACATGGATAGTAATTTGATTCGTTCAGTAATATTTTTGGCGGCACGAAAGCCCTTGTCGGATTGAAGTATATAGTAGGCAGGCAGAGCGAATGTTAAGAATATAACGGGGGCAATACTTATCAACATATAGCGAATAGGATAACGGGTGCTTAGAAGAAATTGACTAATGGACACTGGTAGTTTGATATTCAATATAAATAGGGTTTGATCTAGCATTGACCATGTTGCCAAAACCAGGATAAGCATTGACAGAAGTGCTATGCGTTGTTCATTCCACTTTTTAGGGACTAAAAAACCTAAAATTACTATGCCAATAAAAATTAGTACACTTTCCGTGAAGGCAAAGACCATACCGTATGCCAACACTCCTATGGCGTCCCACAGGGTAGTGCGTTCTGTGAGCCAGCCAATATCTCTAAATGCCATTAGCAGCGTCCAAAAATATAGAGGGAAAATGCATACCAAGAAAAGATCCCAAAGTCCCTGTTTTGAATAATGTATTGACAATGTGAGCGTTTTCAATATTATTTAAATCCCATTAGTATATTTAGCTAAAAACAGTGCGTTTTTGCTCTTTACGGCAAATGATATATAAAACGTAGTTTCTTGCCAGAGTATGTATGGAAATTTCTTGTGTTTGCATGTGTATTGAATGAAGCACGGGTGTATTCTTTTAAAATGAAAATTATTATGGGTGGTCTTGTTGATATTTAACAAGTAAATAATTGTATTTCCCAAGATTGAAATTTAATATTTCTTGCAAGCGCCCTGGTGTATATAGGTCATCGTAAATTAATATAGAAAGTTTGTCATAATAAAGATGCAAGTTTGGGTCTGTGATTTTATTAATAAAGTGATCTTGTGTGGTTGCTTTGTATCCTTCTGGCAAATATTGTTCAAAGTGTCCAATCCGCATTGGTCTTTCGATTGCCGGCAGCTTCGAACGCAAGGGGTCAGAAAGTGCCATTTTATCCAAAACGTATATGCTATGCCCAGCGTAATAGCCATATACTCCTATGTTACCAGTATAGGTCCAAATCATTCCTGCATTTCTATCGGTCAGCGCATGCTGGCCTTGTACTGGCACTGGCGGCACAAGACTGGATAGGTAATTAGTGATGCCGGTTTGCGGAAAATAGTATGATTTTTCGTTTGCAATGCCAAACTGGTCCGTAATATGAGCTTTCCAAGAGCGTTGATATGACAGTGGAGGCATTTCTGCTGTGATGGCGAGGGCAAGGATAGTCAAGATTAAGAAGCGAAATTTGTAAATGTCAAACGACCCGAAAAGAGGCTGATAATCGGACACAAGTGCAAGAATGACAGAGATTACATATATCCCGGAAAGGAAACGACCGGACATAAAATCTCCGCCAATTGATACGACGTATAACAGGTATATCCCAGAGCCGCATAACAGGATTAATTTAACGGGCTTTCGTTCACTTAGAATTAGGAATGCGGTCACCGCACTCAATGTTAATGTGATTGGATCCCAACGTATAGAATTTCTAAGATAATTCCAGCCTTGGGTATAAAACCAATGTGTAGGTATTCCAGAGCTAAGCTTTGCGTAGTAAGTATTTGGAGCCCAAAAGCCATAATAAAAAAGGGCAAAAGCAAGCCAAGCTATTAATGGCAAGAATCCAACTGCAAGTGTCAACCAAGTATTTAATTTGTTCAGGCGCGATTGATATGCAAAATAAATCAGCGCAGGGATATAGAATAAAATAGCATCTAATCTGTTTACTGTCGCTAGGCTTGCTAAGATTGAAATTGCTAGCAGGTTTTTGGTAGGTGTAAATGGCTGCTTAAGTACCACATAAGCAAATTGTGCTAGAAGCAAATGAGTAAGCGGGTTTTCTAAGCCAGAGGACGAGTAATCCATGAAAGCGGCAGATGCAAGTAATAGCAAAGCCCCTATTATGATCTTTGGATAATTGTTTGCAAATTTATATAGAATCAAAGATGCGGTAGCGATTGAAGCTGAAAATGAAAGCAAATAAAAAGTTGTGTAGGCGTTTTTACTAAAAAAATATACTATAGAGAGCAAGAACATCCACAACGGATTAGTATAGACTTGCACTCTTTCACCAGCATTCCAGACCAATCCAAACCCATTTACAAAATTATCCACCACGCGCATGGTAATAAAGGCATCATCTGAAATCCATAAATTGCGCAGGAGGGTGTAAGTGATGATTAATAGGGCTGCCCGCAATGTAAATTTATAAGGGTCTTCAATTTTGAAATCTAATTTTAGTCTATTGTTTTTTTTGGTGGATATTTGTTTTTTCATAAACCCCTTTAAGGTATCGTATTGCAGAATAAGTGATCTTTCGATTAATTGTCAGGATCGTTTTAAATTATTAATCAATTACGCCTCAATAGTTTCTCGCATTTTCCATGTCGCCAATAAAACATTAGGAAATGCAACGAAAAGAAAGACAGCCCCGTCTATTATATTGTATGTTTTGAATGGCAAGATAAATGCCAGCGCAATAAAGACAACAAACAGGAGCCCTTGCAGGTACAAGTATATTTTTAGCGTTGCAACATAGTTAAGAGAAGTCTTTGTTTTTTGGGCAAGAGCTATTAAATACCAGAGGAAACCCCCAAATGCCAGAAAATTAACTGAACGCAGTAATTGTTTTTGTATTTCAGATAAATGTACATTGCTCCAGAAGTTGACCGAGAAATAGGGCCAGAGAATTCCGACACCGTCAAAGAAGCCGAGGATATCTAGTAACGAGTGAAGCAAGGCGCTTCCCAGCGCCATGCCAAATCCAAAATTTAGAATATTTTGTTCTCGTTTGAATAGGTGAATCAGTAAAAAGATCAGCAGGATGCCAAGCGGAAAGAATAATGTATGCGTAAATGTGCGGTGATAGGTATCATCTGCCAGCTTCGGATCCATCTTCAGCACAATGGTAGCGAAAGCTTGTAAATACCCATCTGCGTCGGCGATCATACTGCCAAAAACCAAACCCAACGCAAACCAATTCTTTTGAGAAAAAGTTTTGCGCGTCGCTAATGCGAGTACACCATGAAATCCAGGATGAGGCATGTTGTTCTCCTTATGAATTAATAACTCGAATACTCATTTATAGCACGATTCAGGGAATTATATCTTCCTGATGCGATTATAATATTTCTACAAATATATGATCCTTTCCCCCGAAGTAGAAGAAATTCAAAAAAGAAATTATCGTCATGTGCAAATTGATGCCATTGGGGTTAGCATCTCCAATATTGCCGCGCCTTTTTTGCCTGTTTTTCTTACACGCCTTGGCGCAAGTAATTTTCAGGTGGGCTTGCTTACATCCATGCCGGGTATCACCGGGCTGGTGCTGGCGATATTTGTCGGGCGTTTTTTGCAAACGCGTGAAAGCATTGTGCCGTGGTTTAGCCTCTCGCGCTTATTATTTATTGCCTGTTATGCATTGACGGGCATCACCACCATGATCTTGCCCGCACAATACGCGATCATCTCAACGCTTGTGATCTGGGCATTGGCAACTTTGCCGCAAACTGCGTTGGCTGTTTCGTTTTCTGTAGTGATGAACGCAGTGGCTGGACCCGAAGGACGATACACTTTATTAAGCCGCCGCTGGGCGATCTTTGGTATTACGAGTGTTGTGGGCACATTTCTGGTGACCCGCCTGATCAATTTTGCAGACTTCCCGCGTAATTATGAAATTATGTTTATACTTTTATCGCTGGGCGGGTTGATCAGCTTTTACTTTTCAAATCGAATTGAACTTCCGCCTCAAACTGCGCCCGGGCTGGGTACCTCCTCATCGGTTTTGGGCAACATCCGAAATTATTTTTCCCTTGTTCGCAGTGCCCCGGCTTTTTCCTCGTTTGCCACCAAAAAATTTGTGTATATGTTTGCGCTCTCTTTGAGTCAGCCTATCATGCCGATCTTTTTGGTGCGCGAAGTGCAAGCCACAGATTCGCAAATTGGCGCGATCACCATGTCTATGACCTTAGTTATGTTGGTGGGATATTTCATCTGGCCCCGTCTTTCTCGTGCGCGCGGCGGGCGCGCTGTATTACTTTGGACAACATTTGGTATGGCGTTTTATCCAGCGTTAACTGCGCTTACTCCGCAGGTACATTTAATCATCTTATATGCTGGAGTGATGGGGTTGTTTCAAGCCGGCTTGGATTTGGTTTTCTTTGATGAGTTAATGAAGACTGTGCCCCCAGAATATAGCGCTACCTTTGTATCGATCGCCCAGTCCATGCAATATCTTTCTGCAATTCTTGCGCCGCTTATCGGTACATTCCTTGCGGATTGGATCGGGCTTGGTGGCGCGTTATGGGTTAGCACGGGACTAAGATTATTGGGATTTTTGCTGTTTTTGAAGAGGGATTAAAACTCTGGAGTCGGGCAGTACACTGCCCGACTAAATTATCTTACACTTTTCTATCCACAATATATTTTGCTAAATTTTCAAGAGCGTCGCGTTCTGTGCTAGGTTCCATAGTTTCCAGTAATTCAAGCGCGCGATCAATGTGTTTTTCTGCTTCAAGCATAGCATTGTTAGGTGAATTACTGGCGCGGATATTTTCTACGAGGCGGGTCATGTTGTCGTGGTGTGTCCAGCCGCCGTTGGGCAGAGAGATTACATCCGGGTCTTGGGGGTTGGCTTCGGCATAGTAAATGCCTGGCAGGGTGACCAAGCCGTTATGTAAGTCTGAGCCGAGCGATTTGCCGACTGCGTTTTGATCGCCGGTGTAATCCAAAATATCATCAACGATCTGAAACGCCATGCCGATTTGATATCCAAAATTTCGCATTGACTCAATAGTTTCTTCATTAACAGTGCTGACCATGGCGGCGGCGTGTGCGGTCATTTCAAATAAGGATGCTGTTTTGGCATAGATACGTTTGTAGTAATTTTCGCGATTGATCAAACCGCGTGATGTAAACATTTGTGTCAGCTCGCCATTGACAATGACTGAAAGCGTCTCGGCAAAAAGATTCATCAGCCGCAAGTCATCTGCTTCGGCGGCAAGCTTGGCGGCGCGCGCAAATATAAAATCGCCTGTAAGCACAGTGGCAGGCGGCGCCCAGCGCGCATTTAATGTAGGTGTGCCTCGGCGCAGTAAAGAACCGTCTATCAAATCATCATGCACGAGCGTGGCGGTGTGCAATAGCTCAACTGCCGCGCCCAGTGTAACTATTTTGTTTAAGGGCCCGCCCAGCATGTTGCCAACCAGCAAGCCTAAGGTGGGGCGGATGCGTTTGCCGCCTGCTTTGAGCAAGTGCTCAAGTGCGGCGCGTAGATCGGCGTGCGCTTCTTCTGCTTGCGCACGCATTCGATCTTCAACAAGTTTTATTTCTTCTGTGACTGGTGATAGGAAAGTGACCGCGCTCAAATTAATCTCCCCATGCAAAGAGCCGTTCTGCGTTGGCAGTTGTAATTTGGGCGATCTCTGCAGGGCTTTTGGAATGGATTTCTGCTATTTTATCAGCAATGTGCCGAATGAAATAGGGTTCGTTCCTTTTTTCACGAACGGGAATGGGCGAAAGAAACGGGGAATCTGTTTCAATTAATATCATATCCAGCGGCAGTTGTTTTACGATTTCCCGTTTTTTTTCTGCATTTTTATAGGTGACGGGTCCTGTGATTCCGATGTAAAAATTTAACGCCAGCGCTTTTTGCGCAGTTTCAAGTGTGCCATTGAATGAATGAAGCACACCGGGTTTTTCTGCAAGCGCACCTTGTAAACCGCTTTGCCATTCTTCTAAAATCCTTAAGAGATCAACGGATGCTTCGCCAAACCATGCATCATTTTCTTCGCGCATGTGCAAGATGACAGGCTTATTAATTTCTTTTGCAAATTGCAATTGTTGTTTTAGTGCCTCGCGCTGAAGGGCGCGTTTTTCATTTTCTTTTACCCAATAATAATCAATGCCAATTTCGCCGACAGCCACTACTTTTGCATGCTTGGCAAGTTCCTTTACTTCCTTAAAATTGTTTTCTGAGAATTCCTCAAGGTCAGTTGGATGAAACCCCACAGCCGCGTACACGCTGGGATTTGATTCTGCCAACAAAACCGCATCTTGACTCGACCTGTGCTGGAGCCCCGGCACCAGCAGCCGAATCAACCCTGAATCAACTGCGCGTTGAATTACTTCTGCGCGATCAGAATTGAATTTATGATAATCAAGATGGCAATGAGTGTCTGTGAGCTGCATAGTAGCTACATGATATACTAAATTTATTAATTAAGGATTATCCAAAAAAATAGTTAATTAACTCACCGTAAGGAATATATAAAATGCAAAAATCACATCCTCAAATTCTGATCGGCTTTTTTGTTTTAACTCTGGCTATGATCGCATGTAATGCCCCGGGAATTTCAAACCCTGGAGCAATTGCAACAAGCACCTTGATTGACGGCAACATCCTTAGCCAACCGCCTAACCCTTCTTTAGGGCAGGTTGCCGGCGGCGCTTGTGATAATCCTTATTATCCTATTATTGCTGGCGCCACCTGGACTTATTCCTTAACGGGTCCTGTAACAGATACCTTTACTAGATCCATTATAGCTGTCAGCTCCGATGGCTTTACAGACCAAGATGTTTTTGGTACGGGTGTGACGCGCAGTGGTTTATGGAAATGTGAAGCAGGCTCGTTGATCGGACTAGACCCTGGCGGCAACAGTGGAGCAACTGCCAATGTTCAAACGGATAATTTAAATGCGAGTTTCCAAACTACATCCATGGAGGGAGTCTCGTTCCCAGCGGTGATTGATGCTGGAACTGCTTGGAGCCAAAGTTTTACGATTGAAGGCACGCAATCTATTAATGGACAGGATATTGCTTCTAAGAACCAGACAACAAATTCTTGTACTGTTGGAGGCAATGAATCAATTAGCGTCCCCGCTGGGACATTTAGCGCTGTTCGAGTTGATTGTCAGACGAGCATGACCATTACTATTGTTATGAATGGCGCAGAGATTCCTACGAGTATAAATTTAACATCCACTACTTGGCACGCGGAAGGTGTAGGCATGGTGAAAACAGCTTCTACATTAAGCGATGGCTCTGTTACTACGATCGAATTAACAGCTTATAGTATTCCCTAAAGCTAAATTGATTAACTCACCTTAGGCAATTTAAGGATACCGTCCCGCAGGTTTGAGCGGTTCAACAAGGTATTTCAAGGAAACACTTCGACAAGCTCAGTGCAACGCCTGCGGGACGTTCTGCTTAAGGTGAGTTGATTAAAACAAAAAGCCCTGCGAATAAAATTCGCAGGGCTTTTTGTAACTATTTTATCCCAGCAACTTTCAAGCCATCTTCGAGAATTGCTTTCACCTTATCGCCATGCCGCGTCTCGCAGTATACGCGCAGAATGGGCTCAGTACCGCTAAAGCGGATCAGCATCCAGCCGCCATCTTCCAGTTTATATTGAAAGCCATCTACTGTAATTAATTCTGTTACATTTAATCCGCCCAAAGTTTTGGGCATATTGTCTCGGATAATTTTCTTGCGCGCCTCGTGGTCACCGCTAAAAGGACTGTCTACACGGTCATAAAAATATTCCCCGCCGACCTTGGCAAATAAATCTTTGAGTAACTCAGTTGGCTTCTTGCCGGTCTTGACCATAAAGTCGAGCATGTACAAACCAGCCAATATCCCATCACGTTCTGGTACATTGCCGCGGAAGGCATAGCCGCCAGATTCTTCTCCGCCGATCAGCGCGTTGGTCTCAGTCATTTTTGGCGCAACATATTTGAAGCCCACGCCTGTTTCGTGCACAGGCACACCGTACATTTCACCAAGCTTATTGAGCATGCCCGTTGTAGAAAGAGTTTTTACAATATCGCCGCGATCGCCGCGTATCTCCAGCATGTAATATGCCAGCAAACCAAATACGCGCAATTGATTAATGAATTTTCCATTCTCATCGCCAATCCCGCAGCGATCAGCGTCGCCGTCTGTGATCAATAAAACGTCAGCTTTGTTATCCACTGTGGCTTTTAAGCCAACATCAATGTTAGGTTGAATCGGTTCGGGGCGCTTCATTTCAGGGAAGGATGGATTGCGTTCGTTATGAATTTCTATCACCTTTGTTTTCCCGCCCGCCAATAAACGCGGAAACCAGCCCGCGCCGTTGCCCCACATAGTATCTACCATCACAGTTAAGCCTGCGTCTTTGATCGGTTGCAGATCAATCAAGCCATCACGAGTCAAATGCTCAATGTAAGGAGTCGCCGCGTCAAACTTGATAATATTGCCTTCTTCTACCCCAACGTTAAACGTTAAACGTTTAACGTCTTTCACGTCATCAGGGATTCCGTCCTCGATTTTCTTTAATCCTTCTGGGTCAATTGCGCCGCCTGTCGCATCACGGACTTTGAATCCGTTGTCGGTGGGCGGGTTGTGACTGGCGGTAATGTTAACCGCGCCAGCGGCTTTCTTATCCACAACTGCATAAGCAATAACAGGTGTTGGAGTTGCACCGTCTGTTAAATAAACTTTTAATCCATTGCCTGCTAACACCTCAGCAACAGCCGCGGCAAAATGCTCACTGCTAAAACGCTTGTCATGCCCAACAATAATCCATTGACCCTTTTTGCCAATGGAAAGCATGTAAGATGCGAAGCCCTGCGCCGCGCGGCGCACATTATCAAAGGTGTAGTCCTCGGCGATCACTCCCCGCCAGCCATCTGTGCCGAATTTTATTTTTTGTGCCATTCAGTTTTCTCCTAAAAAAATAATGATAAATCTTAAGGGGTTGAAGTAACCCCAACACTTGGCGGCGGAAATGGAGTTGGTGTAGATGTAGAAACTTGCGCGGGTGTTGCTGTGAAAGTTGGCAACGGCATGGCGGTAGGTGTTGCCGTCGGTAAGTTGACTGGTACTCCCGCCATCAAAATTTGCCATGCAATTTCCAAATCGCCAGAAGCTACTACGGGGAAGGCAGGTAAATTACCAAGCGCTAGATCTAATCGCGCAACCGCTTGCCCGAAGGCTTCATTACTTGTTGCGCGATATAGGTCGGCGAGTACATCTCGCGCTGATTGTACATCTTCTTTCGCCATGCCAAAATTACTTTGTGCCAAATATAATCTTGCGCGCCCAAGCAAATCCAATGCGCGCGTCATCATCACTTCCTGCTTTAACTCAAGCAGTGTGCCGTCTTGGCTTTGTTGTATTTTGTTTTCAAGCGCCAGTTGAATTTCATCCAGTTGTGTTAATGATGCGCTGTGTGCCTCAATGGATGTTTCTAGTGCGAGCAGGCGCTTGTTTGTCTCATCCAACTGCATTTGTAGTTCGCCAATACTGGTTGTATTTTGCTCAATTGGCAGGATGATTTTTTCATTCAAAATAGGCAAGCCATAATAAAGAGCCGCGCCAATACTGCCTAGCAGTAAAAGCACTGAAATTAATTTTATCAAGGCTCTTAAGAAAACCATGAACGCGCGCCCAAGTCTCACCAAAAAAGAAGGCTCTTGCTCATTAGCAGATTCTCCTGTGGGTAGAGTCTGCTCAACGCGCGCCGCTTCATCGTCTACTTTGATGATGGTTCGGCTTTCTGATTCTTTTTCCTGCGCCTCAAAAGCGGATTGCAAACGATTGAGTAAGTTTTTGGTCATGCCTTTTGCTTTTAGGCAATCATCCACTGCGTTAAATGGACGCGCGGCAATTAAATTCTCCGCAATATGACGGGTTATGCCTGCAATCTCACTTAATCTGTCTGCGTCGGTTGTGTTGAGATAATTAAGAAAATTATTCATTATTTTCACCTGTGTTTTAATTTTACTTTACAAAATCTTTTGGAATGCCCGCAACAATTCGCCGCGCTGTTCGTGGCCGCTCTCGCCTAACTCTGCGATTCCCAAATAGACTCGTTGCCTGCATCGGCGCAGTAGACCTGTAACTACCCGTGACATTGCCTCTTGTGAAGCGTTCACTTCATCTGAATCATTCCATACCCGCCCAGTTTCCCAGCCGCGCGAAAGTACATGCGGGTGCGTGATAGGTTGCGCTAAACGTTCGTACCAGCCGCTGGAACCAGGATCCAGCCAAAATTGAATGGAAGCGGGGCGGTTGATCATCAAGAAGGTGTGAGCAGGCGCAACCAAAACGGCATCTTTATCTTCTGCTTTCCATGACTCAATGTAAGAGGCGGCGATGACGCCATCATTTAGCATGGCAACATACTCTTTGCCAAAATCAAAATTAGGGCGGTCTTTATCCACCAGCGACGGTTCCATTGCTTGACGGAATTTTTTCACCGATTCTATTAAGCTCGCCGCCACGCGCACTGAGTCGAAGTTTTTGTGATAGCCAAAGCCAGATTGAGATAATACTTCGCCAAAAATTTTGCGCAAGAAATGATCTAAAGGCAGAGGATTCGATATTCGATACTCGTCTAGCCAATTTCGCAGGGTTGAATAACGCTCACCAATAATGTATGTGATTCTTTCTTGAACGTCTGGTTTGATTTGGTCGAAGGTCGAAAGGTTATTTTGGCGATAGATTATTTCAGTTAACAATTGTGCGCGGATTAAATCCAAACCTTCAATGGATTGCATCAAGGCATACGCCACGTCAAACTTTGGCGGATGAATATTCCAATGCGGGTGTGCTAATGCGGCGAGAGTGATCAGCGCGTGAGATGCAGATTCGTCTTTTAGCGAGCGCGAAGGGCGATGAGAACGCCAAGAGATGTTTTCTGTTTCTAGGCGATTGGTAATGGAAAAGCGTAAGGCGTCTGATAGATAAGGCGCGAGGATCACAATTTCAGAAGGTGGATAACCAGAGTCGATTAATTTTTTTACTTCTGCAATAACATTATCCAAGAGCTCAGGATAAAAATGCGCTTGCATAATTTCTAATGCGCTGACAGCTTCACTTTCATCTTTGCTCTTTGCACTAAACTCAACAGCTTCTACATTTGGTGCAATCGCATGTGCTAGTGAATTTCCAAGTTCTGCAATTTCTGCAGAAATCACCAAACTTTCATTGGCAGATATGTGTTCGTCGCAAAGTTCATTGAGCGCGTAGCCAGTATGTTTATCAGCGCCGAGGAAGAAGCGGAAACCGCCGCTGTGATCGTACATTAATAAAGCAGACTCAAAGCTGGGCAGCCATTCACGCATAATATCGTGAGCGCGCGGACCATCTTCTTCTACGTTGTCGTAGATCAAGTGGCGATAGGTGCGCGTCATGTAATCGCGTACCAGTTCGTGCTTCCATAAATAATTGGCAAAGACATCCAGTTGTAGTGAAAAATCTAATAAGTTATGCTGTAAGCAATATGCGCGAAAGCGATTGGCGCAATCTTGCGCGTCGGTATAAATGCGCCGTTGAGCAGGGTCGCCGTAGAAACCCGCGTCGAGTCGATTGGCAATCTCGGTATGCGGGAAGCCGATCACTGCGGATTTATTTAAATTATCAATAATTTGTGAGTACAAACGATTGCGATCTATTGTTACTGATTCAAAATATCCTTCCTCTAACAACGGGCGCACAAGATGTGCCATGTAATATTGCGCGCTTTCCAATGTGAGAAAAATTGGCGCGTGGTCTGGTGATGCAAAGCCTGCTTCTTCGGCGGCGAGCGGCCAAAACAGATCGCACATGCGCCGCGCCAAACCGCCGATGGTGGCGGGCGTTATTTCTCCGCCAGCGATGCGCAATGGGCTGTTGAGCACTTCCATGTAAGGTTCTTGCATGTTGCGTTGCGGTGTCAGCATCAAAATAGAGTCACCTGGCACGCCTTGCGCGAGTAAAAATTTCAAGCGTTCCACACCTGTGCTGGTTTTGCCAGTGCCTGCGGGTCCCGATAAAAATATTTTGGAAGTGAGCGGGCTTTGGATTATTTCTGGGAACATGATGGTTGATAGTATAACGGAAAGTGTGGTTTCGATAAGTAGAATTAAAAATTTTAACCGCCAAGTCGCCATGACGCCAAGGCTATTAAAGGTCGCCAAGATTTTCCTTGGCGTTTTATAAAAAACTTGGCGTTCTTAGCGTCTTGGCGGTTCATCTATTATGATGATTTTATTTCAATATCGCGTACTTCTAGCCATGAATCTTCGTTGGGTAAAATGCCAGCAGAAATTTTCCCATCGGGCGTGAAGGATGCAAATTGATTATCGATCCAGATGATGACTCCCAGCGGCGGATGCGGACTAACGGGCGACTCAAACACTGGGATGTTATCTACCTCCCAAACCACGCGCGTCTTACTCCACTGCAGGCTGTAGCTGTGCCATTGAGTGACATCCATGCTGATAGGTGCACTGTCTTCGTTGATAACTCTTGATAGAAGCGAGCGCGTTTTTTTACGTGAAAACGGAAATGCCAAACCAGCCAGTAATAGCAAGGGATGAAATTTTGGAGAACGAAATGTTTGCGCGATGAATCCGTTGGCGGGCAGTTGCGGCGGCGTATCGAAACCACCACGAAAAGATAAAAAACTTTCTTGTGATGCGTAAAAGAACCAAGCCGCGTTTGGGAGGGCGGGCAGACGAAAAGGATGCCCTCCAAAGCCGAGTGATAAGCCAAAGGGATCGTTCCAGATGCCGAAGCCCCAAGTTCCCAGCGTGGATTTGGCTGAGGCGCGGGCAGACAGGTTCAGGCGTAGTGAATGATGCGGAAACTCAGCGCGCGGGAGGCGGGAATAGTCATCGAGCTGGGCATCGCGGTAGCGTAGAGAATCTCCCTTTTGTATTCTTAAAAGAAACCCAGCTTTTGTTTTTTCTACACTTGCGCCTGATGTTGCGCTTTCTTTCATTTTCTGTTCACCAACCAAACGCCAAAAATAATGATCGCGCCGCCAATTAATGAAATGGCTGTTATCTTTTCGTTGATCATGTAAGAAGCTAGCACGGCAGTGACCAATGGTTCAATGTTGAGGAATGCGCCAAGTTGGGAGGCGGGCAGGGCTTGCAGGGCGTCGTACCAAGCGATGTATGCCAGCCCCGAGCCGAAGATGCCGAGCACGAGTATGGCGCTCCAGCCGCTGGAGGTTAGCAATGGAATTTCACTGAAGCTTGGACCGAAGCCGAAGATCCAAATATTTGCAAACAGCCAGCCGAGTAACATGACATAAAACATCATGCGCGCGGCGGGGTGACGCGCCAACTCGCGCCGTGAGAGAATGGTGTACACTGCCCAATTGAGCGCGCTGACCAAAATAAGAAAATCGCCAAAGGTGCCTTCACTGCCAGAAATAAGCGCAGTGAGATTTCCTTTACTAACGATCAGCAAAACACCCAAAGCGGCGAGTACCATGCCGACAATTTGAATAGGCGTGAGTTTTTCTTTGAGCGCAAGCCAACCGAGGATTGCAATAAAGATGGGCGTGGTGGCAACGATCCAGGCGGTAGTAGTTGCTTTGGCGGTGATCAGCCCCGTTGCTTGCAGCCATTGATGAAAGGTGACACCCAGAAAACCAAGCAAGGCAAAATACAGCCATTCGCTTTTTTCTGGCAGGGCAAATTGTTTGCGGATTAAAACAGTGACGCCGAGAATAAGCACGCCCATGCCGAAACGTAACCAAACAATGGTGGCAGGTGAGATTTCAGCGAGTGCGATCTTGGTGGCGATGAATGTTCCACCCCAAACAATCACGGCAAAGATGGCTTCGAGGCTGGGGATGAGTTTTGTTTTTTGCATGGGGGGATTCTACTGTAAAATACGTGTATGAATAGTTTTGTGTAAAAGCTAGAATATCAATGAGTTGTTGAATAGAAGCATTTATGGGAGAGTTGTGATATGGCAAATCAAGAACAACTAGAGATTTTGGGGCAAGGTGTCGGTGTTTGGAATAAATGGCGAAAAGAAAATCCTACAATAGAAATTGACCTTACTAATGCTAATTTCATGGCCGCTGAATTCCACAGAGTCGACCTCAATAAAGCCGAGCTCAATGGAGCCAACTTCAGTGAAGCCGACCTAAGTAATGCCAACCTGTTTGGAGCCTTCCTTAGCAAGTGCAATTTGAGTAAAGCGAGTCTTAGTGGAGCCGACTTTCGTGAAGCTGACCTTAGTAGAACCAATCTCAATGGAGCAATTCTTTTTGGGTCCGACCTCCGTCAAGCCAATCTTATTAATGCAGATCTCAGCGGCGCCAACCTTCGCCAAGCTAATCTTAGTGATGTCAACCTATTTGGGGTCAGCCTCGTAGAAGCTGATCTTCGCCAAGCTGATCTTCACCATGCTGATCTTCGTGGAGTTGAACTCAATGGAGCTAAGCTCAGTGAAGCCAATCTCAGTAAAGCCAATCTCTTTGATGCCAGCCTCATTGAAGCCAACCTCATTGAAGCTAATCTAGGCGGAGCCATTCTCTTTGGGGCAGACCTTAGTAGAGCAGATCTTAGTGGGGCGAACCTTAGTGGGGCAAACCTCAGTGGGGCAAACCTC
>VFJR01000105.1 GCA_009885945.1 Anaerolineaceae bacterium
CCGCAACAACACCTGCCATAACACCCACATCAACCATTGACCCGTTAGAGGCGCTGATCAACGATGGCACAATTCAAATTATTGGTCCGCTAACCAAAGCGGAGCAATTATCTTTATACAATGCGTCGCTAAAATATAATGCCCCCACCCGTTCTGAAGCCCGAAAAATCACATACGCGATCAATCAAAGCAAAAATGCCTACCCCGATAACACTTGCGGACCACTCGCCATCGCCATCCTTAGAGATGCCGGCTTGTTAAATCAGGCAGTCGTTCCGCATGATTATTGGCTGCTTAATCCATCGGTTAAAGGAGATCGGCGCAAACTTGAAACAGACGCCTTTCCAGCAGGTCGCTACAAACATATGCGTTACAAAATATCGATCAAACGTTATGATTGGAATCAAACCCCGCTTTACCCCGGCGACTTCGTCTACTTGTACGCGGGCAACGGCGGCAACTTTGATCACATGTTAACTGTTACCCGCGTCGATTCTGCCAATCGCGCCTACTCCACCACCAACTACAACAATGGCAATGGATTCATTATCACCGAAGCGCTGCTCTACGACCCTGCCGATCAAAGCGCAGGACTCTTTGCCCAATGGACTCAAAAACAATTTGCAGTCCTAGGTTCCACTGGCTTTGACGGATTCGAAATTTGGAGAGTTAATAAATAAATGAATTCCACCATCAAATGCATTATCTTCGACATGGGCAATGTCCTGCTTAATTGGGATGTCCACCAAATTTATGACCGCCTCTTCCCTACGCCTGAAGCAGTTGACTCTTTCCTCCGTGAGATCAACTTCACCGAATGGAACGCAAAACAAGACGCGGGTCGCTCCTTTAAAGAAGCGGTTGCCGAGTTAAGCGAAAAATTCCCGCACTACGCAGACCTGATTCAAGCCTATGACACGCATTGGGAAGAAAGCATCAGCGAAGTTATTTCTGGAACAGTAGATATCCTGTACCGATTAAAAAACCAACGCTGGAATCTTCACCTGCTCAGCAATGTGCCCGCCGAAAAATTTACGATCCTATATAAAAAACATGATTTTTTACATTTATTTGATCAGCTCATTATTTCAGGCGAAATAAAAATGATCAAACCTAACTTAGATATATTTCATTACACTCTAAACAAAATCCAACTGCCCGCACATGAATGTCTATTTATAGATGACTCCCTGCCCAACATTCTCGCCGCCCAATCCCTTGGCATTCAAACCATTCACTTCGAATCTCCTGAACAATTGGATAGAAAATTACAGAGCTTTCAAATATAATTCGGCAATCCATTGTAATTGTTATCTTGTTGTAAAAATCTAAAACAGAGAGCATAAACAACCATGACCATTCAAAAAGAAATGTTCCAAGCAGTTGAAAGTGAATTACAAAAACAAATCGCCCGCCTTGACCAGCCGCGCACACAGATTTTCCAAGAGATGCTCACGTATCATATGGGCTGGACTGGAGAAGGCGCAGGTGCAGAAGCCGCCGGTAAACGTATCCGCCCGCTTCTATTGCTTCTTACCGCCGCATCTGCAGAAGGCAATCAAGGGAACAGCGACTGGCAAAACGCCACACCCGCCGCCGCCGCAGTTGAGTTGATTCATAATTTCTCACTTGTTCATGATGATATCCAAGATAATTCAGACAAACGCCGCGGACGATCCACCGTCTGGGTCAAATGGGGTGCGCCAATGGCTATCAATGCAGGCGATGCATTATTTGTGATCGCCAATCAAGCGATCCTTGAGCTAGTGAACACCTATCCAGCAAACATCGTGGTGCAAGCATCTACCATTCTAAACAATACATGTCTTGACCTTACACGCGGTCAGTATTTGGATATGTCCTATGAAGAGCGAAAAGATTTAAAAACAGATGACTACTGGCCCATGGTCTCCGGCAAGACAGCCGCGTTACTCTCTGCCTGTACACACATTGGCGCATTGCTTGGCGGCGCCGATGAGCGAACTCAAGAGACCTATCGTTCATTTGGTCATTATCTTGGGCTGGCTTTCCAAGTACAGGATGATATTTTAGGAATATGGGGCAACGAATCTGTCACAGGCAAATCCACTGCCAGCGATCTCGTCGAGGGAAAAAATTCATTACCCGTATTAGCTGGCTTAAGCCGCAACGGAAAATTTGCCAATCGCTGGGCAGAGGGTCCAATTCAACCTAATGAAGTGGCAGACCTCGCCAGCCTGCTCGCCACCGAAGGCGGATACGACACCGCCTACGAAGCCGCCAAATCCATGACAGACCTTGCCTTACGCAGTTTACAAGAAGCAGACCCGCAAGGTGAAGCAGGGCAAGCTCTCTTCGAATTGGCAGATAAGCTCTTGAAACGAAATCAATAAGAAATAGGAACTGATGTTTTATGTTGCTCCGCGCCAGCCGCCGTCCTCGGCGGCGTTTTGTGAGTAAATCCTGTGCCGAGGATGGCGCAGGGAGCAAGTTTATATACACTGCTTGACAGCCCCCAATCGCGTAGCTATAATCTCGGTTCGTTATGCGGGTGTAGTACAGTGGTAGTATGCTTGCTTCCCAAGCAAGAGATGCGGGTCCGATTCCCGCCACCCGCTCATAACAATGATGCCCATTGAGTTAATCAATGGGCATCATTACATTTTTTACCTTATCTTTCGGATAGGGCCAAATTTCATTCTTTACACCCTTAGCCAAATAAAAATCCCCTGCCCGTACAGTTTCTGAACCTTCAAGTGTCACCACCGTTACCATTTGATCTGGATTCCCTTTGGCAACATCCACAAGAGGCACAAGCAGAGTCACTGCATTCTTAACACAATAGCCCGGGCGGGTAATGAGATAACTTGCCTCAAAAATACCAGCGTCAATCGGCCAGGCATCATCGGGGGTATCAATTTCACTTACTAAAAAATCACCAACCTTCGCAGTCAAAGAAGCCCCCCAAGGTGTTTTCACTTCCATTGTTTGAGATTCGCCAGGCATTGGAATAAAAGGCACAACGCGCCTTTCGACCGTACTGCGGAATTTCTTAAATTGCAGCGTATTAATAATTGCATCATCAGAATTAAGTAAAATGGGTTCGCTCATATTCACCTTTATGACATTCTAACATGAGTATCCAAAGCCCTCTTTATAGACCGGCATAACAATAGTGTTGCTATTTAACTGCTATACTTAAAGTATGGCAAAGATCATCACCATTGTGGGCTCAAGCGGCGTTGGCAAGACAACCCTCATGCGTGCATTATGCGATAAGCATAATTTTGCGTCAGCATACGAAGACCATCAACAAAGACCCTTTCAGGAATTATTCAAAAACGATACCCGTTACGCACTGGCAAACCAATTAGATTATTTAATGGTGCGTGCACAACAAGAACAAACATTACGCGCAGATGCACGCACAGCAATTATGGATGGCGGACTCGATCTCGACTTTTACGGATTTACACGCCTCTTCCTCACCCGAGGCTGGCTCAGCGAACCTGAACATGATCTATGCCGACGGTTTTACCAACTCGCCCGCACATTTCTCCCGTCTCCAGAATTGATCATTCACCTGCACGCGGACCAAAAAACCGTCAGCCAAAGATTGGCGACTCGCAACAGAATCAATATCGCGTCTGAGAAAGATGCGCAGTTGCTTAATCAGTATATTGAAGAATGGCTAGAATCAGTTCCGAGAGATCAAATCCTCAAGATGGATGTTTCGCAAGAAGATATTCAGTATTCAAATTGCATTGATCTGATATTGAAAAACATAAATCTTAAAGATTTTGCAATGTGAAATTCTAGACAATCCAAGGCTGCCATGATAAACTTTTGCGCGTTCACAAATCAGCGCACTCGCGAGAGTGCGCATTTTTCTGCGAGATACATATGGATATTCTGCTCACTGGTTCTGTTGCTTACGATTATTTGATGACCTTTCCCGGTCAATTTAAAGAACAAATTTTGCCCGAACGTTTGGCTTCGATCAGTCTTTCATTTTTAGTGGATGGCATGTCGAAACAACGCGGCGGCATTGCGCCTAATATTGCCTACACAATGGCTTTGCTTGGCGAAAGACCGCGCGTAATGGCAACGGTCGGCGAAGATTTTGGAGATTATCGCGAGTGGCTCAATGCAAAAGGCGTAGATACTTCATTAATGAAGGTGGTGCCTGGAGTTTTTACCGCTTCATTCTTTGCAACAACAGATACAGAGTCGGCGCAAATTGCATCTTTTTATCCGGGCGCTATGGCGTATTCTGCAACACAATCGCTTAAAGATTTAGATAAAAAACCTGATCTGGTGATCGTCTCTCCCAGCGCACCGGATGCGATGATGAAATTTCCTGCTGAGTGCCGCGAATTGGGCATCAAATATTTATACGACCCAAGTCAGCAGGTCTTAAGACTCGAAGGCACAGAATTGGCGCGAGATATGGAAGGCGCGTATTTCTTATTTTGTAATGATTATGAATTTGGGCTGATCTCAAAAAAAACTGGCTGGAGCTTGGATCAAATTTTGAATCATGTTAAAGTTTTGGTGATCACACGCGGCAAAGACGGCGCAGATTTATACGCAGGCGCAGATACAGTGCACATCCCCACCGTGCCTGAAGAAAAGATCGTAGACCCCACAGGCGTCGGCGATGCATTTCGCGGCGGATTCCTAACAGGATATGCGCGCGGTTTGGATTGGAAATTGTGCGGTGAGATCGGCTCGCTTTCTGCTGTGTATTGTCTCGAACAACGCGGCACACAAAATCATTCCTATTTAAAAAAAGATTTTGTCCAACGATTCCGCAAGCATTTTGAGGATGGCGGCAGGTTGGATTTCTTAAACAGTTAAGAAAAATCAGGGGCTGGAAATTTGGGAATCGTTCCAGCTCTGCAATGATCATTTTACGATTCCCGTATTACAAATTGCTAAGGAGCAACAATGAGTGATGTAAAAGATTTAAGTCAAGCTGAAGGCGGAAGACGCCGTATGGATTGGGCAGAACGTGAAATGCCCGTACTTCGTTCGATTCGTGAACGCTTTAAAAAAGAGAAGCCTCTTAAGGGGCTACGCATTTCTGCATGTTTGCATGTGACTACAGAAACCGCTAACTTGATGGTGGCATTACAAGAAGGCGGCGCCGATATTGTCTTAACAGCATCCAACCCTCTTTCTACACAAGATGATGTCGCCGCCGCGTTGGTTAATCAATTTGAAATTCCAACCTACGCGATCAAAGGCGAAGATAAGGTAACGTACTTCAAGCATATTCGCGCCGCGCTGGAACACAAACCTCACATGACCATGGACGATGGCGCTGATCTTGTATCTTCGCTCTTCTTCATTGAAATGGGCCGCTTTGAAAAACTTGAACCATCTCTCGCCGCGTGGGCAAAAGGTCTTTCTGATGCAGAACGCAAAGAGATGCTTGACAATGTGATCGGCGGAACCGAAGAAACAACTACGGGCGTAATTCGCTTAAAAGCGATGGAAGCCGATAAGATTTTGAAATTCCCTGTTATTGCAGTGAATGATGCCTTGACCAAACATTTGTTTGACAACCGTTACGGCACGGGTCAATCCACCATTGACGGCATTATCCGCGCAACCAACGTGTTGCTGGCTGGTAAAAACTTCGTTGTGGCTGGCTACGGCTGGTGCGGACGTGGACTCGCCTCTCGCGCACGCGGTATGGGCGCTTTAGTAATCGTCACAGAAACAGACCCAATGAAGGCGTTGGAAGCGATCATGGACGGCTTTCAAGTAATGCCAATGATCGAAGCCGCCAAAATTGGTGATATCTTCTGTACAGTAACTGGCGACATCAACGTGCTAGACGGCAAACATTTTGAAGTGATGAAAGACGGCGCAATTGTTGCCAACTCTGGTCACTTTAATGTCGAAATCAATATCCCTGCCTTAGAAAAAATGAGCAAAGGCAAGCCTGCTCTTGTGCGTCAATTTGTTGAGCAATATGTCACGAAAGACGGACGCAAGATTAACATCCTCGGCGAAGGGCGCTTGATCAATCTCGCCTCTGCCGAAGGACATCCTGCATCAGTAATGGATATGTCTTTTGCAAATCAGGCATTAGCCGCAGAATATATGGCAAAGAATGCCAAGACTCTTGAAAAGAAAGTTTATTCTGTACCCACAGACATCGACAATGAAATTGCCCGCCTCAAACTGGAAGCTATGGGCATCAAGATCGACATCCTTACCCCAGAGCAAACCCACTATTTGAATTCTTGGGAAGAAGGAACTTAAATTTAGAAAGTGGAAAATAAAAAAGCCCCGCGAATTTCTTCGCGGGGCTTTTTTATTCATATTAATAATCCAATATCTTACGGACAAGTCACTGATTTTGACCTATCATTCGATTTACCTGCGCCGTTGAAAGCCAGAATACTATATTCAACACTGGGAGGCGGGTCTCCGAAAATAAAGATCGCAGGAAGAGATGTATCATCCGAAAAACTGGTTGCGTTTTCGCCAAGGGTCGCCAACTGTGCTCCATCGCGATACACTTTATACCCTTCTTCGTTTGTAGCCAAATCCACCCACTCAAGCTCAATATGGACTTCGTTGTGCAAAAACGGATCCATACTAATAGCGCAACTTATATGTACCTTAAAATTATTCGGCTGGGCAGGCAGAGATGGAGTGGGAGAAGGCGGCACAACATACTCTGCTAATACTGCCGTATTGCCGCTTACCGTTGCATATTGACCCCATAGCCAGCAAGTGATGCCGCCAATATTGACGATCCAGTAATTATTGGCTGTATTTTTTCCGATCACTTCGGCTGTCTGCCCTATTTTTAAAAGGGCTAAGTAATCATAATCTTTACTGGGTCCTGTACGACAGTTGGTATCTTGGCTAACAGTTACCATTGGCACGCTTGGCGTAAAAGTCGGCGTAATCGTAGATGTAGCAATTGGAGTAAAGTTATCCACTAAAGGTGCAGGCTGCAGTAACAATAGAGCCTGCGCAGTAATAGTTGCCTCTAAATCAGGCGGTTCATTATTACCTTGGGTAGTTGGCAGGTTGCATGAGCTGACTGCGATCATCATAATAATCAATAATATCGAAAGGCGTCTATAAAAAATCATGCTGTTTTCTCCTGTAAATTAATGATTTCACAATTATTATTACACGAACCTAGTCTTTCAAATCACATTGCAATCTTTTCAGCATAATCGCTGTATCCACCGATATATTCCGTTAATTTGCCATTTTCAAGGCATAGGATTTTATTCACCGTTCGGTCTAGGAAATAACGGTCGTGTGAGATAACTAAGACTGTGCCATCAAACTCCATCAAGGAATTTTCCAACACTTCGGCAGAAGCAATATCAAGATTATTGGTCGGCTCATCCAAAAGCAGGAAGTTGCTCCCAGACAAAACAAGGAGTGCCAGCTGGAGGCGACTCCGTTCGCCGCCCGAGAGTGAGCCGATGCGCTGAGTCGCCTGTCGATACGGGAACAGGTAACGGGTCAAGAAAGAAACGGCTCTTCCTTCGCTCATCTCACCTGCATGGCGCACAACATCAATGAGGGTTTGGTTGAAATCTAAAGTTTCATGTTCTTGCGCATAATAACCAACTTTGATACTAGGACCGATTTTAACCTCGCCCGCAGTTGGAGTTTCTCTGCCAAGAATCATTCTTAAAAAAACTGATTTGCCCGCACCATTGGCGCCGATTAACCCAATTCGTTCGCCATGACGGATCAGCAAGTTTGTTTTATTTAATATCGTACGATGTTCAAATGATTTTTCAAGATCCACAAATTCCAACACTTGATTGGAGCCGCGCCAGCCATTGATCTCAAAATCCATGCGTTTGCGATCCAAAATCGGTTTATCGATTTTATCCACTCTTGCAATGCGCGCTTCCATGGCATGAATACGGCTGGCAAATTTATCGTTGAACTGAACCCATACTCGATAGCGCTTAATTGCCAATTCCATGCGCGCAAGTCCGCGTTTCTGAATTTGATAGAGTTCTTCCTGTTTGGCAAGCCTTTGTTCTTTATCAATAATAAATTCTGTGTAATTACCGACAAAGGTCGTCAACTTACCATCTTCAATTTCTGTAATGTGCGTTACGCAGGCATCCAACAGATAACGATCATGTGAGATTAAAACAACTGCGCCATTATAGCCATTGATAAACTGCTCAAGATAAGCCTTGCCGGGAATATCCAGGTGATTATCAGGCTCATCCAATAAAAGCAAGGATGGATGCGCCAAAAGCAAACGCGCAAGACCAATTAGTTTTTTTTGCCCGCCGCTTAAAGCGCCTATATTTTTTTCGATATCTACATCTGCCAATCCCAGCCCGCGCAGAACTTCACGAGAGCGCCCGGCAAAAGTAGAGCCGCCCAATGATTCATATTCTTCGATCAATTTACTTTGAGCATTTAGTGTGCGTTCCAATTTCTTAGAATCGTTATAAATTTCAGGCTGACCCAACTTCACTTCCAATTGATGCAATTCTGCGTCAATCGCGGCAATACGCGGCTTGCCTTGCAGAACAACTGATAAAGCCGTATCGCTGGGATCAAACTCTGGTTGTTGAGAGAGATAACCAAGAGTAACCCCTTTGGCTTTAACAATGCTCCCGTTTTTCTCTGGCGTATATTCGCCAATCATTAATTTAAAAAGAGATGATTTTCCCGCTCCGTTAGGACCGACCAAGCCGATCTTCTGATCATCTTGAATTTCCCAAGTCAAGTCACGGAAAATAGCGTGGGCGCCAAGAATAAGTGTTAAGTTTGATAGTTGGATTGAAATCATTAGAGTAAAAATATCTGCTGCTATTGCTTGATCTGATCTGGCAAACGCTTCCAAATATATTCTAAAACTTGTTGCCCCTGTTCCAAGCGATATACAACAACATCAACCTTCCCTTGAGGATATTGCAATTCGTATTTCTCTATTCCCGCAGAACCACGATTCACTTGCGTAACAACTTTAGTGATTTTATTAAAATCAGTCCAGTCTATCCTTCTGCCGCCGCGTGTGACCAAACATTGCTCGTCCATAGATTTGGGCCAATTTCTTTCGCTCAGCCAAACTACCAAGGGAAACACGCCTACAGTAAAGATGCCTAAGATAAATTGCAAACATCCAGAAAAGGGTAATTTTTTAACTTCCATGTGAAATAGCTCCTGCTTTAATTATACTCACATCTGTCTTTTTTCTTTCACAGTTATAATACGCCCCACAAGAAATCATCAACCACGAGACCTCATGAACAACAAACTCATCGAATGTATCCCCAACTTCTCAGACGCGCGCCGGCCTGAAGTCATAGATCAAATTGTCGCCGCGATCGAATCGGTCAGCGAAGTAAAAATGCTAGACCGCTCCTCCGACCTTGATCACAACCGCACAGTAATCACATTTGCAGGTTCGCCCGCAGGCGTCGAAGAAGCCGCTTTCCGCGCGATTAAGACCGCCGCTGAATTAATTGATCTCGATCAACATACCGGCGCGCATCCGCGCATGGGCGCAACAGATGTATGTCCTTTCGTTCCGCTGAGCGGAGGCGCAACAATGGAAGACTGCATCGCCATCGCCAAAAGACTAGGTCAACGCGTAGGCAGTGAACTTAACATCCCAGTATATTTATATGAAGCCGCCGCTACCAGCCCCGAGCGCACCAATCTTGAAAGCGTTCGCAAAGGTCAGTATGAAGGCATCAAAGCTGAGATAGAAACAAACCCAAATCGCAAACCCGATTTTGGTCCCAGTAAACTTCCCAAAGCAGGCGCTACCGTCATCGGCGCGCGCAATTCGCTGGTTGCATTCAATGTTTATCTCACTACCGACGATGTAGAAATCGCAAAAAAAATCGCGAAAGCTGTGCGTCATTCATCAGGCGGGCTTCGTTATGTCAAAGGGCTTGGCTTGCTCGTTGATGGACGCGCGCAAGTCTCAATGAACCTGACCAACTTCCGCGAAACACCCATTGCACGCGTTGTTGAATTTATCCGCCGCGAAGCACAACGCTACGGTGTCAACATTCATCATAGCGAACTGGTTGGCTTACTCCCTCAAGAATCTTTAATTGATGCGGCAGTTTGGTACACACAACTGGACCAATTCTCCTCCGAACAGATTCTTGAATCCAGGCTTTTTTCCACACTCTCGCCCGCATCACCCTCCCCCGAACCTGCCTCCTTTATAGAAATGTTAGCCGCGCCGACACCAACTCCCGGTGGCGGTTCAGCAGGAGCTTACGCCGGCGCAATGGGCGCAGGGCTCGTCGCTATGGTTGCCGGACTCACAATTGGTAAAAAGAAATACGCCGAAGTCGAAGCCGAAATGCAAGCCATCCGCGCCGTAGCAGAAAGCCTACGCAAAGAGCTCACCCAAGCCGTAGATGACGACTCCGCCTCATTTGAAGTATTAATGGCAACCTTCAAATTGCCAAAAGACACCGATCAGCAAAAATCCACACGCAACACCGCCATCATCCAAGCAACGCTCAACGCCGCGCATATTCCCTTACACGTCTCCGAGGCTGCCATCAAAGTCATGGAACTCGCCCTCAAATGCGCCAAAGATGGCAACCTCAACGCCATCAGCGACGCCATGTCTGGCTTTGCCATAGCGCGCGCCGCGCTCACCGCCGCTGGCTACAATGTAAAAATTAATATCAACACATTAGAAGATAAATCTGCTGGCGATAAAATGCTGGCAGAATTAACAAGTCTCGAAAAAGAAGCCGACAAGCTCGAAAAAGAAATCCGCGCCGTCATGAAAGATCGCGGCGGGATTTAACAATTTAGCTCTGGAGTCAAACAGCTAGCTGTTTGACATTGCTTTAACACATTCAGCATACTCTAAAGAGTACTTAGCTGAACGACTCCAGAAACAAAATCACAATCGGAGAAAACAATGGGACTCAAGCCAGATCACTGGATACGCAAGATGGCAATTGAACAAAAAATGATCGAACCGTTCGAAGATAAGCAAGTGCGCAATGGCGTTATTTCTTACGGCGTTTCATCATACGGCTATGATGTACGCGTAGCAAATGAATTTAAAATATTTACCAATGTCTTCTCCGCCACAGTAGACCCAAAAAATTTCGACACAAAATCCATGGTAGATTTTGTCGGCGATGTATGCATTGTCCCACCCAACTCCTTCGCCCTTGCCCGCACCGTAGAGTATTTCCGAATTCCACGCAAAGTGCTCACTATTTGTTTAGGGAAATCCACCTACGCCCGCTGCGGCATCATCGTCAACGTCACGCCATTTGAGCCAGAATGGGAAGGTTTTGTAACTTTAGAAATTTCCAACACCACGCCCCTGCCTGCAAAAATCTACGCGAACGAAGGGCTCGCACAAGTACTCTTTTTCGAAGCAGACGAAGAATGCGAAGTCTCCTACGCCGATAAAAAAGGAAAATATCAAAAGCAACAGTCTATTGTTTTACCGAAACTGTAGAATTTAAAAAAAAGAAATTAGTGAGGATTACTATGAAATTACAGGAACGATTTCCAAAAATGGAGCAGATTTATCCAGTCTATGGACTTATTACACTGTTTATTTATGGCTGGAGCTTATATATATTCTCTTGGAGATTACCCAGTTGGCTAATGTTTCTCAACGTTGGTGAATTGGGCACTATTTTGGCTTATACATTTGTTGTGAATTTTCTTGAAACCATTTTTGCTATTTTGCTTTTGCTAATCATTGCATTCATCCTCCCTTCAAAATGGTTTCGTGATAATTTCATTCTAATTGGTAGTATCACTGTCATCTGCCTGTTCTCATTCCTAGCATACATTTCTGTAAAAAACACACGCCTAGAGGGAGATATACCAGCTTATGCAGTCTGGATAATCCTATTCGTCTTGATTTTTGTAACAATTGTTAACAAATTCAATATACGGAAAATTGTTGAAATAGCTGCCGACCGAGCAGTTATCTTTATATACATAACTGTTCCACTAACAATTATCAGCCTCGTGGTTATTATTATTAGAAATTTGTAATATTCACTCTTCGTCAACCGAATAATATTAAGATATGTTTTTCATTCATTAAAAGGATTGCGATCATTGTTATGAAATTCAAAAATAGAAGGTCATTTTTAAAAATTGCGAGCACTGTTACTTCAGGCGCGCTTCTCTCATCCCTGCTGCCCATCATCAAAACAGGGAACTCATCACAACCAGGAATTATTATCCTTGTTTTTGATGCGC
>VFJR01000122.1 GCA_009885945.1 Anaerolineaceae bacterium
ATCGCTGGGTAGCTACGTTGGGCAGAGATAACCGCTGAAAGCATCTAAGTGGGAAACTCGCCTCAAGATTAGATCCCTGTATTCTGGTTAACAGAGTAAGACCCCAGATAGACTATCTGGTATATAGGCAGTATGTGTAAGCGTAGTAATATGTTAAGCTAAACTGTACTAATGGTCGAGGGCTTCCTTCCGTGATACGGAGAAGTTGGTACTTTTCAAAACATACATCAATTATTTGCTATTCAGGAACAATTTTGTGAAATTGTCCCTTGGTGATTTGAGCGACGTGGGTACACCCGGTCCCATCCCGAACCCGGAAGTTAAGCATGTCAGCGCCGATGGTACTTGGAGGGCGACCTCCTGGGAGAGTAGGTCATTGCCAAGGGGCTTTTCTTTTTAATAATTGAGCAGGCTCTTTACGCGTCTGCTCTTTTTATTTATAAAAGCCTTTGCAGGCGGGGGGTTCTCATGTATAATCCCGTTTGTTCGATCGGTTGAGGAGAATTTATCCTCTACATTGCATTGTTCAAGGAGTTTGAAGCGCTTTATTTTGATCGCATGATCACGGCAATCGTTTCGTTCGACCCTGACCCTCAGCCGAAATTTACGATTCGGCTGTTTTTATTCCAGTATCCTTCACCAAAAGGAGGTGAATTTAGTGTCTGCTGTTAATTTACGCAATGGTGAGTCTCAAGACTCATTGCTCAAACGTTTTCGTAAGAAGGTAGTGAAGAGCGGTATTTTAAGCACTGTGCGCCGCAAACGCTGGTTTGTCTCTAAAAGTGAAACTCGCCGTATGGAAAAGAAAAAGGCGATTCGCCGTTTGAAACGACGTTCATTCAAAGATAGTGAGTAAAGTAGGAGGCTTGTATGGCAAAAGAAGAAGATAAAATTCGGGCTGAAGGTTTAGTGATTGAAGCTTTACCGGGTACACAATTCCGAGTAAAGCTTGACAATGGTCATGTAGTTCTCGCATACCTTGCTGGAAAGATGCGTAAGCACTATATTCGCATTTTGTTGGGTGATCGCGTAGCTATGGAAATGTCCCCTTATGACCTCACTCGCGCTCGTATTACCTTCCGCCAACGCAAGAACGCGCCTGCATTTACCCCGGTTGAATAATAATTTTCTCAAATAATATATTATAAAAAAGGCTCCAAAAACGGAGCCTTTTTTTGTTTAATCTAATCTCTTTTAATTACTGAATGAACTTAATACTTTCATATAATTTGCGCGCTCAAATGCCGCTGGTTCCTTAACGTTCTTCTGGCTCATACTCCCCTGCATTTGTTGGACTGATTTGTATTCTTTTTCTTTCATCCATTCTTCTAAACTGCTAAGCATAGACGGAATAACTTTTTCGCCGTTTAGTAAAATATTTGAAGCCATCATGGCTACTTTTGCTCCAGCCATCATGGCTTTTAGAACATCTTCTGAAGTATGCACCCCGCTTGTAAGTGCGTAATCTGCATGGATTTTTCCATACATGATTGATATCCAACGCAGTGGCAGCCGTAAATCTGCTGAAGTGCTAAGGTCAAGGTTGTAGACAATATCAAGTTCATCTAGATCAAAATCAGGTTGATAGAAACGATTGAAGAGCACAAGACCATTTGCACCTGCTTTTACTAATCTGCTGGCAAAGTTGGGCAAAGATGTAATATAAGGACTGAGTTTCACTGCCAATGGAATAGTTATCGCAGATTTTACTTCTGCAACCAGCTCAATTTGGGCAGATTCAACTTCAGTACTTGTCAAATTGGGGTCTGTAACAAGATAATAAAGATTTAACTCAAGTGCGTCTGCTCCCGTTTCTTGGATACGCTTTGCATAACTAGTCCATCCGCCTTTAGAGATGCCATTTAAGCTTCCGATGATAGGTATTGTTACAGCTTTCTTGAGTGCTGTTAGCTGGTTGAGATATTTTTCTGGGCTGACTCCGTACATGCCGCCATCTGGCAAATATGTCAGAGCTTCGGAAAATGAGTCGCTATTGCGAGATAAATAGTGGTCAAGCTCAAGCGATTCGTGGATGATCTGCTCTTCGAACAGCGAATACATCACAATTGCGGAAATCCCCGCTTCTTCCAGCCGTTGGGCTGTTGCTATTTTCTTTGAGAGAGGAGAAGCCGAAGCGACGAGTGGATTTTTTAATTTCAAGCCAAGATAAGTTGTAGAAAGATCGGTCATTATTTTTTTTCCTCATTATTCCCATAATGCATCAAAGCCATTTGTTGATAAAGTATCCAACGTGATTTTGCATCATGCTGTGCTTCCTTCATCAACTGCTCTGCGCGTTCTTCGTCCATTTGCGTGAGCATTTTGTATCGGGTTTCGTTATATGCGTATTGTGAAATTGGAATACTCGGTTCTTTGGACTCAATCACAAGTGGATTTTGACCATGTAATGCCAGCCGTGGATCATAGCGATATATAGGCCAATGACCAGATTGCACCGCTAATTTCGTTTGTTCAAGACTTCTTGACATATCATAGCCGTGTGCAATACAGGGACTGTATGCAATAACAATTGATGGACCATCATAAGATTCTGCCTCTAGCAATGCTTTTAGTGTTTGCTGATCATTCGCACCCATTGCAACGCGGGCAACATAAACATAGCCGTAGGACATAGCAATGAGACCAAGATCTTTCTTTGGCATCCCCTTTCCGCTCATAGCAAATTTTGCTACTGCAGCGCGTGGCGTGGATTTACTCGCTTGCCCGCCGGTGTTTGAGTACACTTCGGTATCCAACACAAGCACATTTACATTGCGGCCACTTGCTAGGACATGGTCAAGCCCGCCATAGCCGATGTCGTATGCCCAGCCATCGCCGCCAATAATCCATACAGATTTTTTGACCAGATTATCCGCAAGGCTAATCAAGTCTTTTGCACGGCTATCGTTCAAAACGGCGAGTCTATTTTTCAACTCTGCAACACGTTCTCGTTGTGATTGTATGCCCGCGCCATTAGTTTGATCAGCGTTTAAAACCGCATCAATCAATTCTGTACTTAATGATTGTTCGAAGGATTTCATAAGCTCGCGCGCATATTCATTCTGTTTATCAATCGTTAGGCGCATTCCTAAACCAAATTCGGCATTGTCCTCAAATAATGAGTTTGACCAGGCGGGTCCCCGCCCATTTGAATCTTTTGCCCATGGTGTAGTGGGCAGGTTGCCTCCATAAATAGATGAACAACCTGTAGCATTGGCAATCACAGCACGATCGCCAAATAGTTGAGAAACCAATTTTACATAAGCAGTTTCACCGCACCCAGCGCACGCGCCGCTGAATTCAAATAATGGACGAAGGAGTTGCGAATTTTTGATTGTTGAAGGATTGATCAACTTACGGTCTAAATCTGGAATTTCCATAAAGAAATTCCAATTCTTCGCTTCAGCTTCACGCAAGGGCGGCTGTGCTTCCATATTAAGCGCTTTTCGCCCTACCGCACTTTTATCTTTTACTGGGCAAATTTCCACGCACAATGTGCATCCTGTACAATCTTCAGGAGAAACTTGTACCGTATAAGCCATACCCTCTGAAAATTCTTTGAATTTTGATGGCATATGTTTGAATGTTGCAGGTGCGTTTACTAGTAAATTTTTGTCATACACTTTATGACGAATCACGGCGTGTGGACAAATCATCACACACTTGCCGCATTGGATGCATAAATCTTCAACCCATACTGGGATTTCATGCGCGAGATTGCGTTTTTCCCATTGACTTGTGCCGGTAGGAAAAGTGCCATCTATAGGAAATGCGGAAACAGGAATTGCATCTCCATCTGAATTGATAATCTGCCCAAGTACCTCGCGCACGAATTCAGGCGCTTCATTTGGAACTGGGAGTCGGCGCGTCAACCTAGAAGTTACCTGCGCTGGGATTTTGACCTCAAAAATATTTGCCACGGCTGCATCCACCGCTTCGAAATTCTGTTTTACAACGGCTTGGCCCCGTTTGCCATAGCTTTTTTCAATGGCATGTTTGATTTCATCAATTGCTGATTCTTTTGGAAGAACTCCGCTAATAGCGAAGAAGGCTGTTTGCATGATAGTGTTCATACGCCCGCCCATGCCAGTCTTCTCAGCAACGGCATAACCGTTAATGACATAAAACTTTAATTTCTTTTTGATAATATCATCCTGTACTTCTCGCGGAAGCTGATCCCAAATTTCATCGGGACCATATAAACTGTTGAGCAGAAAGATTGCGCCTTCTTTTGCGTATTTGAGCATATCCACTCGCTCGAGAAAGGAATACTGGTGACAACCTACGAAATTTGCCTGATTTGTTTCAATGAGATAAGGTGCTCGGATGGCTTGCGGTCCAAAACGAAGATGAGAAATGGTCACTGTCCCAGATTTCTTCGAGTCGTAATAGAAATAACCTTGTGCGAAATTATCTGTTTCTTCACCGATGATCTTTATTGAATTCTTATTCGCACCCACGGTTCCATCGGAGCCAAGGCCGAAGAATACACAACTCACCATGTCTTTAGATTCGAGCGAAAAGGATGTGTCTATTTTGAGGCTGGTATGTGAGACATCATCATTAATACCGAGTGTGAAATGATTTTTTGGGGTAGGTTTGTTCATTTCATCAAACACAGCTTTTGCCATAGCAGGAGTAAATTCTTTAGAAGAAAGCCCATATCGCCCGCCAATTACTGTAATATTTGGAGATTTTCCCTCTATAAGTGCACTAACTACATCCATATAAAGAGGTTCTCCTATTGCGCCAGGTTCCTTTGTCCTGTCCAAAACAGCAATTGACTTCACGCTTTTTGGAAGAGCCTTGATGAAATGTTCAACTGAGAATGGACGATACAAACGTACTTGTAACGCGCCAACTTTTTCGCCTTTATTTGCCAGATAGGTAACCGTTTCACTCACAACTTCGCCGCCTGAACCCATAATGATGATTACGCGTTCTGCTTGAGGATGCCCGCTGAAATCAAAGAGGTTGTACTGTCTACCTGTGGTCTTCGCAAATTTGTCCATCATCTTTTGTGTGATGGCAGGAGTGGCAGCGTAATATGGATTGGATGCTTCACGCATCTGGAAGTACACATCGGGATTTTGAGCGGTGCCTCGGAGGACGGGATGTTCGGGATTGAGTCCGCGCGCTCGATGGGCTCGAATCAGGTTGTCGTCGAGCATGATGCGAAGCTCTTCATCTGTTAATTGGAATATTTTGGTTATTTCATGTGAAGTCCTAAATCCATCAAAAAAATGAAGGAAGGGAATGCGTGCTTTTAGAGTTGCGGCTTGCGCAATGGCTGCAAAATCCTGCGCCTCTTGCACAGAGTTGGATGAGAGCATTGCCCAACCTGTTTGACGAACAGCCATTACATCCTGATGGTCGCCATAAATCGAAAGTGCGTGAGTAGCGATGGCACGCGCGGCAACATGGAAGACCGTGCTGGTGAGCTCGCCAGCAATCTTGTACATATTAGGGATCATTAACAATAAGCCCTGTGAGGCAGTGAATGTGGTGGTAAGCGCACCAGTTTGCAGTGCTCCATGCACGGTTCCTGCCACGCCGCCCTCCGACTGCATTTCAATAACAAGAGGGATGGTGCCCCAAATATTTTTCTTGCCCTTTGCTGACCATTCGTCGGAGAATTCGCCCATCGCAGAGGATGGGGTGATTGGGTAGATGGCAATCACTTCGTTGGAACGATGGGCAACGCTGGCGGTTGCTTCATTCCCGTCGATCATAATAACAGGTTGTTTCATTCTTACTCCTTACTAATAGATCATATTAGTAAGTGTATGACTGTGTTATTTATTCTGTTAGTTATATTTGACCTAAATTGCACAGTCTGATGTCACATTTTGGGTAGGAATAGTAGAGAATAGAACCTCCGCTATTTGATTCCCAGATATATTGATATTCGCGCAAAAGTAACAACTATGTTTGCGATTGCATTTTTGTGATCTACTCTGTGGAAATTGTGTTGGTGTTATTTATGGCGCGCTTGTTTAGAAAAAACCGTAATGCCGTTGTCCAATAAAGCTTTTTTATTCCTTCAAATATTTCCTAGCTATTAACAAGGCCGCCAAGGATTTCGCGTCTGGAATTTCGCCTTGTTCTGCCATTTCAAGCGCCTTTTTTACAGGGATTTTTTCAACGGTTAAAAATTCATCCGCATCAGCTTCCAATGGATTAGGTTTTAAGCCTGTCGCGAAAAATACGCCCATATATTCAGTAGAATACCCAGGCGCAAGATAGAAAGAGCTGAGATGAATTAATTCCCCGGCTTCCATCCCAATTTCCTCCCGAATTTCCCGTGCTGCGCATACTTCATATGGCTCATTCTGATCGCGTGTACCGGCAGGTAATTCAAGCATATCCATTCCTGCCGCATGACGATATTGGCGTACAAACCATATATTGCCGTCATTATCAATGGGGATGATGATGACCGAGCCGCCATGTTCAACAATTTCAAATTGTGTTTCACTTCCATCGGGAGTTTTTAAATAGTCTCTACGAATTTTAAATGAACGCCCCTGTAGTAAATTTTCTGAGCGAAGTAGTGTAAATGACATTGTTATCTCCTTATTATGTTTTATCATAGAATAAATAAAAAAACTCCCAAGTCAATTAAGAACTTGGGAGTTTTTTATTTTAAACGATATTAGGGGATTTTTACTATCTGTCCTGCAGTCAATTTTGCAGAAACCTGTAATCCATTCGCTGTTGCAATTGCGGCTGGGTCAACATCGCCGTATTGACATGCAATACCAAAAATTGTTTCGTCTGCCGAAGTGACCGTATAAGTAGCTGGGTGAGAGAGTAACGCTCGACCGCTTGGGAATGTACCGCTTTGAGGAATTTTCAAAACGGTTCCGGGAGGATAAATTTGTCCATCTACTAAACCATTCATAGCCAATAGGTCTGTGGGATCAGTATTGAAGCGGCGCGCAATGCAGTAGGGATGTTCGCCTGATTGCAAAGTATATGATGCGGGTCGTACGCCTGCTGGTAATAAAGTGGCAGAAGGTCCAACGGGTATAACAGCAGTTGTAGCAACTGCTCCCGGGGTGATTCCGCCAGCAATCGCATTAGTGGGTGTAATAAGATTGCCTTGTGGGGTGCTGGTAATTCCTAATATATTGGGTGTATCTGTAACTAAAATAGGTGCGCCTGGGGTGCCTGTTGTAAGGGGACCAGCGCCTCCAGCCAAGGCGGTGTTTGCTGCCGCAGTTGCGGTACCTTTTGCAAACTCTTCGATCATTGCCATTGGATTTTCAACGGATGGGAATGGGGAAACGAACAGTCCGGTCGGTAGCAATGTGGGGGTAGCCGCAGGGGCTTGTGAGTAGGATTGAGTACATGCAGATAGAATCATTACTCCAATCACAAAAACGCTTATCAGAACCAGACCGTTATTTTTTACTTTCATAGCTTCTCCTTAAAATTTCAATATCAAAGTGATGGTAGCATATCATCTTTAACAAGTCAAGCCGAGTGGTCTTTCTTAAAAAAATGATGAGACTCGTGTCTTTCAGGTTTTCTATTGAGGAGGGCAACCCAGCTCGACGAGCATTTTTTTTGAAAATAGCTCTGATTCGCTTCCATCTGAACTTTGAGCTTGAGTGCGTTCCCAAGCCTGACATACGCCGATAATAGGTTTAATATCGGATTTTATTGCTATGAGCGATAGCTCTCTCGAGCGTTCAAAATTTTCTGTCAGCGCATAGGCTTCAATAAATGGCAATAATTCATATCCGTCTTGTGCGCCAGCCGTCATTAAATCACTCAGTGTTTGATCTCCAATATCTTTAACTTTTTCCCAATCTCCTTTTTGGCGTGCTAATTCTGCTTTTTCATAGTAGTAACACCAATTTTTTTCTGGTTCAGCCCCAAATATTTTTATAGGCAGGGATAGATCAGGTGCATCTGTATTAATCAGGCTTGGATTAGAGAAAGGGATGGAGCTTCTTAAGAATTTTGGGTAACGATCGTATACTTTAGTATTTGCGTAAATAGGGTCAAGCACGCGCAAACAACCTGAAGATGGCATGAATACCGTAATACTGTTCGATGTGTTTCCATTAAATGTCACTGTTCTAAATTCAAAACGGGTGTGGATATTAGGCTCTAATGCGGGCAGTTTACTGCCGCCCAAACGAGAGCGTGTATAGACGAGTGCATAAGGTAAATTATCGCCAGCTTTATAGTCTGGGGCATACATCCAATTGAGCGCGGCTGTTGTTGAAAAATCCGTTTCATATTCAAAAGGTAATTGATGAGTAAGTATAAGAGTCCCTTCTTGTAAATCTGGGATACGCCATGCCAGTTGCCAGTAAAACTCGCGCTGCTTTTCCCAGTCCCAGCGGAAAATGTTGGCGTTATAAAGTTGTTGACCAACCCCCATGGAAATTAATAATGCTGAAGCGACTAACTTTACGCGTTCATGCTTGATCAATTCCAATACTCCAATGATGAACAGTACTGATCCAAGCATCATCGAAACCATGAAGCGGTCATTGATAGATTGCAAGACAAGAGGCAACCCAGCCGCCCACGAAGGAACGCGGCCAAAAATCATTCCTGCAACCCCTATCACAATTAATAGTATTGGAGAATTGGAATTGTTGGATTGTTTTGATTTGATCAAGAAAAAAATAGTAAAGATAAAAACGATGATCATTAAGCCAATGATTGCGAGCGTGGATGGGGCTGTAATGGACTGAGAAATAAATGAAAGGATTTGTACCCAAATTACTGCACAAAGCTTATACAGAGTGTCAAAAAAATCTAATAATGAAAGTGAAGTTCTGGCTTCGTCCTCGCCCACTTTTATATTGTATGATCTATATGCGCCAAAGCGGTAATAATAAAATAGCCATGCCGCATTGAGAAGCCAAACAAAAAGGTAGGGTGTCCATTTTTGGAATGCTTCACCTGCGCGTAGCCAGATTTGACGTAAGTATAAGGTAGCTGAGTTCGCTTGCGAGGCGATAGATGAGAATGCGAGAATACAAAAAATGAAAAAGAATCTCAATGGTTCGGTTGTAAAAAAATATTCAGTAGGGAAGATGCCTAGGAATTGAAAAAGCAAGGCTAGATAAAGATATATTATTTTTTGTTCGCGCAATGCAAGCGCAGTAAATCCAAATGAAAGGATATAGAAAAATAAGGGAATTAATTCTTGGTTGATATGCGTCAGCGCGACAAAGTGTTGGCTATACCCTGGGAATACGAGTAGCAGGAGAGAAGCTATCAGCGTGGAAAACTTTTGTTGAGGAAAGATCAGGCTGAGGCTCCAGTATGAGGCGATGCTGATGAGGATGCGTAAGACAAGGGCGAAGATTTGCCAGTTGAGTGGATTCGTTCCGAGTGTGGAAGTTGTTAAATAAAAAATGGGCGCAAGAAATGGACGGAACGGTGCAAAGGCAGGGAAGAATTCTGCAGGACCCATAAATTGAATGATCCAGGCGAAGGGCCAGTCATCCCAATAAAAACCGAGGCGCGTGATGAGCAAGCCGTATGTGACAATGCCAATGGCAATAATAAAGAGGATGTTTTTACGTTGCATGTGAACCATTATAATAAAGGAATGCTTAAGTTTACAGATTTGGTTTTGGTGTGTTTGATCAAGACTCCGCGTGACCTTGAAATTGCGCGGCTCTTGGGCTGGTATCGAATTCCGCTTCGCACCGCGCCAAAAGTTGTCGCTGTGGATTATTTGGCTTTTTACCAGCCCTTGGCATTTGGTGAGCGCGGCGGACAAATTGAATTCATTGCTCAGGTCAAAGGTCATGAACTTACGACGCGCGGTGAATTGTTAAAAGATGAAGCAGATCATGTGCGCGCGAAAGAAGAGTATTATAAAATTCAAGTAGGCGGGTTAGAGAAATTAGCCGAACCGATCAAGACAGATAAATGGAAACGCTTGACGTTTTTATATTCAACAGGGGAGTATTTACTCAATGCGAAGATATTGAATGACCTCGTTGTGCAAAGTGAAGAGCGTGAAGTTTTATGGCGTTCATTGCGTGAAAGAGCAGAAAATGAGCAATTGTATAAAGTAGATTTGGATGAAAGCGATATTCCAGCTGAAGTATTGATGGCACTATTAGGCATACAAAGTATTAAGTAAAAGGTTGATGCAAATGATAACTTTGATTGAAAATGGAACACTCGTTACAAATTTAGAGACATTCCAAGCCGATATTTTGATTGAAGGCGAAATAATAAGCCAGATTGGTAAAGATCTGCAACACCCTAACGCCAATATAGTTGACGCAACTGGCAAATTCATTATGCCCGGCGGCGTTGATCCCCATGTTCATTTGGATTTGCCTATGTTCGATACGGTTTCGTCTGACGATCATTACACGGGACACAAAGCCGCGGCATTTGGCGGGACAACTACGGTAATGGATTTTGTTGTTTTGGATGACAAAGGTTTTGATTATTCGGTTGATGTATGGATGAAGAAGGCTGAAAAAGCGGCGATTGATTATTCTTTTCACATGAACTTGACGAATTTCAATGACAAGATCGCCAAAGATATTCCGTCTTTGATGAAGATGGGCATCCAGACGTTGAAGGTTTTCACGGCTTATAACGGACGGTTGCGTATTGATGACGGCAGTATCTTTAAGGCTTTGAGAATTGCAAAAGAAAATGGTATGTTAATGATGGCGCATTGCGAGAACGGGGATGTGATTGAAACTTTAGTTACTGATGCGCTTATGGCGGGTCACACAACACCCGAATATCATGCGTTCACTCGTCCAGCGTGGGGCGCAGTAGAAGCAACTTTACGTATGGCAGCAATGGCAGAGCAAGCGGATTCACCTGTTTATGTTGTGCATATGAACGCGGGCGGGGAAGTGGATATGCTCAAGTATGCGCGTGAGCACGGCGTTAAAGTGATGGGCGAGACATGTCCGCAATATTTATTTTTCACGATTGACCAATTGCGCCAGCCTGACGGAGCGAAGTGGGTTTGTTCGCCGCCGATGCGCACAAAAGAAGATAATGCTCGGTTGTGGGAAGGATTATCAGATGGGATTTTGCAGACGATTGGCACGGATCATTGCCCATTCTTCATGGACGGGACCAAGCCTATTGTTTATGAAGGAAGCGATGTTTTTATCGCAGGGAAAGAATTAGGCAAAGATGATTTTACAAAGATTCCAAATGGCTTGCCAGGGATTCAAGATAGGATGCCGATATTGTGGACGTATGGTGTGGGTGTTGGGCGTATTACTGCGAATCAATTTGTAGCATATATGTCTACCAATCCAGCAAAAATTTTTGGTTTGTACCCGCGTAAGGGCGCGTTAGCTGTTGGTTCAGATGCGGATATTGTGATTTGGGACCCTGCGAAGAAAATGAAACATGGCGTGGCGCATTCACATCAACGGACAGATTACAATTTATATGAAGGTTGGGATTTGACAGGTTATCCTGAAAAAGTATTTTTGCGCGGAAAGTTGATTGTGGATGGAGAAGAATGGAAAGGCAGTCGCGGTGACGGCAAGTTTTTGAAGAGAAGTACAGGCGAAATTTTATAACACCATGAGGAAACTATGACAGACAAAAAACCCATTATTCATTGTGACGCGTTGGTTGTGCATTGTATGGATTATCGCTTGCAAAAATTTTTGCAACCCTGGATTACTGTCCGCTTTGGATATGATAATTTTGATATTATTTCTTTGGCAGGCAGTGTGCATGATTATGAAATGGTTTTGAAGTATGTTCAACTTGGGGTGCTGATTCATACTATTGAAACTGTATCCCTGATCAATCATGAAGATTGCCGCGCCTATGGACGGGATGGGACATACAAACGCCATAAGCATGACCTGATGGACGCGCAATTTAAGATCAAAGCTTTGTTTCCCAACTTAAAAGTAGAAACATTTTATCTGCATTTAGATGGGACGTTTGAACCTATTTCATAATGGAGAAGATCATCATGCCGCACAAATGTGAAGCGATCGTTGTTCATTGCATGGATTACCGCCTTCAATCGTTTATTAATCAATGGCTGGAGGCGAATCTTGCCAAAGGCAGTTATGACCGTGCAGTGATGGCGGGTGGTGTTTATGATATTTATGATGTGATTCGTCAAGTGGATATCGCCGCGCGCCTGCATGGGATTTCTAAAGTGGTGCTGATCAATCACGAAGATTGCGGCATGTACGGTATGAGCGGCACAGAAGAACGCCACGAAGAAGATTTAAGCAAAGCCGAAGAGAAGATTAAAAGATTATTCTCGCATTTGGAAGTGGATACCTATTATTTGAATTTAGATGGGATGTTTGAACATAAATAAAATCCCGAAGCGGTGTGTTGCCGAAGGTGTCGAAACAAATGCAATGATTTAAATAACCCATGACACCCCTTCGGGGTTGAACAAACCAATTTCTACGTTCTATAATCGTTTCACCCCCTCGGGGTTTTTGGAGGAAGTATGGCTGGCACATATTCGCAGATTTATATTCAGGTGGTGTTTGCTGTAAAAGGGAGACAAAACTTGCTTCAAAAGGAATGGCGGCAGGAAGTTTTCAAATACATGTCTGGGATCATTACAAATAAGGGACAAAAACCTATCATTGTTAATGGGGTTGAAGATCATGTTCATGTTTTTATTGGGCTTAAACCCGCGATGGCATTATCTGACTTCGTGCGTGATGTGAAGAATAATTCGTCCAATTTTATTAATGACAATAATTGGCTCAAAGAAAAATTCAGCTGGCAGGAGGGGTATGGCGCATTTTCTTACAGTCACTCGCAGATTGAGAATGTGTATCACTATATTTTCAATCAAGAACAACATCATGCCAAGCAGACGTTTCAAGATGAATATATGGATTTTCTCAAGAAATTTGAGATTGAGCATGATACGAAATATTTGTTTGAGTGGATTGAATAAACCATAATCCCGAAGGGATGAAATGGTTATAGTTATAGATATTAAAATATAGGGTAATCAACCCCGAAGGGGTATCATGTTTTGTTGTGATATTTTAAGGAATTGTGTATATATCAAGTTTTATTTTCTAGTATTCGGTATAATGAAGTTATAACTAGGTTTTGATTAGATAGCGAAAGATAAATTTCTGCGCTAGAAAAGCATTCATAGTAAAAATTTCATCGATGTGATGATGAAACCGTGATTTGATTACATCCCTGCGTGGGCTACTACAGGTATTTCTTGTGGAGAAGAAGCAGGAGAAGGCAGTGAATAATCTATGGTTTTACCTTTTTTATCAGATAAACGTAACGCAGATGATGATCCCTGGATTGTGTTTGATTACGAAATTCAAATGTACTTTGAAACTAGAAATTTATTACGACACTTGAACACCAAAGACCCAAATAATATTATTAATAGAATTACTAAAAATGTAACAGTTGAGAGCTTGTTGCTTCATACTAGAATTGTGACTGACATCTTAATTTCTAAAAGTATTGAAGGTGACGATATAACATTGATGGGCTTATTACCAGAATGGTGTAATTCAGAAACTGGAAAACCATTAATAGAAAACCTTAAAAATATATATGGAAAGAGGAATGAAAAAGATAGCCCTTGCTGGATTATCAATAAAATGCTTGCTCACCCTACTCAATGGCGAACAGATCGATTTGATTACAGCAAACCCATGAAGCAAATTGAGCCAGTGATATTTAATTTCTTATCTGAAATAGAAAAAATTACTTCAAGACCAATTCTAGTTTATTACATAAAATCCCCACACTAAACAAAGGACGCCCTGGGGGAGCATGAGCCTTTGTAAAAATATTTACTTGGAGAAAAAATTATGCCGCGTCGTTCCCTCACTCGTCTTTATCAAGACGAGTTCTCAAATTACACATTGCCTAAATTTCAACAAGATTTGCTTGCGGGCTTCACAGTCGCTGCGGTAGCGTTGCCTCTTGCGTTGGCATTTGGTGTTGCATCAGGCGCAAGCGCGGCGGCAGGTCTAGTCACTGCGATTCTGGCGGGCATTATTATGGGTGTCTTGGGCGGCGCGCCGTATCAAATTTCGGGACCGACAGGCGCAATGTCTGCGGTGCTGATCGTACTAGTCACGCGCTATGGGCTGACAGGCATTTGGATCGCGGGCTTCCTTTCGGGCGTAATCCTACTGCTCATCGGTCTCATGCGCCTCGGGCGTTTCATCGCCTTTATCCCTGCGCCTGTTATCAGCGGTTTCACTTCTGGCATTGCATTAATTATTTTCATCGGACAAATCGATAATCTTTTAGGAATTAAAACGCAAGCCGCAGAAACTGCCGCGGGTAAATTTATCGGTTATTTCAATAGCGCATTTACTCCTAATTCCCAATCTCTGATTCTCGGATTCATTGTGATTGGAACTATGTTGTTGATGCCGAAAAAATGGAACGCGCGCTTTCCCGCTTCACTTCTTGGCATTATCCTTGCCGCGCTGCTTAACTACGCCTTAGCCTGGTCTGTCCCAATGATCGGAGCCATCCCCCAAACTTTGATTCTGCAAGACCGCCTGAGCATTTCCCAAATCCCATTCAACAATCTCGCCGATTTCATCGCGCCTGTATTGACCATCACTGCTTTGGGCGCAGTGGAATCATTATTGTGCGGAGCAGTAGGTTCCAACATGACCGGTGTGCGTATGCAAGCCAACCAAGAACTGATTGCGCAAGGCGTTGGCAATATGCTAATTCCATTCTTCGGCGGGGTGCCCGCCACAGCCGCAATTGCGCGTACCAGCGTTGGCATTAAATCTGGCGGGCAGACTCGGCTCGTTAGCATTATCCACGCTGTTGGGCTATTACTCTCCATGTTTTTACTGACGCCTTTCATGGAGCGCATTCCGCTTGCCGCATTGGCGGGTGTCTTAATGGTCACAGCGCTACGCATGAATGAATGGGCGGCGATCAAGTTTATGTTCGGCAAGTTCTTCAAGACAGATATGATCGCTTTTACCATTACCATGCTTGCCACTGTTATCTTGGATTTAACACAGGCAATTCTGATCGGCACATTTCTAGCAGGCGCGGTCTTCTTAAACAAAATTGCGAGTATTGATATTAATGTGCAGGATGTGGATATTGAACGACTAAAAGAAAAGGGGATTGAGACCGCAGGCAAATGCAAACATGTGCGCGTAGCGTTTCTTACAGGTCCGCTTTTCTTTGCCGCAACGGGTCAATTCAATGAAGCCTTTGTAAACCTAAAAGAGACTCACGCGCTGATCCTATCCATGCGCGGCGTGTCGTTAATAGATACTGCTGGACTTGAGGCAATTCAGCGTTTGTATGAACGCTTGCATAAGCAAGGCGGTACATTGATGTTTGCAGGGGTCAACGACGGCGTTAAAAAAATGATGTCACGCGGCGGTCTCGTAAAAACTATCAGCGAAGACAATTTCTTCTGGTCCAGCGACCAAGCTATCGTTGAGGCAGAGAAGCGTGGATGTAGGTTTTGTTCAGCATAGTGGGCTGGTTTTATTTAATAATGTAGATAAAAATATTAATCAAAAAGGTCACAGAGAAAAAACTCTGTGACCTTTTTGATTCTGTGTCTAAAGATTACTTCTTAATCCCTTTCAAAAGGTACGCCTAAGGCGGCGGGTGGGGAGGCGCGCATGGCGCGTAATAGTTTTGCGAAAAGCTTGCGTGTCGATTCGGGCATGGCTGCGAGGGTGCGTTCCACCCATTCTGCGTTGCCGATGTTGACCAATAATAAAGTGAGAATCATTAATGGGAATGGCGCAACTTGTAAGACTTGTGAAGGCACTGCGGTGAATACGGGTTGAAGCACTAATCCAAGCCATTGTAACAACGCAAATAAATAAGCGCCAAATGCGGCACGGGCTGGATTCCAGCCGCCGAAGATCGTGATCGAGAGGGCGATCCAGCCGATTCCATCCAAGCCTGAGATGGTTCCCATCCATCCAGCGCGGATGGCGAGCGAGAAGGCTGGACCCGCTAACCCAATCAGCGCGCCGCCGATGATCGTATAAATATAACGAAGCAAATTAACGTTTGAGCCGCGAATAAAAACTGCGGCAGGTTTTTCGCCAATGCCTTGCAGAATTAAGCCCGGGCGTGTGCGAAAGATCCAAACCCATGTAAGTACGATGGCAATGAAACTAATGTAGGTGATGATATCTTGGCGAAAGAACAATACGCCAAGAATCGGAATATCACTTAAGATCGGAATTTGAATTGCATGTAAGCGCGGACCTGTAACGCCCATATAAGGACTGCCGAGAAAATAGGAAAGATCGCGGCAAGTGAGCGCTAATACAAAACCAACCGCCACTTGTGATTGCTTGAGTGTGATACTTGTAAAGGCAACGATTAAAGCAACCAGTGCGCCGATCAACATGCCAGCTAAAAAACCAAGCACGATGTTATCGGTGTTATAGGCTACCGCAAACCCGCCCATGGCAGAAAGCAAAATAGTACCGTTCATTGAAAGGTTGATCACTCCCGCGCGTTCAGAAAGTGTTTCACCTAAGACAGCAAAGATTATCGGCGCCGCGGATGCCAATACGCCTGCCAAGCCAATCAGAATGGTTTCTACTGTCATTTTGCTATGCCTTCTTCATAAATTTTTGACGCGCGCCTTCTACAATGAGCACAAATAACACCAGCGTTCCTTGCAACACACCAGATAGAGATGAATCAAGTTTCATTAATATGGGCAGTTGGATACTGCCGATGTTCAATGCCGCGAAAAATAAAGCTACCGGCACAGCCCAGATTGCCTGATAATTAATGAGCATTGCCACCATTAAGCCTAAATATCCATACCCGCTGGAGATAGATGGAATCAGCCGATGATAAACAGCTGCTACTTGAATGGCTCCTGCCGCGCCAGCTAATGCGCCGCAAATGAGGAATGAGTATAAGGAATATTGCCAGGTAGGGATGCCCAATAAATAAGCGGCGCGAAAGTTTTTGCCAACAGCTTTTATTTTTAATCCAAAATAAGTGCCTTGTAAAATAAAATAGATAATGACAATAGCAAGCAGTGCAATTCCTAACGACCACATACTAATGCGCAAGTCTGGTAACTGGGGCAGGGAAAATGAATCAGGGAAGGGCACTGTGCCGCTCATGGAGGCAACCCCGGGGCGCTTCCACGGACCGAAGATTAAGTAAATGGTCAGAGCAGTAGAGACAAAGTTTAAGCCAAGACCGCCAAAGATTTCATTGACCCCGCCAAATGTTTTTAATATGCCTGCCAATGAAGCCCACAACGCGCCGCCCAACATGCCGCCAAGAATCGCCAAGCTAATAATGAGCGCGGGGGGCAGTGTGCTGTCAATGAAATAACGAAACACCCAGGTTGTAGAAATTGCGCCAAGCACTATCTGCCCTTCTACGCCGATATTCCATAAGCCTGATGAAAATGTAATTAATAAACCTGCCGTCACCAGTAAAAGCGGCACAAAACTTACCAGCACTTCTGCGAATTTTCTTACAGAACCCACTGATCCAACGAACATATTTTTATAAGCATCCAATGGGGAAGCGCCTACTGAAATTAATATCAACGACACAACGCCGAATGCCAGCGCCAGCGCGATGAGTTGAAATATAAAACTTCCCAAGCGTCCCTTAAGCATTTTTACCTGCCTTCTCTGTCCAGCCCTTGCCGCCCATTAATTGACCAAGCTCTGTCACAGAAGTTTTATGGGTATCAATTGGCGTAGAAACATTTCCGTTAAAGAAGACCAAAATGCGGTCGCTGTATTGCAAGACTTCATCAAGGTCAGATGAAATAAAAATGATCGCCGCACCTTGCTTACAGCGCTCTTTTAGCTTTGCCCAAATATAAATAACCGATTCAATATCTAAGCCGCGTGTAGGATGTTCTAATAATATTAATGAAAGTGGTGACTGTAATAATGCCAGTTCAGCGCGTTGTTGGTTGCCGCCCGAAAGTGACTCGACTGTACTTAATGGTGTTCCGCGAATGTTGAATGATTTAATTCTATCTTCGGCAAGGCTTTGCCCTGCGGCGCGGTCAATAAAAATACCTTTGGGTTGTTCAGCTAAAATAAAATGGTCGGTTAAGCTCAAGCCAGGGATCAGCCCTTCTTCGAGTCGTGCGGCGGGCAGGAAGTTAACTCCTGCTTTTTTAAAGGCGTGATAATGTTTACCGGTCACATCCTGACCCTTAAGCTGGATTCTGCCCCCGACGGTTCTCATCAAGCCTGAACAGGCTCGCATAAATAAGCCTTGCCCCGAGCCTTCCATACCAGCCAAGCCGATCACTTCGCCCGCTTTAATTTCTACATTTACATTTTTTATTTTTAAGCGCGCATCTTCAAGAGAAATATTGTCTAATGAAAGAATCGTCTCGCCTGTTTGAGAGGGTTGCCGTTCACCAAGCGTTATCATTTTGCCGAACATCATTTCAACAAATTTTTGTGTGTTGTATGGAGGTTTAAGTTCGCCTACTAATTCGCCCGCGCGTAAAACAGCTACTTTGTCACATAGGCTTTCGACATCTTCAAGTTTGTGTGAAACAAAAATAACGGTCATGGCTTGCTCGGGCAGTTTCTTAAGTGTAGCGAACAATTTTTCTTTTTGAAGGGCGCTAATGCCAGTGGTGGGTTCGTCTAAAATTAAAACGCGCGCGCCCAGCCATAGTAAGCGAATAATCTCAAGTTGTTGGCGTTCGCCAACGGTGAGTGAGTCTACGTAGCTTTCAGGGTCAAGTGAAAAGTCAAATTCTTTGGCAAGCAGGTTAATGTCTTGCGCAATTTTCTTTCGGTTAGGAAAAAGCCCACCTGGCAGACCAAGCAGAAAGTTGTCAAGAACGCGCATTGGAGGAAAATCCAATGGGTCTTGGTGCAGCATACCAATGCCAAAACGAATCGCATCTGCAGGCGAATCAATGGTGACGGTCTTGCCGTCTAAAATAATTTCACTGTCTGAATCGGCTTGAATAAAGCCAGAAAGAACTTTCATTAAGGTGCTTTTGCCAGCGCCATTTTCCCCCAAAATTCCCTGAATAGTGCCAGAGGGAATGTTTAAATTAATACCTTTGTTTGCATGAACCTTGCCAAAATGCTTGTTAATATCTTTGAGTTCAACGTTCATGGCGGTTCTTATTCTCCATGATAAAAATATTGTAGGGGCGGGGTAACACCCCGCCCCTACAAATTATTCAAATAATTAATTATTCGGAGGCGCTCAAGCCTTCCATGCCTTCGAGCAATTGGGACAAGTACCAAACCTGTTGTTCGGTGGCTACTTCGCCATCTGCTAGGTAGGCAGTGCCGTCTTGAAAGTTAAGAGGACCGGTGTATAGGTTGAGTCCAGCAGCGAGTTCTGCAATGAAGGCATCAACACCAGCGGCGGCATCGTCGCTCAATGCAGAACCACTCACAAAGCCAATTGTGGATGTATCTGGATTGTTGATGTCAGACCAATCGGGACCAGCCCAAATGAATTGGGATTCCCATGAACCATCTTGAGCAGAAGCAATGGCTGTTACGTATTCAGGACCCCAGTTGAAGTAGGGCACACCTAAACAAACATCAGGCGCGGCTTCACATGCGGCAACATAATCATAAGCAACACCGAATACTGGATTGCCTTCTGTGGTTTGCTTTTGTGCTTCACCAAGGTTGACAGGGTTGTCAATGCCGGAGATGACGACATCATACCCAGTGGTATAGAAGTCATTGGATACTTGAACAGGGTCAGTAGAGAAGCCAGGAATGTAGAACCAGAAGCCAATCCAAGTTACTTTAAACTTGAGGTCAGCAGGATCATTGCCAGCGGTTTCCCAACAGTGCTTTGCACCGAGGAAAGCGGAGGATGCAAGGCGTCGGGTTTCGTCATTGATCAGTGGTCCAAGGTAACCAATTTGACCGGTCTCAGAGGACAAGGCGGCGGCACAACCTGCGATCATTTTGCCGTATTCCATTTGACCCATGATATTGGTGAGGTTGGGGATTGCTTCGTAGGCTTTGCCATCGGGCCAAACTTGATCGCCGGAAGCCATGATCACTTTGACATCAGGATTAGCCTTAGCGAAAGTGGTGGAGGCATCTTTCATATCATCAGAGTTGAAGATGACGAGCTTGGCGCCTTGCGCAACCAATTCTTCTGCTAGTTGGTCAGGAGTAGTGCCGGGGCGGTCAGCTGGGTTAACCTTATCGAGGTAAACCATCTTAGCGCCGAGTTTTTCTTCAACATATAAGCCAGCATCATAATGAGCCTGGTTCCAGCCGTTGTCATTGTACGGACCAACAAGCAACATACCA
>VFJR01000187.1 GCA_009885945.1 Anaerolineaceae bacterium
GCATCTGCATCTGCATCAGCAGCAGGTATTGAAACTGTGCCGCAAGAAACAAGTAAAAAAATACTCAAAATTATCATTATCGATTTATACATTTGATCATTATCCTTAATAGCTGTGCCAACTTCTTGACCGAAGCAATCAAACAGCAAGTTGATTGTATTGCAAATTAGGTGAAACTTGAGCGGGTGTTTGAAAATTCAGAAAATAAAAGTCCCCACTAAACATGTATACCTTGATTTTCATTAAGGGATACATGAATTATTCGCAATATAACTATCCCTCATTAAATAGCACACATCAACTTAAACTTCCACTCCCAGCCAAATCCGAATGAAATACCCAACAATAAACGAGAAAGTGGCTACGCTTAAACTCAAGCCTGCCATCTCCAAGAATCGCTCGCGGAAAGATACATCCTGCGCAACGGAGATATAGTAATTGAAAACAGCAATGATCAGCACTGCTGTTGTCAGCGCAATGGCTAGGTCGAGATAATAATTTTCAAAGATCAAATAAGGCATAACCAGCAAGGTGACTGTGCCAATATAGGCAATGCCCGTATATACTGCCGCACGCACGGGATGTTTATCAGTCTTCTCCGAACGCGTAGAAAGATATTCGCTTGCCGCCATAGACATGGAAGCCGCGATACCAGTGATCAACCCTGAGAGCGCAATCAACTTTACATCTTGTAAGGCTAGAGTCAAGCCAGCCAATGCGCCTGTCAATTCAACAAGAGCATCATTCAAGCCCAGCACAATCGAACCTGCGTAACGCAGACCTTCTTCGCTTAACATGCCGACCAATTGTTTCTCATGCACTTCTTCTTCATGCTTAAATGTCGCCGCCTCTGGCACGACAGCCGTGATCTGGTCGTAATCTTTTTGCACATTCTTTTCTGTGCGTTCCATCAGCTTAATACCAAAGGTAAATCCAAACAAACGGCTAATTAAGTAATAGCGCCACATCGTAAACCAGTTAGGCGCCACATCCTGCCCTGAATATTTTTTCAGCCCCTCATAATGACGCATTTCATCCTCGGCAATTTGAGCCACGATTTTAGCATTCTCAGGCGATTTGATCACCGCGGCAAGTCGTTTATAAATATGATGTTCGGTAATTTCAATTTTTTGAAACACCATAATTTTTTTTCTAACATCTTCACTAATTTGCATGAATAACTCCTATAAGTTTATAGCAATATTGTAAGCGATTTAGAAGGAATAAAAAACGCGGAGTATCCGCGCTTTTTATGATTTGACCAAAATTGAAACTATCTTGATTACGGTTGTAACACCACAAAATTATCGAAAATAATATCCACCCCGGGTTGGGCAAATGTGCCCGCCATTAAACCCACATCCCCATTAAGCAACGTTGCATCCTGCGCTTGTGCTATTTGCAGCCCATTGGCATAAAAAGTAAGCATACTGCCAACACAATCTGCACGCAGGTGATTCACTGTAACGCCTTTGTTGATATTCTCATTGAATTGCATTTCACTTTGACCAAGCAAAAGCGCCTGACCATTGGCAAACAAGCTAATCGTATAAAAACCGTCGCTGGAAACCATAAAGAAATAATAACTATTACCTGTATAACGACAGATTAACCCAATTCGATTTTCGTCGGGACCCGAGAGCTTGCCTACATCCACTTCCATGCGCACATCCGAAAAATCTTTATGAGGTGTTGTCCAAAAATTGGTATGGAGCGCATTCACCAAGATGCGATATCCTCCGCCGTCATAGTCCATCACACCTTCAGCAGTCAGCAAGCGATCCCAGCCTGTAGCGGCTGATGAGAAATCATCTTGAAAGAGGACGGAGCCGGGCATGGGAGTTGTGATTGCAGGTGAAGAGGGTTGGCAGGAGATGACAGAAAGTAGAAAGAGGAAAGAGATGGAAGTTTTGACGAATTTCATGAGTGGAATTTTATCATGGGGCATAGAGAGTTTTTTCTTAGCAATTTTATATCTGTATCGCAAAATCATTTTACGGAAAATATTGCTGCAGCAACTCTTGCGCCAGCTTGCCCGCCTCGCCATCTTTATCTGCATCACGCACAAGCGTTAATTCATTATAGGCAGCAGCGCGGTTGCTTTGCGCTAAAAAGGTATATATCAAATGAAAGCGCGCAGCATACAAACGCGCATCAATTTCAATTGCTTTGTTCAATGCTTCCTGCGCTAATGTCAACCTGCCAGATGCATAATACACCCAACCCAACGAATCGTACGCAAGCGCATCTTCAGGTGCGAGCTCAACAGCTTTTTGCGCGGCAGGCAAACCTATCTCTTCAATATAAATATTATTCGCGGCACAAAATGCAGCCAGCAAACGCCAATAGGCTGATTCGTTTGGAGCCAATTCTGCAGCAAGTTGATAATATTCCAAGGCGCGCGGCATATCACCCACCAGTTGATAACTCTCCCCCACTGCCGAGACCCAGGCAGGATTTTTAGGATCAAATTCAACAGCCTGCAAATACTCATTCAACGCATTTGGAAAATTTCCAAGACGCTTCCAATATAATCCACGCAGACTATGCACCACAGCAGATTGACGATTCAGACTCAGCGCATGATCTAATTCTGCGCTTCCATCCAAGCCTGTTTGCTGATTCGACTCACCGAGCCATGCCCACGCCTCTGCATTTTTCTGGTCCACACTGACAGCTTTCTCAAACGCGGCTCTTGCCAACTCCCATTCTGAGACGATGCCCAAGGCACGCCCCAAGACGACCAAACGAGATGACTCGTCTGCTTGTACTTGGGAAACTGCCAAGGCGGTGATCAAGGTTTGGGATGCAGAATCAAATTGCGGGTTAAGAACTGAAGCGCGCTGAAAGTGTTGGCGGGCTAAGTCAGATTCTTCCAACAGTAAAAGAATGCCAAGATCATAATGCACTGAAGCATCATCATTTTTTAAATCAAGATAACGCATGAGCATTTCTTTTTCTTTTACATATTCTTTTTGGGCATGGTAATACAATGAAAGACGGCGATAGTACAGAGGATACTCACGAAATGTTTTTGAAGCCTGTAACCATGTGTCTACTGCATCTTGAATTTGGTTATTTTGATAATAGGCAAGCCCGAAAAAATCCCAGCCTTCGGGCGAGCTGATGCGTGCTTGTTGAAAATCCTGAATCGCAAGCTGAAAATCATGATTAAGATACGCTGCGATTCCAGCCTGTTCATATAAATCTGTGCGCCAAAAAAGTTTTTGCGCAGATAATTGAAAAAGCTGGCTGGCTTGTTGATATTGTTTATTGTTTAATGCAATACGGGCTTGCTGTTCTTGACGAAAGCCCATCACAATAAACGGCGTACCAATCAGCAAAACAATAATTACAAGAATAAGAAAAGGATAAATGCGTTTCATTATTAATTTCATAAAAGATTGCTCACTCTGCGAGTACGATGTCGGCGGAAAAGCAAGAGCCTCCTCGCAATGACATGGTAATAATTCCATTATAAGCGGTTGACATTGAGATTTTTTTCCACTAAACTATACGCATAAAGAAAAGGAACTAATATGGCTGAAAAATCCACCCGCGTTACATCAACAAGTTTATTACCTGCCGCGTTCAAGGCATGGGAAATGTATTTGACCGACCAGGGCCGCTCACATTACACGTTGAAGGCATTTCTCTCTGATGTGAATCTCTTAACACAATTTTTGCCGCCCGAACGCACCCTGGCAGATATTACCACCAAGGATCTAAACCACTTCTTCAACTGGCTCGAAAAAGAACGCGATGTGCCGTGCAGTCCCAAGACATTGGCGCGGCGCATTACTTCTGTAAAATCATTATTTCGCTGGCTGGTTCAATTTGGCATTTTGACTCACGACCCGGCAGAGGCTGTTTTACAACGCTCGGTCATCAGCCCTCTGCCTCAGGTATTAACAGACGAGGAATATGACAGCGTTCTGCTAGCGGCAGATCGCAGCAGGCGTTCTGCCAAACCAGACGCGCGCGCTTATACATTGGTGTATCTATTGTTATTAACGGGTATTAAGAAAAGTGAATGTTTGGGAATTCATCTCAATCACATTGACTTAGACACTCCCAATGGTGCGCAATTGTTTGTGCGTTATGCCAGCCCTGCAAACCGCTATAAGGAACGAAAGATTTTATTAAATGAAGATTGGGTTCCAGCGTATCAAGAATACTTGGCACAATACCAGCCTAACGATCAAGTATTCTATTGGTCACCGCGCAGGTTGGAATATATTTTGGAAGATATCGGTAAGGAAGCTGGTTTGAAAAAGCATCTATCCTTTGACATGTGCCGCTGGACCTGCGCCCTAAGCGATTATCAAGCAGGGGAAGAACCAGACCGCATCCGCCAAAAATTAGGAATTTCTAAGATTCAATGGCGTGAGATATTTATGAAATTGAAACAGCTGAATGGGTAATAAAGCAAAAAACGGAAGTCTTAAAGACTTCCGTTTTTTTTTATCCTTCAGGAATTTTATTGATCGGGGGGTTCACAGCAAAATAAACAACCTGTTTTGTTTCTGAGCTTAACCGATATGGATGCGCAGGGCGATAGCCAGGCACCCAAACGACAATATCAGCGCTGCACAATAAGGGCCAATGATCACGGGCGCGCTGGGGCATTTTTTCATTGACAAAAAAATCAGAAATTTTTTGGGAATGTCCATTCATGCCGAATGGCTCGAAACGATCGCCGGGACGGCGAGTGCGTATTTCGAGTGCAGAAGGCAATTTGTCAGCATCAAGCCAAACCTGAAAAGGGTCTTGATTCGACTCTGCCTGTTGGCGGGCTAAGGTAGGTAATCGCCATAACTCGCTGGAAAATTTCCAGCCGCCTGCTAATGTGACCTGAGCGGGTAACTGCAAAGGAATGCTCGTCAACTGAGAATCGCCGGGGACTTGCGGCCAAGACTCAAAAGGCAGGTCTGCATTGGACATGGCAATGATGAGGTCATCCCCTTCGCGAAATATACGCAATCCGCCTTGTAAATCCACACGTGAACGTGAGCTATTCAAAAAATCAGCAGCGCGCTCCAGCGTAGAATAATTGGTCTCTAACCCAGGCCGCAAAGTAGTAATTGCCTTGCGAAATAGATTACGCTGCAAGCCAAGATGGTAATTGCTCAACCTCAAAGAATCTATAACAACATAATCCCTAAAAATGCGCGGGTTACATTTCTTCCACTCCACGTCCAATAGTTCAATTAATAGGTCATGATCTGCCGTCAGTGTCTGTGAAGTACGCCAGACAGCTTCTCTAAATTTTGGGTTGTAGGTTTCCAGCATGGGAATCAAAAGGTTTCTAATGCGATTACGTAAAAAGCTAACGGAATCATTGGTTAAATCATAATGCGGGCGCAATCCATTAGCAGCGCAATAAACAACAGTCTCTTCACGCCAAACATCCAATAAAGGACGCACCACTGGGATATCTGCATCAAAAATAGGCAAGTGCGTAATGGAAGTCATGCCTTTCATGCCTGCCAAACCCGCGCCGCGTAAAAAGTGCATCAAAACTGTTTCTACTTGATCATCAGCGGTGTGCCCTACAGCCACAGCTTGAGCATTTTTATGACGCGC
>VFJR01000094.1 GCA_009885945.1 Anaerolineaceae bacterium
AATTGTTGTACTCAGCAGCAGTGGTAGCATCTAAGTAGAGTTCGGCTTTCCCAGATACTTCTGAGGCTCCGGTATAACTGAAACTTGGGTCATTGGTTGAGTTGAGCGTATGCAATAGATCAATGCTGTTTTTGTACTCGAGCTCCAGGTTCTCAACTTGCCCAAGTGTAGTGCCACCAATTTTTACCTCAGCATCTTTGAAGTTGAATGGTCTGATGGTGGGATACGCGGGCGAGATTTTAGTAGCACTGGCCGATGACTTTGCCTTTACGCCTACGGTCATGACCACAGCCTCTCCAGCTTTGGCAGTTATTTTCAAAGAATGAGCGAGCGACCCAGCATAACGACGGACAACTTCGCCTAAGGCTTGTTCGATAGTAAATGAGGGCTTGCTCTCTTGTTCGGCAAACGTATGTTCGTAGACAATACTTTCTCCACCTTTGAGGGCAGAGTTTACCGAGCCAAACATGCCTTTGAGAAACCAGCCACTATAGTCAGGGAAAAGATCAAATTCATACTCACCCTCATGGGTACGCTTACCCACAAAGGCATCGTAGTTTTTGGGCAGTTGGGACTTGAGCGAGGATAAGAGTTGGACATCTTGATCAGTTTTAATACCGCCGGTGAAATGGACAGCTAAACTTTTGTCAGGGACGACCGGCGTTCCCCACGTACTCTCTTGTTTGAATGAAATTTGACCAAGAACACCAGCTGACATAGTTATTTCTCTTTCTTTCGCTCATCTTTTTCAGCAACTAACTGGAAAAGAGGGTGCGTAATAGGAGTTTCACTTTCGTAGACTTTTTCTGGTTGGGCAGGATCTGTGGTGACGCTATGCTCGGGAAGGTTAACGCTTTCGCTGCCGGTATAAAGATAACGATATCTGCTCATGCATTGATTCTAAGAAGGTGGGCAAGGAAAGTGACCCATTTTTGCCTCAAAAAGCCTTCAACATGGTATAATCACGAGAGTTAGAAATTAGATTAAGGAGACTGCTATGTCAGAGTTACCAAAACAAGCTCCAGAGGTGCGACCTACCCCCCCCTCAAGTGGTGAGATGCTTCGAACAATGTGCACAACTGATGTTGACCAATTGCGGGTAGAGAAAAATGGTTCAAAACCAGACCGTGAGTCAGCTGAATATAAAGCATTTTCTGATGAACAATTGAGTGGTATTGATTTCGAAAATAGACAAGATTGGCAGAAAAATGCCGAAAAAGAAAAAGCACTTAGTGAGGCTTCACGCCGCAGACTAGAAAGCCTTACCCCCCCCAAGTCTAAAGAGATAATCCCTTCTCCTATTGAAGATGCACTTAATATGCACAGGCAGTACGTCGACGGTGGTAAAACAAACAGAGTTTTGTTAGCCCAGGCAATTTCAGCGTTGATTGGATACATTCCTTCTGGTAAAGCTATGACTCCTATCAATCGAGTGTCTTCTGCTCACAAAAGGCAGTTACTGTTGGGTGTTGAGAAAGACGGAGGTGGTGATTGGACTCAAACAACTTTAGGTGTTTTTGCCCTTGAGCTTGAAGCTGATCGCTATCCAAGTGTCAGTCAGCAAATTAAAGACCTGGTATCTGATGCTGTGGATGTAGCAGGAAAACCTTGGCAGAATAGATAAAGACTTTTTATTTTGATTATTTAAGAGCCGACTAACCATCGGCTCTTTTTGTATCCGCTACTTACCGATTAACTCTTTTCTTTGCTTCCAGGGTAATATCACAAACCAGCATCGGTGTTTCTCTCTCAATGAACTGGAACTGACCCTTAGTGGGTGAGGCGAAGTCACAGGCACCATTGAGTGTGACATTGCTCTCCAAAGCCGTGATAATTTTGTCGACAGTGATTCTCAAGATACGTTCGGCATCGGCCGCGTTATCAGTTCTGACAAAACATCTGACGGCAAAGGTATACACTCGTTTGTTGGCTGCTAAATCAGTAAAGGTATCGGTGTGAGAAATTGCCGAGATCGTGGCACAAGGAAACTTGGTTAGCTGTTTGGGGACATGATCAAAAACTTCATGCAGTTCAGTGATGGTATTGAGAATGACTTCTAGTTGCACTGCGATGCTGGCGTAACTCATAGTTATCCTTGTAAGTGTTTCATTAATGTATCGGCGATATTTTTAAGTTGGGCGTTTAATTCAGGTAAGACGGCAGCTCTGGCCTCTCGAAAGAAAAACT
>VFJR01000024.1 GCA_009885945.1 Anaerolineaceae bacterium
AGAGCGGCGGGAAGCCACTTTTAATCCAGTAGCCCGCCCTACCCCGCGAGGCGAAGGCGAGGACTTAAATCAATTGCAAGAAATAGAGCCGCAAGATATACAAGATCAAAACATTACACAAAATACAGTCAACCGATCTGTAATGATTGGCTTAATCATTTTGATTACATTAAGTGCAGTATTATTGATCAGAGTAAAACGGCAATCTTCAAGTATAAGCTTTCCTTCTATTGTAAAGAACGCGCTGGAAAATAACGGCTGGAAATCACCAGCTTGGTTAAATAATTGGGTTAGGTGGAGCGAATTGACATCAATTGAGTATTCATTCCAAAGCATTAATTATGGATTAAGACGCCTCGGACTTGCTCAACCTATAGACACAACACCCTCAGACCGCGCCGCGAAGTTGATTAATGTATTACCCCGCGCACAAACTGCCATTGAGACTGTAACCCGCGAACATCAATCCGCGCTCTTTACCTCCCAGCCCGGAAACGAAAAACTTGCACGTCGTTCTGCCATTCGAATCATATTCGAAACATTGCGGGCACGCATAAGAATCTTTATAATGGGATACAATTAGTTATAGTAAGATATAACTAATATTACTTTTACCATTAAGATTCTGCCTATGCGCTCAACATCAAGGAAAGATTGACAATGGATACAGACAAAACCCGCAAAACTTCCCTTCGCGAACAATTACAAGCACTAAGCATTGAAACAGCCAAACTACGCACCGGCGATAAAAGCCTGGCAAAAGAAACAGCCGTCGCCTTAAAACGCATAGAAGATACCCTGTTATCGTCCGGGGAAAAACTAAGCGCCATTGAAAAAGAAAACAGCAACATGATGGCGCTTTCGCTGATCGGGCAGGTCATCAACTCTTCATTGGAACTCGATGAAGTGTTGCGCATCGTGATGGACAACATCGTACGTCTAACCAACGCAGAGCGCGGCTTCTTGATGTTACGTGATGCCAAAGGTGAAATGGTGCCGAGTGTAGCCCGCAACTGGGAAATGGAATCGATTAACTCTTCTGAAGCAAACGTAAGCCGCACAGTCGTTCAACGTGTGATTGACACAGGCGAACCTATCGTCACCACCAACGCTCAAGAAGACAAACGTTTTGTCGGGCAAGAAAGTATTGTCGCAATGAACCTGCGCTCCATTTTATGCGCGCCGCTTAAAGTAAAAGATGATCTGATCGGTGTGATCTATGCAGACAATAGAATTCGCTCTGGCATTTTTACAGACGCAGAAAAAGACCTGCTCAACATTTTCGCCAACCAAGCCGCCGTTGCCATTGAAAACGCGCGCTTATTCTCCTCGCTCAAACAAACCCTCGCAGAAGTTACCCAGCTAAAAAATCTAATGGATAACGTCTTCGCCTCTATCGCCAGCGGCGTGATCACAGCCGATATCACCAATCAAGTGACTCTCGCCAACCACGCCGCAGAAAGCATCCTCGGCGCTGTCTCCAGCGAACTGGTCGGTCATCAACTTAACGTGGCGCTTGCTTCTGTTTCCAATGAACTGGAGCAGCATCTGACACAGGTTCGCGATACCGATCAACAAATCGTCGGCTTAGAAATTAGTCACCTTATGCCCAAACGCGGAAACGTAGACTGGCGCTTTAACCTCTCCCCTTTAAAAGATGAAAGCCAAAAGACCCAAGGTGTTGCGATCGTATTAGACGACATGACCGAGCGCAAAAAACTGGAAGCGCAACGCAGGTTATTTGAGCGCATGGTCTCCCCGGCTGTGATCGAACAACTTAACCCTAACAGCTTACAACTAGGCGGCAAACGCGGAGATATCACAACTTTGTTCGCAGACATTCGCGGCTTCACTACTTTTAGTGAAGGTCTCGCTCCAGAAAAATTGGTTAGCATCCTCAACCGTTACCTCGCCGCCATGGCAGAAGCGGTCTTAGGACAAGAAGGCACGATCGATAAATTTATGGGTGACGCGATCATGGCGTGGTTCAATGCGCCCGTGCCGCAAAAAGATCACACCTTACGCGCTGTAAAAACCGCACTGGTCATCAAAGAATCTGTGGAAGCCTTATATAAAGACTTGCCTAAAGAATTCCATTTGGCATTCGGCGCAGGCATACACTATGGGGACGCAGTCTTGGGCTTGATCGGCACCGAAAAAAGATTGGAATACACCGCCATCGGCGACACCGTCAACACAGCCAAACGCATTCAAGAGAATTCTGGCAAAAATCAAATCCTGATCAGCAAAGCCGCTTATGAACGCGTGAAGAAAGAAATCAAAGTTATCCCGCATACAGAACTTGCTATGAAAGGCAAGACCCAAGCAATGGAAGTGTTTGAAGTAACGGGGTTGAAGTAAAAAATAGAAAGTGGAAAGTGGGAATAGAAAAATGGAGAATAGAGAAAAGAGAATGGAAAGCAGAGACCTTTGAGACAGTGATGTTTTGAGGGTCTTTTTGTTTGTATGAGTTACTGATTATAAAAATATATGGGGCTACACCCTCAACAACTAACCCACTTTCTACCCTCCCCCCACTGCCTCCACAAACCTACTGACCATCTTTATCCCATTCTCCAGCGGTTCTACATCAATATACTCTTGCAAAGTATGCGCGCCGCCGCCAATGGTGATGCCCAGCACCAAAGCGGGATAGCCAAGGCTGAGAGGAATATTTGCATCTGTAGAACCAGAAGTCAGCGTAGAGTCAATCTCAAATTCACGCGCGCACTTTAATGCAAGTTGAATCAATTCATGATTCGCATCCAAAACACCCGCGGGACGCGAACCGATCATTTCCATTTCCATTTTTACATCATGTTTTTCCGCACTGTGCACCAAGGCTTCAACATCGTGAATCAAATTTGTCAGCGCGGTGTGATCTTCAGAACGCAAGTCCAACTCCAAAGTTGCGTCTGAAGCGAGCACGTTGATGCCCGTGCCGCCATGCAATTTACCAACATTCAAAGTAGTGCGCGGCGTGCGCGGCAATTTCAACGCTGCAAATCTTGTCACCAAACCCGCCAACTCATGCACAGCCGAAGGGTTGCCATAATCAGACCATGAATGTCCGCCCACTGTTTTTGCTGTAATGCGATAACGACGCACGCCAATCGCTTGATGATAAATATGCCCCAACGCCATACCCTCCAGCACAAGATAGCATTTCACATCCGCGCCAAAACGATCCACCACTGCTTTCATGCCAACCAAATCGCCCAGCCCCTCTTCGCCCACATTTGCCACAAACCAAATATCGCGCGCCAATTTAATTTTATTTTTTCTTAATGAATCAATGATGCCGAATAACGCCGCCACGCCCAATGAATTATCGCCAATGCCCGCCGCGAAGACTTTGCCCGCTTCTTGCTTAACCTGCAAGTTGGTTCCGTCCGAGAAGACCGTATCCAAGTGAGCAGATACTACCAAAGGCGCGCCGCCATCTTTGCCTGCCATACGCGCATACACATTCCCCACAGAATCAATTTCCACATCTGAAAGATTCTCTTGAGTGAAAAGTCCGCGCACAAACTGCGCGCGCTTGCCCTCCGCAAACGTCGGCGCAGGAATTTGTTGAATTTGAATAGCAAGGGAAAGTAGGTTCATAAGGTTTCAGGTTTCAGGTTTCAGGTTTCAGGTTTCAGGTTTCAGGTTTCAGGTTTCAGGTTTCAGGTTTCAGGCAGATAAAAAACTACAATTTATTCTTACCTCATTCATAATTCATCTTTCTTCTTTCTTCTTTTTATTCATCCTTCATCATTCATAATTCATCTTTTTTCTTTCATCCTTCATAATTCATCTTTCATAATTCATCCTTTATATCTCCCTCGCCATTCCCTGCAACGCATACAAACGCGCCTGCGCCAAACCCGGCAATACATCAGAAGAATAAAAAGGACCACTGCCTTCTATCTTTAATGAAGCAGAGACACTACCGTAAAACGCGGCTTGCAAGGGATCATTTGTTTTCAAGAAGCCTGCTAAATAGCCGCCGCAAAAAGCATCGCCTGCGCCGGTGGGGTCAGCTACACGTGAGGGATAGGCTGGCAATTCCCATTTGCGTTTGCTGGCTTTATCATAAATATATTGCCCTTGCCCGCCGCGTTTGATGACAACGATTTCACAGCCAAAATTACAAACGGTTTGCGCCATCTCCCACAAGTCATTGGTCTCGCCCCAAAATAAAGCGCGCAGTTCTTCTTCTGATGGATGAAAGATGGTCACGCCTTGCAAGACCACGCGCAGTTCTTTCCATAAAGTGGAGTTCATGTAACTCGGAGCAGGATCAAGGCTGATGGTAGATAAAGAAGCGCTTTTGAGGACTGAGATCAACTGGCTTTGAGTCGTAAAATCCAACGGGCAAATGTGCAACGCTTTGGCTTTGCGATATGGCTTAGGCACATCCACTGCGGCGGGAGAGAGAGGGTGAATCTGTTTGAAATCTTTAACAGGCTCTTCCATTTGATAACCGAGCAATGATTTTGGAAAATTCATTTCGCGCCGTGCAAAATGCTGCACAGGATTAATTTGACTACGCTCCATTGAGTCGCTGTAAGCGATAAATGCACGTTGGTCAACATCCACTGGCTGAGCTTTTATGCCGCGAATATCAAACCCAAGCGCTTCTATTTCTTGCAGCCATTCTTGTGGATAGTTATTTCCAATACGCGCCAATAAGCCCGCTTGTTTTTCCCACACTCTTAAACCGCCCGCGCAATACAATAAACTGCCGCCGCTTGCATCCGCCAAAGGCAACCCAGCAGGAGGCAAAATATATTCACGTGCCAATCGCCCTGCAAGGATAAAATTCATAAATAAAATATGGGACAGCAAGCTGTCCCGCTCCAAAATTACTCTTCAGGCAAAAAAGCGGATTGTGGTGAAACAGGTTGTTTTACTTGAGTTGGTAAAGTAAATGTAAATTTACTACCCTTACCTTCTATAGACGCAACCGAGATCGTGCCGCCATGAATTTCGATCATGGATTTGGCAACAGAAAGACCCAGCCCCATACCGCCATGCTTGCGAGTGAGATGTCCTTCCACCTGATAAAAACGGTCAAAGACATAGGGTAGGTCTTTTTCGGGAATACCCAAGCCATAATCTGCTATAGAAACTTCTACAAAGCCTGGAATACTTTTTGCATTGATATCAATTTCCCCGCCCGGGTTGCTAAACATAACTGCATTTTTAATAATATTACTTAGCGCAACGTTGATCTTGGCTTGATCGGCTTCAATACGCAGGTCACTGGCTGGCAATTGCAATTTAAAGGATACATTTTTTTCATTTGCCAATCCTGCAAAAGAAGAAGCAACATCTTCAATAATAGACTGGATCGAAAACTCACCCTGACGAATTCGCGCCGCGCCTGCTTGAATATTGTCCACGTTGGAAAGGCTTTCGATGATCTCCTTTAGGCGGGACGCATTACGAATAATAGTGTCTAATTGCTCATGAAATTCTGAAGTGACGATCTCGCGCAAAAATGTTGAATGTCCAATAATTAATCCAAGCGGGGTACGCAGTTCGTGAGATGTAATGGCAATAAAATCTGACTTAAGGCGGTCTAATTCTGCACGGTCTGCGGAATCTGTTGAAGGGTTTTCTGCTGTGCGATTCTGCATTGCCAGCGCCGCCAAAGAAGCCAACATTTCTAAAATTGTGACATCGTCTTCGGTATAGTCAGCATTGTTATTTTTATTAAGCACTTCCAAGACCCCAACTGTTTGCCCATGCAATATAATAGGAACTGCCACAAGAGATTGTGTTTGGAAATTGCTCAAACGATCCGATTCATCAAAGTGACTTTTGTTGTGACGCGTATCAGAAAGAATCAGCGGCTTGTTTTCGCGAATCACCTTGCCCGCCGCACTGCCTTCTAATGGAACCTTCTCCCCTTTCAAAGCGTCGCGATGAAACCAAGGCACCACCACAAAGCGCAAATCACGGGTTGCAGGGTTATATGCCAAAATAGAAGCTGTTTCAGTTTCCGTCAAGTCTACCGCATGAGAAAGAATACTCTGTAAATACGAATCAGAGTCGCCGCTATTATTAAGCTCCTTGATGGCTTTAAACAACTTTTGAAACCTGGTTAATTGTTCCTGTATCATGATAGTAGAATTATACAACAATAGACTTTATCCTAAATAATGAAAACCTTTGATAAGTGCCAATAATCTAAAGTAAGAAAGACTCATTCAAAGGCTTCGAATCTTTGAAAAACTCAACTTAGGAGATTTTGCATGGCAAATAAAAAAGTACGTGTTGCGATCATCGGCGTTGGAAATTGCGCTTCCTCACTGGTGCAAGGTGTTCAATTCTATAAAAATGCCAAAGAGAATGATGTCATCCCAGGCATTATGCATGCCAGCGTGGGCGGCTATCATATTCGTGATATTGAATTCACCATGGGCATTGATGTTAATGTGACCAAGGTAGGCAAAGACCTCAGCGAAGCTATTTTTGCTGAACCCAACAACACCTATAAATTTTGTGATGTGCCAAAACTAAACGCACCCGTCGTGCGCGGTATGACTCATGATGGGCTAGGTAAATATCTCAGCCAGATCATTGAAAAAGCACCCGGCTCCACTGCTGATATTGTCAAATTACTAAAAGAAACAAAAACAGATGTAGTGGTCAACTTCTTGCCTGTCGGCTCGGAGATGGCAACCAAATGGTATGTGGAACAAATTATTGAAGCAGGCTGCGCGTTCGTCAACGGTATTCCAGTTTTCATCGCATCCTCTGAATACTGGGGCAAACGATTTGCAGATGCGGGCTTGCCGATTCTGGGCGACGATATCAAATCACAAGTCGGCGCAACGATTGTTCATCGAGTGCTGACCAGCTTATTTGTAGATCGCGGCGTAAAAATTGACCGCACCTATCAACTCAACTTCGGCGGCAATACAGATTTCCTCAACATGCTGGAACGGGAACGCCTTGAAAGCAAAAAGATTTCCAAGACCAACGCGGTCACCAGTATGATTCCCTACGAAATAGATCCAAAGAACGTACACGTAGGTCCCAGCGACCATGTGCCTTGGTTAACTGACCGCAAGTGGTGTTACATTCGCATGGAAGGCACAACCTTTGGCGATGTGCCGCTCAACTTGGAATTAAAACTTGAAGTGTGGGACAGCCCCAATTCTGCCGGTGTCATCATTGATGCGGTGCGCTGCGCAAAAATTGCACTTGACCGCGAACTGGCAGGTCCTATCATTGGACCATCCTCCTACTTCTTCAAGACGCCGCCCAAACAATTCCGCGATGATGAATGCAGAGATAAAGTGGAAGCATTTATTTCAGGAAAAAGTGATGAGTAGATCAGTAATCAGTAATCAGTAATCAGTAATCAGTGAGGCGTTTGCAAAATGCAGACGCCTCTTTTTTTTCGAGTAGAATTTAGATATGAAAATATCTTACGCATCACGCATTACGCATCATGTCTTAACCTTTGGCTTGCTTGCCAATTTACTAGCATCTTGCCAGCCTGCAGCGGCTACAACTACAGACCCAAATGTCTTTATGACACAAGCATTTGAAACAGCTCTTGCACAAATAAACCAACCAAGCGCTACACCTGTCATTACCGATACACCTATCCCCACCGCAACCATTCCGCGCACTCCGCCTTCCTTACCCGCGCCTTATATCTCAAGTGCGCTAGCCGCATTGGATACTCCGCATACATACGTTAAGGATACCTGCCAGTATCTTGCAGACAAGTGGAATCCAAACAACGCCGCGCCCGGTACCATTGTGATGGCAATTATGCTGCATGGCATTAACCGTGAAAAAGCGGATGTTAAAACAGACGGAATGTGGGCAAATGATTTTAAAAAGGCAATGCGCGACTTAAAAGACCTCGGCTTTGAAGCCATTAGCGCTGCACAAATGGCTGACTTTATGGAACATAACGCCAAAATTCCACAACGTTCTGTCATTTTGATTCAAGATGATAGAAAAAGCGGAGATAATTTCAACGACCATTTTCGAGATAATTTTATCCAATGGGGTTGGCCCGTGGTAAATGCTTGGATCAGTTTTGAAGACAGCATAAGAAACGAGGTCTTGCCTGCCAACGTAGCGCTAGAACAAGAGGGCTGGGTAGATCATCAATCACATGGGTATATTCACAACACCCCCATGAGTGACTCGTCACCTGATGAATTTATTAAAGGCGAATTTGAAAAATCAATTCAGGATTTACGCCAAAATTTTAACAAAACGCCTGTTGCCATTATCTGGCCTGGCGGCGGATTTGGGCTGCGCCCCGTGCAATATGCCCGCCAATATGGATACCGGCTTGGCTTTAGCATTAATCCGCGCGGACCAGTCATGTTCAACTGGGTGCCGCTTGCAGATCAAGCAGACCCGCAGCGCCCCGCCTATTTACCTGAAGGCTATGTCAATGATCCGCTGATGGTTATTCCACGCTATTGGCCTTATCAAATAGAGCAAAACATTGACGTTGTGCGCGCTATTGGCAACGAAGCCGCGAAGTATGCCGAACAAAATAAATCTATTGAATTGGAATATTATGATATCGTTTGCGCGCCAACACTTGGATCCATACCTGCCCTTGTTCCTTAGGGCTTTCATCCATTCGCTTTTTAGGAGATATTACAACATGTCTGATTGTATTTTTTGCAAGATCGCATCCAACGAAATGAAGGCAGAGCTTGTATATCAAGATGAAAGAGTGACTGCTTTTCGCGACATTCATCCTGCCGCGCCGACACATATCCTGATCGTGCCGAACAAGCATATCGAAGCAGTCAGCAGGCTGGAGGTCGAGGATGAAGCGTTGATGGGTCACATCTTCACAGTGGCACGCAAAATCGCGCAAGACGAAGAAATCGAAAAAGATGGCTATCGCCTTATCACAAACACAGGCGTAAATGGCGGACAAACTGTTTTTCACCTGCATGTGCATTTGCTTGGTGGACAAATGATGAAGCACCCAATGGGTTAAAAAATAAGTGGCTGTTACTTTACCAGTGACAGCCACTTTAATTAAAATCAATTAACCTTTTATTTCCTTAACATCCCGCCGCCGCTTAGTTTACTTTCGGGTCTGCCAGAACGCCAAGCATAATATCCCAAGCCCGCCCCACCCAGTAAAAATAATAACCCTATAAATCCAAGAAAAGGCGACTTGCCAGCATTTTCGTCACTGGTCGTTGTAACAGTTGTTTCTTTAGACTGGGCGCCAAAGTCCACAAATGCGCTTTGCCCTTCAAGCACATCGAGACGGTAACTTGTATCGATGGTTGGGTTATAGCCATCAGGGATTGCCGCACTCACTGTGTAATTTCCTTCGGGCACATCACTAAAACAAATTCCTTGATACGCATCAGGATCAGAATTAATAACAGTATTTTGTGTCTGGGAAAATTTTCCGTTATTTTCAGTAACACTGATTGCGCCGCCTTCAATCGCAAGCTCAGTATCCTCACGTAACGAATTGCCATTAATATCATTAAACAAAAGGATACACACTTCTGTAGTACCGACAAATGGCGTAGGAGTTAATGTAGGCGGCAAGGGAGTGGGAGATGCACCCGGCGTAGGCGTGCCTGCCGCAGGACCCACCAAACCGATCAATAATTCCTGTCCTATTGAAATTGTGCAATCTTTATCCAGCTTGGTATTAAATGCACGCAATTGTTCTTGAGTAATTGAATTTTTTGCGGCGACCACAAAACAATTATCGCCCGGCACTACAATATAAATAATGCGCCCATCCGGTCCAGCAGTAGGTGTGACAATTTGTTGCAGCGCAGTTGCACGCTTGGCAGGCAGCGAAACACCTACAACAAACAAACTTATTAATATGACAAAAAATATTACTCTTTTTATATTCATCGGCGGGATTATATCAGGATTTGCACAAGCGTAATTTTCGCACTGATTACCCTTACACATTACGTATTACGCATTACTTTCCATATCTCTTGCGTATCTCAGGCAAAAAATAATCATCAAAGAAAGCATCTACATCATAATCAGGCTTCCAACCCCAATCAGCGCGCGCTAACGCATCATTTACATCTGCGGGCCACGAATCCACAATCCCTTGGCGGCGCGGGTTTGGCTCAAAATTTATTTTTGCATTCTTAAAAGCGTTCACAGCCCGATCACGGAATTGCGCAGCAGTTAATGCAAAAGCGGCGACATTATATACATTGCTCGAAAGTGACTCGCGCGGCGCATCCATCAACATCATCAATGACTTGATCGCATCCGGCATTGCCATAAAAGATATTTTCGAATCTTCGCGCACAAAACAGGCATAGGCTTTATTCTGCGCCGCGGCGTGCAGCATCTCAGGACCATAATCACTGGTGCCGCCACTCGGTACGGTAAATGCGCTGATCAACCCCGGGAATCGCAGTGAACGAAAATCCAACATAGTTGGCGGATTTACATCTAAATGTTTTTGCCCATAGAACTTACTGTAATACACACCCAGTTTTTCACAATACAATTTATTACAACCATACATGGTATGCGGTGAATTATATTCATCCTCTTTAACAGAATCAGCGCGGCGTTTTGTTTCAACATCTCCCATGCCATACACCGCAATCGAACTTGGGAATAAAAATTTTATCGGCTTAGAATATTTCTCGGCGCGATATGCCGCCATCATCAGCAGCTGCATTGTGCCCTCTACATTAATGCGGTGCGCATCTTCAGTTGCCACCTCCGCTTTTGAAGAAAGTGACGCGGCTAAATGAAAGATCACGTCAAAATCATAATCATAAAAAGTTTTTATTTTATATACCAAATCCCCCTGCACATGTTCCACAGACATAGGTTTGATCACATCGGGCAAATTTGCAAAATCAGCAGTAACAATTTTATATCCGCCACGCTGCGCAAGTTTTTGCACCAATGCCTGCCCAATTTCGCCGCTCGCCCCCGTGACCAGCACGAGTTTATCAGTCATGCTTAACTCCTTTATGCTAGAATGTGAACAGCATTATTTTACAACACTTGCGGGCAACAATCATGGTTTTCAAAAAGCTTCTTCTCTTTCTTTTAATAGGATTCACACTCACAGCCTGCGCACAACGGGATTCTTCTTCACTTGCTTTTCTGACCAAGACAGTTACCCCGCTTCCCTCCTCAACCGTAATCTGGTTTCCCGTTTCGATCACGCCCTCCCCCCAAACCTTTTCCACCTACACCGCCACCCCAGAGATGCGCCCCGGCCTCGGCAGTGCCTTCATCACTGATAATTTTACTAAGCCGCAGTTATGGAATTCTGCCACATCCGAAGATGCATATGCATCGCTGGCGGATAATGCGCTAAATATTTCAGTGCAACCCAATATTTATTACATCAACCTCAGGCAAGGTCTTGCTATCAATAATTTCTACGCCGAGATCACTGCCCGCGCACATCTCTGCCGCAACGACGACGAATATGGATTCCTCGTCCGCGCCAACGCGGTAGCATATTATCGTTTTGCACTTTCTTGCAACGGACAAGCGCACGCCGAAAGAATCAGCGTCAACGAAAAACACCCGCTCCAGGAATCTGTCTACAGCGCGGATGTTCCACGCGGCGCACCTGGCGAAGTAACCATCGGCGTCTGGGCGCTTGGCAACGAAATGCGCCTCTTCCTTAATGGACATTTTCAATTCAGCATTGTTGACCAAAACTATTCGTCAGGCACAATCGGCGTATTCGTCCACGCCGCCAGTAAAGATACGCCCGTTACAATTAGCTTTACAGATCTCATTATCCAAGAAATCACCCTCAGCCCGCCCACCAGAACACCAAGACCATAATTACGATTTACGATTTACGATTTACGATTTACGATTTACGATTTACGATTTACGATTTACGATTTACGATTTGAACAAACACTATCACTTCTTCTTACCTCTTTCATCTTTCTTCTTTTCATAATTCATCCTTTTCTTTTCATCCTTTTTTCATCCTTCATAATTCATCCTTATATCTTATACTTACTACATGCCGCCAAACAAACTCAATGACCTCGATAACAAAACTTGGTTAAAGTTCCAAAAGTCATGGTTCATTCATAACCCGCCTCCGCGCAAAAAAGGAGCCTTAGTGCATCCCGCCAAATTTCCAGAAACAATGGCGCAGGAGTTTATCGAGTTCTTCACAAAAAAAGGGCAAACAGTGCTGGACCCAATGGCAGGCACAGGCTCAACCGTGATTGCCGCACTACGTTCTGGGCGCAATAGCTATGGCATTGAACTCAACCCCAAATATGCAAGTATTGCAAAACAACTTATCAATGAAGAACGCGAGCTCTTAGGTGAACAAGTCAAAGGTCTAAAGTCCGAGGTATTTAATATGGATGCCGCAAACGCCTCAGACCTTCAACCTTCTACCTTCAACTCCCCTATCTTCGACTATGTCTTTACCTCCCCGCCCTACTGGGATATGCTCCACGCAAAAGGCGCCGAGAATCAAAAAAAACGCCGCGACACATCCACGCTGGATGTCTTTTACTCAGACAACCCCAAAGATGTCGGCAACATTCACGATTACGAAAAATTCCTAGAATCGCTGATCAACATCTACACAGGCTTAAAGCCCCTGCTCAAAGAAAAAGCCTATCTAACCATCATCGTCAAGAATGTAAAAAAAGGCGGCAAAATTTACCCCCTCGCCTGGGATATCTCCCGCGAGCTTGGCAAAACCTACACCCTCAAAGACGAAAAAATATGGATGCAAGACAACCAGCCTTTAGCTCCCTTCGGCATGGGCAGCGCCTGGGTCAGCAACACCTTTCATCATTATTGCTTACAATTCAGGAATGACGAACAAATGATGAAGGCAAAAGGATGAAGGATGAATTTAAAAATTAAACAACCTTCGTTTTTCCTTTTTTCATCCTTTCATCCTTCATAATTCATCCTTTTCCTCCTCATGCTCTCCGCTTCCCAGCTCATCCACCTGCCCTACACCCCAGACCTCACTGACGGGGGCATTGCATTTGCCCTTCGAACACTACTCTACAGCTATAATCGTGCTAGCGGGTCTCCCTACGAACGCCTGCGCCGCATTGTGTCTGCCATCGCCGTGGAACTTTCCTTTCGGCACTACCTCACCGAACAAAATATTTCCTTTGAGATCAAAGGCGCAGCCCCATTCAGCGACCCCGACCGTTATGATGTTTCATTAGGCGGGCATCGCTGTGATATCAAATCATTCCTAATCACTTACCGTGAACAGATCACTCAAATCCACAACGATCCCGCCATCCTGCTAAAAGCCCCCGCGCTGGTGCCCTTAGATCAATACAGCGCAGAAGGTCACAGCAACGAAGACATTTATCTCTTTGCATTTATCACAGGCTTATTTGCATCTTCCCAAGAGGATATTAAAAAAATAATCACCAGCCATCAAGCTCATTATCTAATTCATGTACTACCGGATGAATGGCGCAAACCAAAGAATTGGAAACCCTTAAATCCGATTATATTTAAATCCGAATCAGAACAGCCCATTTTGCTTGAAGTTCATGGGCAAAATGAAAATCGAGAATTCATCACCCATATTCTCAAACTGATGCCAAGCACGCGCATTCAACTCGAAGAATATTTTTTCGCCATCACATCTCTGCACGCCAAAACATTTCCTTCTGCACGGCTGGGCATGCACAGCCCTCATCAAAAAGAAACCTACATTATCCATTCCAACAACTGGCACAACATACACCTACACGGCATGGACATCTATCTAACAGGGTATCTCAAACGCGAAGAGTTTCGCCGCCATGCACAACTCATTCAACCCGGCGCACGCGTCTTTCAATATGATCAAACTCGCACCAAAAATCTGGCAGTGCCAATCTCCAACTTACATTCCATTCAACGATTATTAGAAAATGTAAAGAATTGGGAAAACAAATCGTAAAATCAATTATGGTAAACTCGCACGCATGTCCAAGCGAGCTGCAACCATCTTACTCTCGCTAGCAGGAATGATCTTGCTGGCGATTTTACTTTTACAGGTGCCCTACTTTAAGAATCGTTTTGCATGGCGCTATGAAGTATGGAGTTCCTATTTTTACAGTCAGATAAATCCACTGGAACAATTACCAACACCCGTGCCGGTCACACCGACTGTTCCCGCTTCTATCTCCCCGACAATTGCTCCACCAACCCAAACCTTGATTGCCACCTCAACATCCACACCCACGCTTGAACCATTACCCGCTCAAGTAACACTGCCCTCGCCTCAATGGGAACCGCAAACCATGAACAACTGCGGACCTGCCACTCTGGCAATGACCCTGCGCATGCTCGGCTGGGATATTAATCAAGGAAATATAGATAAAGTTGTAAAACCTAAACCCCAAGACAGAAATGTAAATCCCGATGAACTACGAGACTATGTTCGCTCGCTCGGTTTGATGAGCGCAGAGTTTCGTGTTAACGGCAATCTAGATTTGTTAAAACGACTGCTTGCAAAAAATCATCCTGTCATCATAGAATCTGCAACGCAATTAGAGCCCAGCGACGGTTTAGGACCCAACGACGATCGCTGGTCTGCACACTATTTGTTGATCACAGGCTATGACGAGGCACAACAAGTTTTCATTGCGCAAGACCCTTTACGAGGACCAGATAAAAAAATAAGCTATGAAAAAATAATGAATGATTGGAAACCATTTAATTATATGTATATGATCGTTTACCTTACTGAAAACGAACCTGACATTATTTCCATTTTAGGCGACGACTGGGATGCAGATAAAAACCGCGAAAAAGCGTTAAAGAATACTGAAGCCGTCACAATATCCACGCCAGATGATGCCTTCGCATGGTTTAACCTTGGCAGTAATCTTGTTTATTTTGAACGCTACGAAGAAGCCGCGCAAGCTTTCGACAAAGCTATTACGCTCGGCTTACCGCAGCGTATGACTCGCTATCAATTTAGTCCATTCTTTGCCTACTTCAATACAAACCGCATTGAATACCTTCTAGAAATTACCGAAGCAACCTACAAGCCGATCAACGGCAATTACTCTGAAGAAGCGCTTTTATGGCATGGATACGGCTTATACCGCCTGGGTGACATTGAGGGCGCGCGCAATAATTGGAACAAAGCGCTGGATGTACACCCGGGTTATTATGATGCCCAAGTAGCGCTTGATCTAATTCAATGACCTGCTCAATTACGGATAATTAAACTTAACCATGAAACAATTTTCACGTAGAGATTTTTTAAAATTAAGTGGGGTTTCTCTTTTAACCACCGCTTTAGCGAAGTTTGCGCCTCTGCAAAATGAATATCCATCCGCGCCTATACTCTGGCATGGCAGTCGGAGGCATGAATATATGTCATTCACCTACGACGACTGCTACAAGATCAAAGAATTACATGATCTTGAGAATTTGCTGGATCAATATCCTGATTTCAAAATAACGCTCTTTCCTGTTGGCGCAGCATTATTATCCATTGAAGAAAAAGACAACGGCATTTGGAAGCGCTTTGTAGAAAAAGGACATGAAATTGGATACCATACATTCGATCATATTAATTTAGGTGTCATGTCACCGCTTGGCGTGCTGGAAGACTTTGATAAATGGTCTGGCGCATTAACTCAGGTACTGGGCAATCCATATCCCACACATTTCGTTAGACCTCCCTACGACATCATTAGCACTCCAATGAACATCCTTTGTGTGGAACGCGGCTTGGTCTCAACATTATTTTCTATTGGCGGCGGCGGACAAGTTGATATAGTTATGAATGCAATCCGCAAAGGTAAAAATGGGGATATTGTGCAAATGCATGTTCGCAACACACCCGAATCGCAGGATATTGATACGAGCGTACAGGCTTTTGCATACCTAAAGTCAATAGGTATTGGTGCGGCAACTCTCTCTCATTTATATAATGATCTTTTACTGGAGCAAAACCAAAGCGCAGGTTGTGATCTAGAAACAGGCGAATCGTTGACGAGAATATGCATTGAGTAGGCAAATGCCAAAGCGAGAGAAACTTCCTTAATCTGAATCAACAATCTCGTTAGGCGCGAAGCGGTTTTTCTTTACGCATCTAATATCCTATGGTATTATCCCAAAACAATTCAATAGCCCTAATACGGCACTCTTATACAGAGAGGCGGAGGGAACGGCCCTGCGATGCCTCGACAACCAGTTAGCGATTTTTCGTTAACACGGTGCCAATTCCGACGGAGGATGTTTCTGGTAGATGAGAGGGTATACAAGATTTACATTTAGATTGCCCTTTCAGTATAACGAATGGGCAATTTTATTTTCTTAAAGGAGAAAAAATAATGAGTAATACGTTTATGTCTTCACCTAGCCTGATGTTCACCTCAGAATCGGTGACAGAAGGACACCCGGACAAGATTTGTGACCAAATCTCAGACGCGGTGTTGGATGCTTGTTTGGAACAAGACCCGCGCTCGCGTGTGGCTTGTGAAACGGCTGTAAAAACTGGCTTTGTCATGTTGCTGGGAGAAATCACCACTAACGCAGTTTTTAACTATGATGAATTGGTACGTAAAGTTATTAATGAAATTGGATATGACTCAAGCGACAAAGGTTTTGACGGCACAACCTGCGGCGTATTGGTGGCAATTGCCAAACAATCTGGCGATATTGCCATGGGCGTCAACCAAGCGCTTGAGACTCGCGATGGGCACAAAATGTCTGACGCTGAAGTTGAATCAATTGGCGCAGGTGATCAGGGCATGATGTTTGGATACGCTTGTAACGAAACCCCCACCCTTTTGCCTTTGCCTATTTACTTGGCACACAAACTCAGCCGCCGCCAAAGTGAAGTGCGCAAAAATGGCACACTTTCTTGGTTACGTCCCGATGCAAAGAGTCAAGTCACTGTCGAGTATTCGATGGGCAAACCCAAACGAATTGATACCGTTTTGATCTCCACTCAACATTCGCCTGAAGTATCACAGGAAGATATTCGCAAAGGTGTCATTGAGCACATCATCAATCCTGTTTTACCAAAAGAATTGGTAGACAAAGATCTCAAGATCTTCGTGAACCCCACTGGGCGCTTTGTAGTGGGCGGTCCTATGGGCGATGCCGGCCTGACCGGACGCAAGATCATCGTTGATACCTATGGCGGCATGGGTCGTCATGGCGGCGGCGCCTTCTCGGGCAAAGATCCAACAAAGGTAGATCGTTCTGCGGCGTACGCGGCACGCTATGTGGCAAAGAATATTGTAGCCGCCGGCTTAGCTGACCGCGTAGAAGTTCAGGTTGCATACGCCATTGGTGTTGCACATCCGCTCTCAGTCAATGTAGAAACTTTTGGCACTGCAAAAATTGACGATGCAAAGATTGGAAAATTAATCAGCGAACATTTTGATTTGCGCCCCGGCGCGCTCATTCGCGACTTGGATTTGCGACGCCCCATTTACCGTAAGACTGCCGCTTACGGTCACTTTGGACGCGATGATATTGAATTCCCATGGGAAAAAACTGATAAGGCTGAGGCTTTGAAGAAAGCGGCTGGGCTATAAAAGTAGAGAAATAGAAAGTAGAAAGTGAAAAGCGCTTCTGAGAAATCGGGAGCGCTTTCTACTTATTTTTTTTCTCCGTGACTCTGTGTCTCAGTGGCAAAAAATTTAAATAAATCTAAAACAAATTTCCCGCTTATAATTCACAGCATGGACGAACAAGCATTAATCCAAGACGCACAACAAGGCAACCTCGACGCCTTCAATACACTGATCCTCACGTATCAAAACAGCGTCTTCAACACGGCTGTAAGAATCCTTGGTGATGATGAGCGCGCCGCAGACGCTTCGCAGGATGCATTCCTTTCTGCTTTCAAACACATCAATTCATTTCGCGGCGGTTCCTTCAAAGCCTGGCTGATGCGTACTGTTACAAATGCTTGTTATGATGAACTGCGCCGCCAAAAACGCCGCCCCACCACCCCGCTCGAACCTGATACTGACGATGGAGATGAAATCGAATCTCCGCGCTGGCTGGCAGACCCCAGCATGAGTCCATCACAACAAATGGAAGCCGATGAACTCGAACACGCCATTCAACATTGCCTCAATGCCCTGCCAACTGACTTCCGCACAGTCGTCGTGCTGGCTGATGTTCAAGGAATGGACTACAGTGAAGTGGCACAAGCCGCCCGTGTGCCGCTTGGCACCATTAAAAGCAGGCTTGCGCGCGCGCGTTTAAAATTGCGCGAGTGTCTGCGCAGCTTTGAGGAACTTTTACCCGAATCATTTCGTCTAGATGGAGACGAAAAATGAAAAACACCTTCCGTGATATTGAACTGCTCTCTGCTTATCTTGATGATCAACTTGATTCGTCTGATTCTGCGCGACTTGAATCACGCATCCAATCTGACCCCGAACTTGGTGCCGTGTTACAAGATTTATCCAACACCCGAGCCTTGCTCCGCAAACTGCCCAGCCGACGAGCCCCGCGCAATTTTATATTAACCCGCAAAATGGCAGGACTCAAATCTCCGTTGCCTCGTTCATATCCCACATTTCGATTTGCTTCTGTCTTTGCAACATTCCTTTTGATCTTTACTTATGCGACAAATTTTACCGTTCCTCTTGTAATGTCACGCACTACTGTAGTTCCCGTATACGGCTCAGGCGGCGGTTGTGATTCCTGCGATACAAGCAGCGCAGCAGAATCCGCTTTAGCGCCAGAAGCCGCCGCAACAGAAGCGCCTTCTTTAATGCAAGCAGATTCTGCGCCCGCTACCGAAGCCCCCTCAATGGAATCATCTTCCAAGCTAGGCATTCAACCTACTGAGATTTCCCCGCTCAACAACTCTCAACCTGCTGGTGGCGATGACGGCTTCGTACCACCCGTTGAAGAACCCGCTCCAGCGCCTATCCCTGATACTTGGCAACTTGGCTTGATTATTATTGCCATTTTATCTGGCACAATCGCATGGATTTCGCGTGTGGTGGCAGATAGAAAATTTAATAAACAATAGGTCGAAGATAAGTAACTACTCAGCCTATCAATCATGTCGCTGCGAGGCGCTCTTGGTCTTGCCGAAGCAGTCTCATAATGACTGGGGATTGCTTCGGTGGGAAGAGCAAAAGCCCGCCTCGCAAAGACATGGCTGAGTAGCTACGAAGATAACATCTCGCCCTACATCATTTCATTCCAATTGGGGTTATCTATAGTATGCCGATCAATCAAAACATTAAATTCTGCCCTCTTTGTGGAACTGCTGTACATTACGAATATGCGTTTGGGAAAGAACGTGCAGTTTGTCCATCTTGTAGATGGATGCACTTCACAGACCCAAAAGTAGCCGCCGCAGTTTTGGTGGAACAAGATGGCAAAGTATTACTTGTGCGCCGCGCCAACGAACCCTTTCGCGGATTGTGGACCTTGCCAGCAGGCTTCGTCAATGGCGGAGAGGATCCGGCTAAGGCGGCGGCGCGCGAATGTTTGGAAGAAACAGGCTTGAGCGTGCGCGTGACGCGTGTTTTGAATGTAATCGCCGGTCAGGAACATCAGCGCGGCGCAGATTTTGTGATCGCTTATTTGGCAGAATATGTTTCAGGAGAATTAATCGCCGCGGATGACGCAGATCAAGCAGGGTGGTTTGCGCGCAATAATTTACCTCAACTTGCATTCCGAGCAACTATAGAAATTCTAAAACAGAATAAATAATTCCTTACATATAGGAATAAGAGCATAGACAAGCAAGTGAAAGTCAACGGTCTACCAAGATAAATTAATACATCAACCATAGGCAAATTTGGATGTATTTATGCGTTGGGTAAACAAAGGTTATAATAATTTAAAAATAATATTTCTAAAGGAAAAAAATAGTATGCTCTCTCTCATTTACGTAAGCAGTTCTGTAAAACTCTTGAACGATCAGGAATTACTGGCAATTTTGAAGAAAAGCAACGAGAATAATTCAGCCAAAGAAGTTACGGGGCTTTTACTGTATAAAGGCGGCAACTTCATACAGGTACTTGAAGGCGATGATGAAGTTGTGAACGCCTTATATGAAAAGATTAAAACTGATCCCCGCCACAAAGATGTGACTGTTATTTCCAGAGAACAAACACAGACGCGTCAATTTCCTTCTTGGGGAATGGATTTTCAGAATTTGGATAGTTCAGCCATCAAGAACGAGCCGGGGTATAGTCAATTTTTACAAGATGAATTTACAGCGAGTATTTATCGCGAGAATCCCACGCGAGCATCCATTATGCTCAAGACCTTCCGCGATAGTATGCGCTAAATCAAAAAGTCCCTTCTGTGCAGAAGGGACTTTTTATATTTCAAACCACAGAGTCTACTCTTACTCGTCTTTCTTTGCTTCCATTTCCTTCTTGTGCGCTTCAATGATCGGCGCCGCCACATGAGGTGGAACTGCATCATAATGATCTAATTGCATAGTGAAGTAGCCGCGCCCGCCTGTAATAGAACGAAGCTGAGTTGTATAACGTGTCATCTCCGCCATAGGAACATTTGCCACGATGACAGTATTTCCGCGTTCTGCGTCTGTGCCTTGCACACGTCCGCGGCGGGTGTTAAGATCGCCCATCACATCGCCCATGTTTGCGTCAGGAACAGTCACACGCACATTCATAATCGGCTCAAATAAAACGGGACCTGCTTCATGCACTGCAATTTTGAATGCCTCGCGCCCGGCAATTTCAAAAGCCACGGGTTTCGAATCTACTTCATGTTCTTTGCCGTCAAAGACAATCACTTTTACATTGCTCATAGGGTAGCCCGCAAAAGCGCCATGTTCCATCATCGCTTTGATGCCTTTTTCAATAGGAGGCAAATAAGACTTGGAAAGGTTCATGCCCACAAGTTCATCTTCAAATGCAAAATCGCCATCATGATAAGGTTCAATACGTAACTGCACTTCGCCAAATTGACCTGAACCGCCCGATTGTTTCTTATGACGATACTGCCCGCTGGCTTTGCGTGTAATGCCCTCACGATAAGGAATACGCGGTTCATGCGTTGCCAAACCAACTTGAAATTTTGCCTGAGCGCGATGCAAGGCTACATCAATGTGCTGATCACCCATGCCTTGCAACACAGTTTCATGAGTGATCTTATCGTTCTCCCATATAAGGGTCATATCTTCTTCGCATAAACGCGTCAATGTTGGTGATATCTTTGCTGCATCTGCTTGAGTCTTGGGCGTGATCGCCACACGATATAACGCCGCAGGGAAACTAGGCGCAGCAATCGTTAGCGAATGATTTTTGTCGCAGAATGTATCTTTTGTGGACGTTGAAGTTAACTTTGAAACAGCGGCGATATCTCCAGCGTGAATTACCTTTGCAGGAATCGCTTCTTTGCCACGCTGAAAATGTAAACCAGACATACGTTCATCCGCACCTTTGTTTTGATTCCAAACATGCGCATCGCCTTGAAGGGAGCCAGAATACAAACGGAAATATGTGACCTTGCCCACAAATGGGTCTGCGGTGGTCTTCCAAACATAAGCGGCTAGAGGTTCGTTATCAGATGGCTCAAGAGTCTCTTCGCCATTTTTTCCTTGAGCCATGCGCTTGGGTGCATTTAATGGAGAAGGCATCAAATCAATAATGTCATTGAGCAGGGCAATCGCACCCACTTCATGCCCACCCGCGGCGCAGAAGATCGGCACAAAACTTCCAGCGTAGACAACGTCCTCTAAACCGCGCACCATCTCCGCGTCGGTCAGTGAGCCGTTTTCGAGATATTTTTCCATCAGCTCATCTTCCCCCTCTGCGGCGGCTTCTACCATTGCAAAGTGAGCTTTTTCAGCGGCTTCTTTTAAATCAGCGGGAATATCAGCAATAGTTTTGCCATTGCCCATATAAGCCTTCATGCCGATAATATCAACGACCCCTTTAAAATCATGTTTAGCGCCAATCGGAAGATGAACTTTAATAGCGCGCTTGCCGTGCGCATGCACAAATTCATCTAGCGCAGTATAAATCGTTTCAAAATCCGCATTATCGCGATCCATTTTATTGATCACAAAGAAGCGCGGCAGATTAAACTCATCGGCATAGCGCCAGGCGATTTCAGTGCCTACTTCAATTCCAGCGACAGCATCTACTAAAATAATCGCGCCGTCAGCTACACTCAAAGCGGAAATTGTTTCTCCGATAAAGTCCGTGTAACCGGGCGCGTCTATTATATTTATTTTATGATCACGATGTTCAATGGGGATGACACTTGCATACAGCGATATTTTTCGACGATGTTCCTCATCATCATAGTCTGAGACCGTCGTTCCATCTTCAATCTTACCAAGTCGTGTAGTTGCCCCCGTTGCATGCAAGAAAGATTCCGCTAACATTGTTTTGCCCGCGCCGCCATGAGAGACCAGCGCAACGTTCCGTAAAAACTCGGTGGTATACTCTTTCATGATAAAACCCTTCCTTGTTATGTGGGATGGGAGTGCAAGTTCAATGATTGTAAACAAACTTAAATAAATTGTCAAAGTAAACAATCATCTATTTGGAGTGACAAATGAGTCTATTTTTTGGAGCGTATTCCTTTTTTTGGGTTGCGCTCGCGCTCGCAGTAGTAGCGGGAATTATTTTATTAACACGTAATCCAAAATGGAATGATTATGTTGCCTTTGCTGTCATTGTCATCGGCTTAATCACAGCTTGGGTCATTCTTCATCCGCGCCAAACCATACTGACAGGCGACGCAAAAGAAGTGCAAGCCATGATCGGCGCTGGTCTGCCGGTATTGCTTGAATTTCAATCCCCTTATTGACTGGGTTGTACCGCGATTAAGCCCGTCGTTGACGAGCTCGAAGAAGAACTTGGCAGTAAAATCCATTTTATTCGACTTAACATTCAAGAACAAATTGGCAAAGACCTTGCACCAGTGTATGGCTTTCAAGCCACACCTACTTTTATTTTTTTTGATGCAAACGGAAACGAACTATGGCGCCAAGTGGGCGGATTAGATGCCCAAAAGGTACGCGAATCAATTCGCTGAAGCCCGCCTCTTTCCACGCTGATGATTGATTCCGTTTCATGAATAGCACACGATGAAAATCCTTTTCCTCTTCCTCGATGGAATTGGCTTAAGCCAACCTAACCCAGAAATTAATCCATTTGCAAAGGCAAAGATGCCTTTCTTGAATTCTTTGCTCGGCGGCAAATCTCTTACAGTAGATGCTGTGCCTTACATTGGCGAATCTGCTTCTTTGCTGGCAATTGATGCAAACCTTGGCGTGAGCGGTTTACCTCAATCTGCAACAGGGCAAGGCGTTCTAATTACTGGGATCAATATCCCGCAAAAGCTAGGCTATCACTACGGACCGAAACCCAACCCAGAAGTGGCTGAATATTTAAATGACACTGTTTTTTCAAGAGTTACCCAAGCCGTCAAAAAAGCCGCATTGCTAAATGCCTATCCCCCGCGCTATTTTGAAGGAATCGAATCAGGCAAGCGGAATTACTCCTCTATTCCAATGGGTGTGACAAATGCGGGCTTGCCCTTATTTACACACGAAGATTACTTTGCCGGCAGGGCTCTTTCAGCAGATTTCACAGGCGCGGGTTGGAAGGAATTTTTGGGCTTTCCGGAAGCGCCGCTTTTTACGCCAAAAGTTGCGGGCAATAAACTTGGAGAACTTGCCAAGCAATATGATTTCTCCTTTTTTGAATATTGGGCAAGCGATTACGCAGGGCACAAACAGGATATGGAATCAGCTGTTAATCAATTGGAAACATTCGATGGGGTTTTACAGGGTTTATTGGAAACTTGGTCAAACGAAGACGGCTTAATTTTGCTGACATCAGATCATGGCAACATGGAAGATCTCTCCACGCGCAAGCATACTGCGGCGCAGGTGCCTTGTTTACTGATCGGCTCCTCGGAGGCAAGGTCAGCTTTCAGCGCGGATTTGAACGATCTAACGGGTATTGCTCCGCGTATTATGCAGATGCTGTTCGATGGAGATCATATTAATAAATAAGTTTCATGATTAAATTGCGCTTGTATTGGCTCTTAAAGCGTGATATATTAAGCGGGCTTTAAAATACCAATGGAATGAAAATCATTGCATCCCTTACTTTCGGGATGCAAAATATTTTTTTACAGGGTGAACCCTATGACAACTAATTTTCTAACCAAAGACGGCTTTAAAAAACTTCAAGTAGAACTTGAACACTTACGTTCTGCTAAGCGTCAAGAAGTTGCCGAACGCCTGCATGAAGCCATGGAAGGCGGGGAACTGATTGAAAATGCCGAATATGAAGCCGCTAAAAATGAGCAGGCTTTTGTAGAAGGGCGCATTCAGGAATTGGATGCCCTGCTTGCCTCTGCCCATGTGATTGAAGATGAACATAAGGGCAAGCGTCACGATATAATTTCGATTGGTTCCAAGGTGACGATTAAAGAAGGCAACTACGAAGCCGAGACCTTTATCATTGTTGGCGCAGTAGAAGCCAACCCGCGCTCGGGCAAGATCTCCAACGAATCCCCCATCGGCAAAGCCATCCTTAACCATAAGGCTGGCGAAACCGTTAAAGTTGAAGTACCTGCTGGCACTTATAATGTAAAGATTCTCAAAGTAAGCTAAAATTTTACGCGACCTACAGCCCCACGCTTGTAGTCGCGGGGCTGTTTTTATTTACAGCAACATTCTGGTGTAGCTCTTCGCTAAAAAAGAAAGAAGAAAGAATATCTTATGACAGAATACACATCTCTTGAAAAGATCCGTTTAGAAAAACTGGAAGAACTGCGCGCCGAGGGCATTGATGCGTATCCTGCCCGCGCAACCCGCACGCATACCAGCGCGCAAGTCATCGCTGAGTTTGAAATTGCAGAAAAAGAAAACCGTGAATTAAAAGCGACTGTGGTTGGGCGAATTCGTGCCACCCGAGCAATGGGCAAACTTTCTTTCACGCACATTGAAGATGTTGACGGAAAAATTCAACTCTTTTTGCGCATGAACGAATTAACGCAAGCGCGTGTAGATTTCTTCAATAAGATGTTTGATCTCGGTGATTTTATCCAAGCGGAAGGCGTGATGATGCGCACCAAAACGGGCGAAGCCACGCTTCATGTCCACGACTTCAAGCTGATTGCCAAATCGATCAGCCCGCTCCCCGCCGCAAAGGATGAGACTCTTGAAGATGGTACTGTTGTGAGACATGCCGGGTTAGAAGACCCAGAACTACGCGCGCGTCAACGATATGCCGACTTGGCAGTCAACCCACAAGTGCGCGAAACCTTCCGCAAACGCGCCGCAATCATCAAAGCCTTGCGCGAATTTTTAGATTCAAAAGATTTTCTCGAAGTGGAAACGCCGATTTTACAGCCTTTATACGGAGGCGCAGCGGCGCGCCCATTTGAGACTCATCACAACGAACTGAATCAGGATATGTACCTGCGCATTTCATTTGAGCTTTATCTCAAACGATTGCTGGTTGGCAACTTGGAGCGAGTCTACGAAATTGGACGCGACTTTCGCAACGAAGGCGTTTCTTTTAAACATAACCCCGAATTTACCCAACTTGAATTCTATTGCGCCTACGCGGATTACTTTCAAGTAATGGAACTGACCGAACAAATGCTGGCATTCGTGGCAGAAAAAGTAACGGGCTCCACCACTGTCAAGTTTGGAGAACACGAGTTGGACTTCAAACCGCCGTGGAAACGCGTGGAAATGCGCCAAGGCATCTTGGATACCAGCGCCATTGACATTGCTCAACATAAAACCGCCGATGAATTATTCAGGGCAATCAAAGCAAAATACCCTAATAAAACGCCAGACCCCAAAGCGCCGCGCGGCAAGTTGATCGATTTTTTGGTCGGCGAATTTTTAGAACCAACTTTGATTCAGCCAACATTTCTATATAACTATCCACGCGATATTTCACCGCTGGCAAAATCCATGCCCAGCGACCCGCTGACTGTGGAACGCTTTGAGGGCTATCTAGCTGGCTTTGAATTATGCAATGCCTTCACTGAATTAAATGATCCGCTGGATCAGGAACAACGCTTCCTTGAAATGGGGCGTGACTACGCCGATGACGAAGAAGAAAAACATCCAATGGATGAAGATTACTTGCGCGCCATGCGCTATGGAATGCCCCCCAACGGCGGCTTTGGCATGGGTGTTGACCGCCTGGTGATGGTGCTGACCGATAAGCACAGCATCCGCGAAGTATTATTGTTCCCGCCTTCTAGGAAAGAGGAATGAAAAAAAATAAGTAGGTAAACAAGTACACACGAAGGAAAACCTTCGTGTGTTTTTAATTTAACTCTCCAGCTATAATCCCCGTATGGAAAAACAGCCCTTCTGGACTCGCGACTCATCGGTATTACTCAGCGGATTTTTATTAACCATTTTATTAATTGCCTATATCTGGTGGCCCCTTGCAGAAGAAGTTCTCGTGTACATAGATTGGAACGGCAAGTGGTGGCTCTACATGGACTGGCTTTTACTAGGCGTGTTTCTATTCATGTCCATCACCATCGTGGCGCGCGCAAATCTTAAAACAGACTTACTAATCATCTTCGTAGGTATGTGCGGAGGGCTAGTGATCGAATCATGGGGCACACAAACCAACCTATGGCATTACTACACCGCCGAACGCCCGCCCTTGTGGATCATCCCCGCCTGGCCCATCGCCAGCTTATCCATTGACCGCATTACCAGATTTCTAAATTCTTTTACTACAAAGGTCACAAAGTATTACGAAGAAAAATCCTTTGTGACCTTTGTGTTTAAGATTTTATACTGGATCACCTTCGCCTCTTTCCTCACCCTTATGCTGGTCTTCGTTTCCCCAACATTCGACAAATCCTATACATGGGTCGCCGCCCTGTTATGCATCTTCCTGATCCTCACGCCAACAGATCATCGTTATGCATTGTTAACCTTCATCGCAGGCACAGGGCTCGGATATTTCCTTGAGCTATGGGGCACAACTCGCGAATGTTGGACATATTACACAAATGAAACTCCGCCTTTGTTTGCAGTCCTAGCACATGGCATGGCGGCAGTGGCATTTTGGCGGGCGGGATTAGCGATCAATTTGATGCTTAAAAAATTACGCATTACGTAATGTGTATTACGTAATGCGTAAAGAGTAGTTTTACAAAAAAAAATTAATCTAAAAGCGAAGCGGGGATATTGCCGCCGTTTTCAGCGATCTTCTTTAAGACTGTTTTGTGAAGCCAAACATTCATCTTGGCAGAATCACCCATCAAATCATCTGGGCAGCCAAGTTCTTTGGCAAGTTCATTGCGCGCTTCGCGGCTGCTATCAATATCCAACAGTTTGAGCAAATCTACAATGGAGACTTTCCAGTCAAGACCGGAGCCGTCTGCGAGACCGTTCAATTTTTTGACTACATCTACTTCAGACATAGAAGCGGCGGCTGACGCAACAGGCTTTGAAGCAGCAGCATCCTTACCTTGTTCATGCGCCATACCTGGCATTGGCTTAGAAGCCGTTGCTGGTTTTCCAGCAGGAGCAGTTGTCATTGGCTTAACTGTTGGCTCTGCTTCTTTTTTAATACCTAGCTTATCGAGAATTTTACTAAAGAAACCCATGATGAAATCCTTTTTTAATAAAGATACGGTATCAAAGTTGATTTTTTATAATCAGCCTTGACCTTGACATTATGCAAAGCGCATATTCCTACTTTGCATACATCCGCGCTTTTATGAAGCGGGTTACATAAATTATTATACCTTTAAAAAAACCGCATAGCAATTCAAAATAAGAGTACTATAATAAACAGAAAAAAACAATCTTATTTGCCTTAATGAATTGAAAGGAATACAACGTGATTTTATTTCTACGCTTGGCATGGCGTAACGTTTGGAGACAACGCCGCAGAACTTTTTTAATCGCCATTGGCATGGGCGTGACAATGACTCTACTTGTATTCTATGATGGACTCATTGGCGGATTTGAGCAGGCTATTTATGGTAACGCCATTCAACTGCTCGGAGGCAACATTCAAATCCACGCACCCGGCTACGGTGAAAAGTCCAGCAAGAAGCCGTTATTACCAATAACTAACCCAGATATCATCGTTCAAACTGCAGAAGCTCAGTCTGAGGTAATTGCTGCATCAAAACGCATCGTCACAGGCGGGTTAGTAACCAACCGCGACGGCGCGTTTGCGGTCTCTATCATTGGCGTTGAAACAGAAAAAGAAGGCTTGATCACCCTTGTAGCGAGTAATATCTCAAACGGACGTTATCTAAAAGCGGACGATGGTGACTCGATCGTGATTGGCCAAGGACTCGCTATAGCCATGGATATAAAAGTTGGCGACCGCATCACGATGGTTGGCGGTTCAATCCATGAGCAAACCCGTCAACGCACCATGACCATCGTCGGCATTTATGATGTAGGCGTACCTTCAGTCGAGAAAAACACAATTTATATGTCACTAAGCGAAGCACAACAATTATTTGGTCTGGATGGTCAAGTTACTGAAGTAGTTGTGTCCTTAAAGCAGATCGGTCAAGAAACAAGCGTAATGAATGCTATCAATCAGTCTGCGCCTGGTTATGAAGTAACAAGTTGGGAAACCAGTATCCCAGACCTAAAAAAAACCATGGATATGAAAACAGGTGTGATGGGCGTGCTTGGCGTGTTCATGTTAGGGATTGCAGCCATCGGCATCCTCAATTTGTTAATGATGGCAGTTTTCGAACGCACACGCGAGATTGGCGTGATCGGCGCATTGGGACTGAAGCCTCGTGAGATCACACTTTTGTTTTTACTAGAAGGGATTCTGATTGGCGTGATGGGCGCTGCCATCGGCGCAACATTGGGTACAACTCTCAATGGAATTTTCAGTGTGGTAGGCATGAACTATAGTAAGTTCGCCAATTTGACTGAGTACACCGCCTTAATTAACGGCAGCATATACACTCAAATTGTGCCGCTTAAAGTACTTCAACATGCCGTCACAGTTGCTGTCATTTCTGCACTAGCTGCCTTATATCCCGCGATAGAAGCCTCAAGGCGTGAACCGGCTGAGGCGCTGCATTACGTTTAGTAAAAAAGCCTGACGGGTTTCCACAGAACCTTTCCAAAAAGACTCGTGCAGGTATATAAAACCTGTCAGGTTTGGAGGAAAATCTTATGATGAATTATTTCAAAATGGCATATCGTAATTTAGGGCGGAATTTTCGCCGCACACTGCTTTCGGGAATGGCGCTTGCTATGGGGACCGCCCTGTTAATGTTCATTGCAGCTTTCTTCCAAGGTGAAATGCGCAGTTCCATGGAAACCACCCTGCGCCTTAACACCGGGCACCTGCAGGTTAAGGATGCAGAGTACGACCCTGATAAATTCAGCGTCGCCTGGGAATATTTGATCGAGAACCCGCAGCAAGTTTCAGCGCAAATAGAAGCGATGGATCAAGTTCAAGCGGCAACTCCGCGCTTATTCGCAAGCGGAATCGTATCAGTGTTAGAAGAATCAGTTGGCGTTCAAATTATGGGTATCATCCCTGATTCTTCAGCAAACGACCCCTATCGAGACGGCTTGATATCAGGTGAATTTCTAACCGCAGATGATCGTGAAGGAATTGTGATTGGCGCTCCGCTGGCAGAAAGTTTGGGATTAAAAGTAGGAGATCAACTCGAACTGCTGGTAAATACATCTGAAGGCAATGTGGATAAACAAAAATTCACAATACGCGGCATCTTTTCAACGGGCACAACCTCATACGATAAGAGTGTTGTGTTACTGCCGCTCGCCAAGGCACAGGCTTTTTCAGGCGCGGCTGATCATGCTAGTATGATCTTCATTCTTTTAAAAGACCGCGAACAAGCAGATGCTGTTGCAGGTGCAATCCAAGGAAATGGACTTCAAATTAAAACGTGGAAAGAATTAAACGAACTACTTGTACTGATCAACGACTTCTCAAACGCATATCTTACGGTACTCAACTTGATCATCCTTGGCGTAACTGCCACTGTGATCGTCAATACATTACTCATGTCTGTCTTTGAACGCACACGTGAGATCGGCATTCTTACTGCAATAGGCATGAAAGGACGCCAAATTATTGCCCTATTTCTTGCAGAGGCAACATTACTTGCTCTGGGCGGAATAACATTCGGTTCGTTAATCGGCTGGGCAATCTCTGCCTACTACAGCAAAGTCGGCGTGTATTTTGGAGACCTAGGCATGAGCAACGATATGCTTCTCAACGACCGCATCTATACTGAACTGACGCTTGACTCTGCCGTCAACTTGATCGTCACTGCATTCATTATCACCATACTCGCTTCACTCTACCCAGCCCGAATGGCTTCCCGCATGGAGCCAGTGGAAGCCTTGCACGGCGCACAATAAAGGAGAAATATCATGGAAGTCGCAAAACTAACAGACGTCACCCGCAAATATAAAATCGGCGAAGTAGAAACACGCGCCTTAAACGGAGTAAGCATAATCATTAACGATGGCGAATTCACATCACTGATAGGTCCTTCAGGTTCTGGTAAGACAACTCTCTTACAACTCATCGGGTGTTTGGACCAGCCATCATCCGGCAAAATAGTGATTAATGGCAAAGACACCACCAATTTAAATCGAAATCAACGCGCAGATTTGCGCAAGGAAACAATTGGTTTTGTATTTCAATTTTTTGCACTCATCCCAACACTGACTGCTTATGAAAATGTTGAAATGCCTCTTTTACTCAACGGCAAGAATCCAGCGGAGCGTAAGCAACGTACACTAGAATTGCTTGATGCAGTCGATATGGGCAAACGCGCAAACCATCGACCCGATCAACTTTCAGGCGGACAACAACAACGCGTCGCTATCGCCCGTGCGCTTGCCACCAACCCTAAGCTAATCCTCGCTGATGAGCCGACCGCAAACCTCGACACCGAAAATGGTGAGCAAGTGATGGAGATCATGAAGAGGCTCAACAAAGATACAGGCGCTACTTTTGTCTTTGCTACACATGATCCCCGCGTAATAAAATACGCAAGCAGGGTTGTCACCTTGCAAGATGGTCTAATCGTTAAAGATAGTAATTCAAAATAAACACTCGGAGAAGTTAACAAATGAAGAAGTTCCAATATGTATTGCTCGGTATATTCGCCCTCGCTTTCACAGCTTGCGGCGCTCAAGCCACACCAAGCGCAATCCCCACTGTATCAATCGACACAGCCTTACAACCTGAAGCATCATCAAGCCAAGTCACAGCCTCGGGCATTGTAGTTCCGCAAACAAAAGTAGAACTGGCATTCCCGCTTGCGGGCACAATTAAAACTGTTGAGGTGGCAGAAGGCGATTCAGTAAAAGCGAATCAACCTCTCGTTACATTGGATGCGGGTATTCTTTCAGCGCGTGTTCGTCAAGCAGAGGCAAACGTACTTACATCAGAAGCACAAGCCGCATATCTAGTTCGCGTTGGCACATCGCAGGAAAATCTCGATTCAGCGCGTGCAGATGTAGAACGCTCAAAAGCATCGTTGGACATTGCAAAAGTTCAACTTGCGCAAGCCACACTAAATGCTCCTTTTGACGGCACGATCGCATCAATCAATGCTTCACCTGCCCAATATGTTTCACCCGCACAGGTGGTACTCACAATTGGTGATCTTTCACAATTCATTATTGAAACAACTGACTTAAGTGAAAAAGACGTGGTCAGTGTCCAAATTGGTCAAACAGCAAATGTGTTTATAGAAGCTCTTAATCAAAACTATACAGGCAAGATAATTGATATTGCGCGCATTTCTGAAACTGTTGGCGGCGACATTGTTTACACTGTTAAGATCAAACTCAATGAAAAACCAGCAGGTCTACGCTGGGGCATGAGCACGGAAGTTTCAATTGAAACAAAATAGCGAGCTGCCAATGAAGAAATTTTTCTGGATACCTTTTCTCACGCTGATCATTTTTCTTTCAGCTTGCGGCAATTCTGCAACCCCTGCCCCGCTTCCCTCATTGACATCTGAGCCTGCCTCAACCACAAATGATTTTTCTTCCTCCGAGAGCGTAATCGCCTCCGCAAAAATAATGCCATCCATTCATTCAAACATGGCTTTTATTATCTCTGCGCCTGTAAAAGGAATATTAGTGAAAGAAGGCGATCAAGTAAAAGCTGGTGATGAATTGATCGTTTTACATACCCCAGACCTAGAGCTAGCGATCGCTGAAGCAGAGTTTGCGGTGCAGTCTGCGCAGTCAAAACTTGAGCGCGCCAACGATCCATATAAAAGAGTATTTTCGGATGGCAGGGTTACTTATGTAAGCGGCTATTTAGAACAAAAACTACAAGCCAAAGCACGCCTACAAGCCGCACTGGCTTCATTAGACGAAGCTAAAGCTGCCTTCGCACAAGGGCTATTACTTGCGCCGTTCAACGGCACTATTGTTGATATAAGTATTGAACAAAACGAATTATCATCACCAGGTAAAATAGTTTTGATTATTGCGGATACATTTAAAATGCAGATCGAAACAACAGATTTAAGCGAACGTGATATTCCACGCATCAGCATAGGTCAGGCTGTTAATGTTTATATTGAAGCGCTAGACATGAATGTTACAGGCAAAGTCATTCGCATCTCCCCAACATCAGACATTGTAGGCGGCGATACAGTGTATCCCGTCACGATTGAATTAGACGAACAACCCACCGGCATGCTATGGGGCATGAGCGCAGAAGTTGAAATCACAACCAAATAAATTTATTATCACAACCAAGATATAAAAAGTGCGCTGATTTATGTCAGCGCACTTTTTATATCCCTTAAAAAATTGGCAGACATCATCTCTGCGATCAAACGCATATCATTCGAGATTATAGATAACAATATGAAAAATATATTCTTTATCAAAAACCTCCAACCTTAAAAAGGTTAAAGACCTTAAAAACCTTAATGGCAAGCCGCATAAAATAATACTTTATGCATTCAATCAGTTGAATATTTTAAGAAAAAAGAAAGGTTAAAAACCTTTACATATATCAATATATGTATACAATGTATGTATATAAACATAATAAATCGGCAATACCTAAGTTGATTTATTATTAAATATAAAATATAAATCAAAGAAACATAAATCAATCAACGACAATTGTTGATTGAACAAAGTGAAAGGAAATAAAATGTATATCTGCGTACTCACTAGTGTGCCCGACGAAAACGATCCTCCTTACGATCCATCTCCACATATGACTGGATTCAACTGGAAGCATTATCTTGTTGACCCAAACAACGTTGAGAGTCAATTATTACAATTGATGGATGAAGGTGTAGATGTTTTTGTAAATCTCTGTGATGGAACACCAGATGATCCACTATCTGGAATCGAACTTGTTTCTACCATGGAGAGAATCGGCGCCGCATTTACAGGCGCAGACTCTACCTTCTTTGACCCAACCCGCGAAGAAATGAAAGCCGCCGCAAGACGCGCGGGAGTACCTGCACCAAAGTCTGGTTTTGTTCATAAGATGGAAGATGTTGAAAAAGCAACACGCCGCTTACGCTACCCAGTGTTAGTAAAACCATTACATGGTTTTGCCAGCATGGGCATCAAGCGTGAATCACGTGTTGAAAATATTGAACAACTCAAAATACAAGTTGAACAAACCATTAAAGAATTTGGCGGCGCATTACTAGAAGAATTCATTGAAGGACGCGAATTCACCTGTCTCGTGGCAGAAAACCCAGAGAACCCCAATCAGCCGATCAGCATCAAACCCGTTGAGTTTGTCTTCCCAGAAGGCGAAACGTTTAAACATTATGATATGAAATGGGTAGATTACGAACAAATGTCCGTCAAACCTGTGGATGACCCGCGCATTGAAAAAACTCTGCGTGAGCAAACCATGAAAATGTTTCAGGCATTACACGGCAATGGCTATGCGCGCTGTGATTATCGAATGGACTCGACCGGTACAATTTACATGCTTGAGATTAACCCCAACTGCGGCATCTTCTATCACCCATCCGAGCCGGGCAGTGCAGATTATTCATTAATGAATGACCCGAAATACAATCACCATAAATTCATGAACCTAATCATCCGCTCTGGCATCAAGCAGCGTGATGCCAGAATGGTGAAACAACTCGAATTCAGTTTTGCTTAAGCAATCGCACAAAAAAAGAGCCACAGCCTAAAGCTTGTGGCTCTTTTTTTGTATCTCGATTAAAATCAATTAACTTATGAAACACTTATGGTCTCCTTGGCGTATGACATATATTGAAAGCGACAAAAAAACAGCGAGCTGTGTATTTTGTGAGGCACAGGCAAAGATAGACAACCCCGAAAACCTAATTGCCTATCGCGGCAAATTCTCCTTCGTAATACTCAATCGCTACCCATACACCAGCGGGCATGTGATGGTCATTCCTTTTGAGCACAAGGCAAACCTGGAGGAACTATCAACAGAAACCCGCTCTGAAATGATGGAATTATCATCGCAATGCACGACCATTTTGCGTAATACATATAAAACATCATCTTTTAATGTAGGCATTAATATCGGGGAAGCCGCTGGGGCTGGTGTATTAGGCCATGTGCATATTCATGTCCTGCCGCGCTGGGCTGGAGACACCAACTTCATAACCACGCTTGGCGAGACGCGTGTACACCCAGAATCGCTGGAATCTAGCTACGAACGCATCAAAAAAGGCTTTTTAGGGAAATAGACCTTACAATTTTACAAGCTATCCAAACGGGGGAATGACGATATGATTAATCTAATGTATCTTTAAAGAAAACTTGGAGGTTTTTTATGTCTCATCAACGAAACACAAGAATACTATTTTTCTTATTTATTATTATTTTAACGATCCTTGCCTGTGGCACATCCAACAATGTACCGGCAGAAAATGCAACAGCACTATCAGCAACATTAAATGAGATTAGCGGCACTGTGAGCGTCAAGCAATTGAGCGACGAAAATTTCTCAACTGCGCAAAATGGCTTTACTTTAAACCTCGGCAGCGAAGTTCAAACTGGCGACGATGGCCGCGCTCGGCTTGATTTCTCAGACGGGACCATTGTGCGTGCAGGTCCGTCTTCGCATTACAAACTTAAATCCATTGAAGCATCCAATAACGGTACCAATTCTCAATTGGAGCTTTTTGCTGGTCAGCTATGGGTTATCTTACAAACCGGCTCCATTGACATCCAAACTCAATTAGGTGTCGCGTCTGTACGGGGATCTTATCTCTCAGTGGAATTGATAGAAGGAAATAAAATCCGCATCACCTGCCTTGAAGGAGATTGTGCGTTAGGAAATGGCGCTGATACTATCAAGCTTGTCGCGGGTCAAGCCGCCGAGATCACAAACTCGGGCGAGGCACCACAACTAGAAAAAATGTCAGAAGATGATTTTAACGAATGGCTATCGATTAACCCAGAAGCCACGATCATTATCCCTGCGGTAACAGCCACCCAAAAAGCAATTGCTACGCCTGAAGAAACTCCGCAGCCCATTAGCACACCATCTTCATACGGTCCTTCACAAAGTGACTTCCCACTTGGAATTAATCCATTAACTGGAAAGCCCGTTGCTGACAATTCACTCTTAGATCTCCCAGCAATGATGGTTTCTATTTCCAACTTCCCACCCGTTGCCCGCCCGCAAGCAGGTTTATCTTTTGCATCTTTTGTTTATGAATTTACTATTACAGAAGGACAGAATAGATTTCTTGCCGTATTTCATGGCAATTTTCCATTAATTAAAATCCCACCAGTTGGTGGATGTGATGTGCGCAAGAACTTGTTCACTAAAACAGCAACACTGCTGGGAAATTATGTTTGGATAGATTTAAACAAAGACGGACGCCAAGATGCTGGCGAATCTGGTTTGCCAGGTGTATGCGTGAATCTTTATGATTTAAATGGCGCACTGCTTCAACAAACCACCACAGACACAAATGGCTATTACGGATTCAATGTTGAGCCAGGCACTTACACGATCGAAGCAGTTGTACCCAATGGCTGGGGCTTCTCGCCGCAAAATGTTGGGGATGAAAATAATGATAGTGACGCAGATCAAGCCTCAGGAAGAATCGAAGCGGTTGAAGTTTCCTCCGACGTTCTCTTTTGGGACTTCGGCTTGATTCCGCTTACTGGATCAGCCCTCGCGCCTGATCCATCTATAAAGACACCCAACAATGAAATAGGACCAATTCGTTCAGGGCGCATTTTTTACGCAGCGCTGGGGCGCATGTATCAAAGCTCGTGTCTTGTATTCGCTTTTGCTTCACAAGAAGTGCTAGTGCAAATTCCTTCCTGTTCAAACGTTACTCATGAAGATGCCGGCGGTGGATCCATGATGACCATTGATCGAATGCAGGCAGTCGCTGAAGATAATGCAAAAAAAACATCTAACTTTGATTACGCAAATAATTTATTTGCAGATACTCCCCCAGCAAACGGTGTGCCAGCAAATCAAATTAATATTTTCTGGGCTTTTCTCAATCAAGCAGGTTGGACATATGATCCAAGCGTTGGCGCATATATGCGCTTCACTGATAACGCAGACAAAGAGACTGCGGGTATATTACACCCTGATACAGATCGTTTGACCGGGCAGCAATTGCGCTTTGAAAATTTTATTGTTGTACTAGCAGATCACGAGGTTGTCAAACCCACCATCATTGATATCAAAGTTGGAGGAGGAGAAAAAGGAGATGCGTTATTGTTCCGCGATGGTCAAGTTTTTAAAATTCGCTGGACGACCTATTCGGACTCTTACGAAAAAACAAGCGGCAAGCGCCACCCAATGGCATTTATTGATGCGGATGGGAACCCCGTCCCATTAAAACCAGGGCAGACTTGGGTAATGTTTATTACCCCATTCTCACAAATCGAAGAGAAATCTCCTGGGCAATGGTTCATTCGATACTTCCGCCCTGAAGGCGAATCTACTGGCGGATAAAACTGTAAACACATGACCGCCAGCAATAATATGTTGCTGGCGGTCAAACAGAAAAAATAAGTAACTGCACAGCCATGTCTTTGCGAGGCAGGCTTTTGTTCTTCCTGCCGAAGCAATCCCCAATCATTAGGAGACTGCTTCGGCAAGAGCAAGAGCGGCTCGCAGCGACATAACCACGAGTATGATGGGTGGGATAAATTAGTGCGACAACGAATATTTTGCAACAGTATTCTTGTTTACTTTAGCCATGTATAAAGCTTTATCAGCAGCATTGATTAACTCTGATGGAACCTTACCATGCGCCGGGAAAGACGCTACCCCAAGGGATAAACTCACTTTCGCAGTCCTGCCTTCAAAATCAAAATTTATATTTGAAAATTCAACACGCCATTCATCGGCGCGGGCATAACCTGCATCTAATGGGGCATTCATTAATAAAACTACAACTTCATCACCGCCATATCTACATGCAAGATCAGTAGAACGTATACTTTTTAATAACAGATCGCCCAAAGACTGTAAGACCATATCTCCGGCAAAATGTCCATAGGTATCATTGATAGATTTAAAGTTATCAACATCCATCATCACCACACTAATTTGAATCCCCTCACGACTAGCGCGCGCCAACTCTCTCTCTAATGACTGTTCCATATAACGGCGGTTAAAAAGGCGGGTCAGATCATCACGGATTGCTTCCTCTCGTAATTGCGCGTGAAGCCTTTCAATTTCAGATAATTGCAATTTAAGATTTTCATTTGCCAGCCACAAACGACCTTCGTTTTGCTTTCTTTCAGATGCATCTTGTTTGATCGCCACATAATGCGTAATTTCCCCAAATTGATTAATCACAGGAGCAATATATTGATCTTCCCAATAAAGATCTCCATTCTTCTTTTTGTTAATCAACTCTCCCTGCCAAGGTTTTCCACCTCTCAAAGTTTGCAGCATATTCTCGTAAAATTCAGCAGGCATCTTGCCAGATTGCAAAAGGCGAGGGGACTCATGGAGCACTTCATCTTTTGTATAGCCTGTTAATTTCTCAAAACGTTCATTTACATACTCTATTTTCTCATTTACGTTAATGATCATAATAGCAGATGGACTTTGCGCAACGGCTAGAAAAAAAGTTCTCAACTGGTCTTCTGCCATTTTTTGATGAGTGATATCGTGCCATATCAACAAACGACCTAGCAAATCAGCATTTTCATCCAACAAGGGTGTCACTGTAAGATCAAGAACATGTCCTGCCAATCTTTCTAACTCAATCCGTATGGTAAATATTTCAAGCAGATTATGCTTATCAATCTGCAAGTCCCATTCGGGGTATAAATCCTTTAAAAATTCTCCTACATATCTTTGGCGATGTGGCAGCATATATAGAAAGGCTTTGCGGTTTATGTCCACCACTCTGTCAAAATGATCCAACACAACCACGCCATCATCCAATTTTTCCATCACCATCGCACGCCCCATCGGCGCAAGATCCATAATGCGGTGACTAAACATGCCATAAGCAAAAATAATGCCGCTTAAAGTGAAAGCAACTGGGGTAATATCCAACATTGGAAATGGGGAGACCCCAAATATCCTAAGACCAAAAGCGAGAATGGGAAAAAGAATTCCAATGATGATTAAAACAACTTGTTTGCGCCTCGCATGTGAACTATTCTTATACGATCGCACAAGAAAGTAAATTGACACCGCGGTATAAAACAATCCATGCAACATCACTAGCGAATACCCTAAACCACCCATCATAAAATCATCTGGATTAAAAACATCTACGTCGCCCCAAAATAACCCAAAAAGAGAATCTGTCCATAACATGAAAAAAATCAGGGCGGGCAAAATACAAATTGCTGTATAAACTTTGCGAGTTAATAAATGACTATTGCCTGTAACTTTTAGGGACATAACAAAAAATGCAGGGGAAGATAGTACAACCCCCAACAATGCCAAACTTAACCAAAATAATCTTACTTCGCCAGAAAGCGCAATCCAGAATAAAGCATACGCCCATGCCCATAAAACCATAGACAACATCGTTACCGCTAACGGTCCAGCGCCAGCGGCAGGGCGCCTGCGCCACGCAAGCCCAGCGACCATCAGCGATATTGATCCTGAAACAATCAAGACCAACGCGTATGTTGGGTTTATCACTTTAGCACGCTTTTATCTACATCATTCAAAGCCTGATCAATTACCTTAAATCCTTCCGCAAGCTGCTCTTCTGTAATGATCAATGGCGGGATAATTAACACAGTATGCCAATGTGTATATAAAAATAATCCATGGTCCACGCAATATTTCTTAAACGCGCTCATCTCGGGCGACGAGCCGTTCCATGGTGTCATCGGCTCTTTTGTTTTTCGATCCTTCACCAATTCAATGATGCCGAATAAACCAATGGAACGCACATCCCCAACAGATGGATGAGCCTCCCCCAGATCCGTCAACATGCGCTTCATCACCCCGCCCAAACCTGCCGCATGCTCAACAAGTTTATCTTCTCTGATAACGTTAATGTTGGCAATCGCCGCCGCCAAAGAAACAGGGTGTGATGTGTATGTCAAACCTGCTTCATAAGGAGTTTCATTAAATGCCGCGGCAATTTCAGGCTTCATCGCCACCGCGCCCAATGGCGCATAAGCAGAGGTAAGCCCCTTTGCCATAGTGATCATATCTGGCACAACACCCCAATGTTCAATTGCAAACCATTTGCCCGTACGCCCAAAGCCGCTCATTACTTCATCGGCAATCATCAAAATTCCATATTGATCACACAAAGCGCGAACGCCTTGCATATATCCCTCTGGCGGAATAATAATCCCATTTGTTCCCGTCACAGATTCCATCAAAATAGCGGCAATAGACTCAGCCCCTTCGTATTGAATGATCTCTTCCAGATGATTGAGATAATCCCGCGTAAACTCAGCTTCAGAAATATCAGGATTGGACCGATGAAAAGTAGATCGGTAACGATACGGGTCCAGGAAATGAACGACACCGGGCATCAACATAGGCTCCCATACTACTCGCCGAGGGTCACCCGTAGCCGCCATGGCACCCGCTGTCGCCCCGTGATAAGAACGATAACGGGTTAATATCTTGTGCCTGCCTGTATAACCCCGCGCCAATTTGATGGCATTCTCATTTGCATCTGCTCCACCGAGGGTAAACAGCACTTTGCTCAAAGCTTTTTGAGGCGTACTATCTGCCACCATCTTGCTTGCCAGAGCACGCACATCGGTCGTCATGCCTGGCGCGGCATATGGCAAAGCACGCGTTTGCGCCACCATCGCATTAATGACGCGTTCATCACCATGCCCAATATTGACGCACATAGTCATTGAATTAAAATCAAGATAGCGCTTGTCATCCATATCCCAAAAATACACCCCTTTGGCAGATTTAATTGGAATCGGGTTTACTTTTGCCTGCGCAGACCATGTGAAAAACACGTGATCTTTTGAGATAGATAAAATTTCTTCTTTTGTTAAATTAAACATAATGCCTCACTATCAATAATATATTTTGATTATAGCGGAAAACATCATGGATAAATATTTCAATACAAGCGTGCGATTGTAACTAGAGTCACAGGCTAATGACTCACTAGCCTAGAATTTAATCAACGCCGAAAAAACATTTGATATATTGACAAAATAAATATAAAACTGAGCATAAAATACCACAGGGATTCAATATCTTCGTACCACTCACCCAAAAAAGTCACAAACAGTAAGGCAGCAAAAGTAATGCCTATTAACCGTAGAAAATGGCGTCTTTCCAACCCAAGCATATCATCCCCCTTGGGCAAAAAGAGCATTTGAAAACGAAAGTTAGATATATCCCAAAAGATCAGTGAGGCAAGCGCACCTGCCGCCATCCAGTGTAAGGATGCTCCATTAGCAACACCTATGACTGACAAAAAAATGCATAAGAATAGCGCAGGCGTTGGGAACCACTTCCAACGATTTCTGGCAGCAAACAACCATAGCACACCAAAACCTATAATCCACTTTGGAGCGGTATTCCAGTTGATCTCAGCAAAACCCCTCGCCAGAGATAAAAAACCAAGCGCTACACTAATGTATAAAGTTGGCAATGTCATATAAGAATTTTACCATTCCATAAATCAAGATATACTAAACTTTATCCGCAGGCTACATGGATACTTCGACAGGCTCAGCACGGGTTTTCGCAGATTTTTTCTCTTGGAAATTTCAAATCTGTCTAATCCGCGAAATACTCTGCGAAGTAATCGGACGAATGTTTTTAGAAAAACATGCTGCTCAAGCCCCCGGCGTCGGGGACGGCGGCTTGAGCAATTTTTTGTGAAGTTATTTTCGACCGTCTATCAAACACGGTATCTGATGATTATTTCCAATAATAGACATCTTGCATAAGTCTGTTTTATAAAGGCTCAGGCAAGTTTTTTGCCACGGATCGCACAACTTTTATAATTAATCAGTGGATATCTCTGAAACCTGTTCTGAGCTTGTCGAAGTATCTCTGGCTAAAAAATATTTTTGCAAGAATTCTAAATTCTATTCTATCAAAGGTATCGTGTTTACTTTCAGAATAAAGAGGAGCCCTTATGAAAAAATCCAATATCGGTAATCTGTTTATTATTTTATTGGTCATTCTCAACGTGATCGTATGGTTCGCTTTTCCGCCGTTGAACGATGGGCGTGAACATTTTGCGCGTACATACGTAGGCGAAATTCTTGGCTCGACCATTATTATTCTTATGGCGTGCTCACTCTTCCTATCCACCCGTGCTCAATGGGCTGAGCCATTTTTTGGCGGGTTAGACAAAATGTACATGACGCATCGGCGCACATCCACCAGCGCGTTTTTAATTATGTTTGCACATCTACTGACTGTGCCCATTTCAATTAATGATTTTCGGCTGGGAAATTATCTTGCCATCATTGCATTTACTGGCATTGTAACGATTGTGCTGGTTACCCTCGCGCCGCGCATTCCATTTTTAAATAAACTAACAGGCAATACCTATGAAGGCTGGAAAAAACTTCATCGTTACATTGGCATTTTCTTTATCATCGGCTTCATTCATTCGCTAACTGTAAATTCGTTAAGTGCATTAATTGCCATTTCTTGGGTACAAATATTTTTCGTGATCGGTACTGCATCTTATTTATACACAGAATTTTTCGGTACTTATTTCAAAAAGCAGGTGCCCTATATTGTTGAATCAGTAACACATCCAAACAACTCCACCTCTCAAATAACTTTGCGCGCAAAAAATCATCACATCCAACATACCGCGGGACAATTCTTATTTGTGCGCTTTCCAGATGACAAGCGATTAAACGAATCGCACCCTTTCACGATCTCCAGCGCGCCTCACTCTGACCATTTAGTGGTTACCGTCAAAGCCAGTGGAGACTTCACCCGAGATTTATTCGCCCACCTGCAGCCCGGCATGAACGCCATCGTTGAAGGCGCGCATGGAATGTTTAATTACAAAGCTGGCGGTCAAAAACAAATTTGGATCGCGGGTGGAATTGGGTTAACTCCCTTCCTGTCTTTCGTTCGCGATATGAGAGGCGATCTCAATCATGATATAGATTTTTATTACACTGTGCGCACCAAAGAAGAAGCTTTATTTACCGAAGAAATTCAAGAAGCCGCAAAAAAGAATTCGCGCCTCAAAGCTTATGTACGCAACTCTGCCGCTGACGGCTCTTTAACCATTGAACATATTGTCGAAAACGCTGGCGGGAATGTCTCAGCGCATCACATCTACATGTGCGGACCCGTGCCTATGGTGCAAGCCTTTGAATCAAAATTCCTCGCGCTGGGTGTTCCGCAGGAACATATCCATTACGAGGAATTCAATTTTAGATAAATAGGACTTATGCAAAACGTCCCGAGGGTTTCCTGAAAAACCTTGTTGAGCCGTTCAAACCTTCGGGACGTCTTTTCTAATTACTCTTTTTTGCATCAGCAATGGCAAACAGAATATTTTTAGTTGCTTGGGCAACTTCTGCCACGGCTTTCTCAAAGGCTGACTCATTGGCTTTGGAAGGTTTTCTATAACCGCTGATCTTTCTCACATACTGCAAAGCGGCTTCGTTGATTTCTAATTCAGTGGCAGGGCGGTCTGGCAGGCGCAGGGGTTTAATACTTCGGCACATGATCTCTCCTTTATTTTACAAATCAACAAACAGTTGATACATATCAGCACTCAACAAACCTTTGAGAATTTTTAATTCATGCTGGGTGCGTTTGATCGCGGCGGCATAGGCGTAAAAGAATTTTGGTCCTTGTTCTTCTGTATCCAAATTCATCCACGCGTGCGAATCATATGGCAATAACTTGAGGGAAAGTTTTTGTAACGGGCGGATAAAGTACAAAATTTCCAGCGGAAAATAGACCTTGCCCGAGCGCAGGCTTGGGCTGTTAATCAGGCTTTTTTGTAACGCATCCACTTCGGGCGCAGGAGGAGGCGCGCCGTTGAATTGATCCAGCCAAAGGGTAATGTAATTCGAATGAGCATAAAAATCCTGGGCTGTGTGGGTTAATCTGCCAAACGCAGACCAAGCCGGGGCGGCGTGATTCATCATCAATGTAGAAAGAACAATCGCGCGCTGTTCATTCATATAACGGATCGATTTTTGAAAGGCATTATTGTCGAAATGATATTCATCGTGCCCAATCTGACCTCTCAGCCGATCCTGTTGAATATTGGCAGTTGTAATAGCATCAAACGCACGCTGGCTTACCTGCGTTTGTAAAGTTTCCTGCAACATTTTTATATGGTGAATTGTGATCATAAGAGTTGCTGAGATTATAAGCGAGTTATAATCTCAGCAACTCTTGGTTTAAAAAGGAAAATATGACTGGCGCTATTCTCAATGTAATTGCTGTGCTTATTGGCGGGATGATCGGTTTGCTGTTTGGTGCGCGTATTCCCGAGCGATTAAAGGAAACTGTCGTGGCGGGCATGGGTTTATTTACACTCGCTATGGGATTGCAAATGTTCTTAAAAACAGAAAATCCATTAATTGTATTAGGAGCATTGTTGATCGGAACTTTGCTGGGAGAATGGATACGAATTGAAGATGGATTGCACGCCTTTGGGAAATTTCTCGAATCTCGCTTCGGGTCTAAGGCGGAAGTTGATTCTTCAAACCGATTCATTCGCGGCTTTTTGACCGCTTCGCTTTTATATTGCATTGGACCCATGACCATTATCGGTTCGATCAATGACGGCTTAAGCGGTGACTATCGTTTGATCGCTGTAAAATCTATTTTGGATGGTTTCGCCTCGATTGCATTTGCATCCAGTTTGGGTATTGGCGTTTTGTTTTCTGTGATTCCTGTTTTTGTTGTGCAAGGCGGAATCAGCTTGGTTGCCATGCAGGCAGGTCGCTTTATGGAGATCACAGCTACCGCCGCTGATCCGCGCATTTTGGAATTGACAGCTACGGGCGGTGTTATTTTGATCGGGCTTTCTTTCGCGCGTTTACTAGAGATAAAACCAATCCGCGTTGGCAATATGCTGCCTGCACTTTTTGTTGCCCCTATAGTAGTGTGGCTTGTGGGATTGTTTTCTAAATAATATTTTCAATGCAAACGGTTACCGAATATTTCCTAATTTTTTGTGCCGCAATTGCCGCAGGCGCAATCAACGCACTGGCAGGCGGCGGCACATTGATTACTTTCCCTGCATTGATCGCACTAGGTATTCCCGCAGTATCTGCGAACATGACGAACACAGTGGCGCTTTTGCCAGGTTATTTGGGCGGAACTTTTGCACAATTAAAAGATCTAAAAGGACAAGAAAATCGCTTGTGGCTCACTATCCCTGCCGGGCTAGTTGGCGGAATCTTGGGCGGTGTTTTACTGCTCACTACTGGCGAAAAAGTATTTCGCCAGCTAATTCCGTTTTTGATCTTATTAGCCGCATGTCTGCTCGCGATTCAAGAACCTTTGCGCAAATGGATTCTTAAACGCATAGAGCAAAATAAAAAAATCATATCAAACACTTGGGTAATTCTTCCAGTTGGCGTCGCCGCCATTTACGGAGGATACTTCGGCGCAGGCTTAAGCGTGATTGTTTTGGCAGTGCTAGCTCTCATCATTGAAGATTCTTTAACAAGATTAAACGCATTAAAACAAATCGTTGGGTTTAGCGTAAATTTTGCCGCTGCGATCTATTTTGTATTTTCTGGTCAGGTTGTGTGGGCTATTGCAGGCTTAATGGCAGTCGGCGCATTAATTGGCGGAGGATTAGGCGGCAAACTTGCGGGGCAGATAAAACCATCCATACTGCGCTGGGCAGTAGTCAGCATGAGTTTGGTAGTTTCAATTGTTTATTTTGCAAAAGGATAAACTGTAAAAAATCTTTAAACACAAATAAAGAAAATGCTTTGTTTTTATCCCTCCAACAGCAAATCACCCAACATGGGCGTGGATTCTAAAATTAGATCTGCGCCCATTTTCTTTAACTCTGGTTCTTCACCAAAGCCGCATAACACGCCGACAGTCTGCGCGCCGGCTGATTTCCCTGCGCGCATATCAACGGTGGTATCACCAACCATCAGGCAGTTTTCAGGGGATACGTTCATTTTTTGCGCGGCAAATAATATGGGATCAGGATAAGGCTTGGTATGTTCGGCGGAGAGACCGGTAACAATCACGTCGAAATATTTCACTAGGTCAAAATGCTCAAGAAAAGCCATCGTGCCATGTTCATCACGCGCGCTGACAACCGCCATTGGATAATGACCCTTCAGGCGTGTTAACATTTCAACGATGCCGTGCACAAGCAAAAACTTCTTAAACGGTCTTTTACTGCGGCGATTCATCCATTGAATTACTGCAACCATTTCATCATCTATGCCCAGCGTATCTGCTAAGCCAAGCAGGGCGTTGCCGGGCGCCTCGATCCACATGATAAAGCGGCGTGCGGCGCGCTCACGGTCACGGAATAACCAGCTCGGCAGACGGCTGGAAACGCTTTGAGCGTATAGGTCATCCGTATCGCTTAGGGTACCGTCCACGTCAAAACAAATGGCTTTTATTTGGGGAATATTAAGAGTCATATCGTTATTGTACCGTAATGGAATTAATATAACGGTATGCTATACTTTGAATATGTCCACAGATCGCACACGTAATTTATTAGAATTACTGATCAAAGTAAACCGTGAAGTTGCCTCCGCATTGGACTTGCGCACAGTTTTACAAAGATTGCTATTCGCGGCAATGCAAAATGTTGGCGGTGAACGGGGGAGTATTGTGGTCTTGAACGATCTCGGCAAGCCTGTGGACGCCACCATCGTTTATGGCAGTACCTTTCACGAACAAAGTACACAACAATTACGAGAAACCGTAGAGCGTGGTTTGGCTGGCTGGGTCGTCAGCAATAGGCAACCTGTGCTTGTACCCGATACCAGCAAAGATGAGCGTTGGCTGCGCCGCGCAGATGATGCTAATGAACAAAGCGGAGCAAAGTCTGCTATTTGCGTACCCTTACTTGCGCGAGACAAATTGGTGGGAGTATTAACCTTAGTCCATTCAGTGCCTAACGCTTTTAATGATGAACACCTTGAGTTAATGACTGCCATTGCAGATCAGGCTAGTATTGCTGTGTTGAATGCGCGCTTATACACAGAAAGTCAGCGCACTGCGCGAGTCATGTCGGCTCTGGCTGAAAGCGCCGCGGCGATTAATAAGTCACTAGAGATGCAAGATGTCTTGCGTCATATCCTAAACCAAGCGATGCAAGCGCTTCAGGTCGAAACTGTGGGGCTGGCTCTGGTTGACCCAAACGGAGACTTAGTCTTCCGCGCTTCGGCTGGGCAAAACTCTGGCAACATTATGGATAAACGCATTCCAGCGGGGGTGGGCTTGGCGGGCAAGGTAATTCTTGAGGGGCGCGGAATAGTAGTACAAAACGTCAAACAAGATTCCGCTTTCAGCGCAGAGGACAGGTTCGGGGGAATTCAGATGCGGGCAGTTGTTATCGCGCCTATTCAATCCCATCAAAAGGTCATTGGTATTATCGAGGCAATCAACCCTACATCCGGCACATTTGACGCAGATGCTACATTGGTATTGGCTGGGCTGGGCAGTTTGGCTGGCACAACCATAGAAAACGCGCGCATGCTTGAAAAAATGCAAGATGCGCATCATCATTATCGCGAGCTATTTGAAGATAGTATTGACCCGATCTTTATTACAGACTGGGCAGGGAAAATCATTGAAGCAAACCGCCAAGCTGTGGCTTTTTGCGGTTTTACTATAGAGCAACTGCATAGCATGAGCATGGACCAAATGCACGAGGTCAGTTGGAGCAAAGTGGGCACCGATTTTGAGGTCTTACGCGCAGGCAAAGATGTAAGTTATGAATCTGTTTTGCTTAAACAAGATGGCGGAAAATCACCAGTAGAAATTCATTTGCGGCGGGTTGAGTTTGAGGAATCTGATTCTTTGCAATGGATTTTACGCAATATTACAGAGCGCAAAGAATTGGATGATTTGCGCGACGATATGATTCACATGATCTATCACGATCTGCGCTCGCCTTTGGCAAATATTGTTTCGAGCATTGATATGTTGAATGTAATGGTAGAGCAGGATGCGTCTGTACTGGCAATGCTCCAAATTGCAGCACATTCTACCGGGCGTATCCAACGCTTGATCAGTTCTCTGCTTGATATCAGCCGCCTCGAATCAGCGCAGAGAATCATTGTTCAAAAACCGATTCTCGCTTCAGATTTAATCGCAGAAGCAATGCGCGATGTATCCCCCTCCATTACTGGCAGGCATCAAACTTTAGTAACCAACATGATCGGCAAACCGCCCTTATTGTGGGTGGATCTGGATATGACTCACCGCGTCATTATTAATCTATTAGAGAACGCCAGCAAGTTCACTTTGTCTGACGGAAAAATAGAATTAGGCGGCGAGGTGGAAGGTGAATGGTTTAAAATGTGGGTACGTGATAACGGTCCTGGCATTTTGCCCTCAGACCGCGAACGTATCTTTGAAAAATTTACGCGAGTGCACGGCAAAGAACGAGCCAGCGGGTTAGGTATTGGCTTATCTTTTTGCAGGCTGGCAATTCAGGCGCATGGCGGGAAAATTTGGGTGGAAAGCGAACCCGGCAAAGGTTCGACATTTTGGTTTACACTACCCATCTCAGACAAAGCTCAAACGGGTAAGTTATTACGGCAAACAGGCAGACTGGAATTAAAAGAATTCGGGAATATCCCTTAGGAGAATTATGCAAGAAATCGTTAAGAATGTTTATATTGAAGACCAATTCCCCGGCGTTACTGTAGGAATCATTGCACGCAGCCGCGGCTTGATCCAAATTGACGCTCCTCCTTCCATTGAAGATGGACGCTCATGGCGCGCCTCATTAATGGGGTTGAACAGCGGTCCCGATCGTGTATTGATCAATCTTGACCCGCATCCAGACCGCACCCTCGGCGTACGCGCTATGGATTGCACAATCATCGCACACGAAAAAACCGCACAAGTATTTCGCTCACGCCCCACTACTTTTAAGGCTCAAGGAAATGAAACAGGTTCAGACTGGGAATCAATCCCGGGCATGGGCAGTGTGCGTTGGGCTCCTCCAGAAATTTCATTTGGAAATCAAATGACACTCAATTGGGGCGAGGGTCCTGTTATTTTAGAAAACCATGCCGGTCCTTCCAGCGGCGCAGTTTGGATTATTCTGCCAGATGAAAAAATCGTATTCGTTGGGGATGCTGTGCTAAAACACCAACCTCCTTTTATCGCCAGCGGCAACCTGACCCTTTGGCTTGAATCGCTTCAACATTTACTCAGCCCGTCATTTAAAGGATACACAGTGGTTAGCGGCCGCGGCGGTATTGTAACCAGTCAAATGATCAAAGCGCAGCTCGAGCTGATTCAATTTATTAACGATAAGCTGGACAAGATGACAGGAAAAAAGATCGCTCCTGCCGCAATCGAGAAACTGGTCGAAAAGATCCTGATCGGATTCAAAGCCCCAGCCGCCCGCCAAAAGCAATTTGCTCAGCGCTTGCGCTATGGCATTCAACATTATTATTCACGCCACTATCATTCCGGACATCATGAGGAATAAATGGCAGGACAAGATCAACCTTTACTTGAAATAAAACGTAATCTGGTTGTGGAATCATCACACCTTGGCTCGATTGCCATTGTTGATTCGAATGGAAAATTATTAGCATATTATGGCGACCCTTACAAGGTCGCCTTTTTGCGCTCTTCGGCAAAACCATTTCAGGCTTTACCTTTTGTAGAAAACGGCGGCGTAGAACATTACCACTACACCCCGCGTGAATTAGCTCTTTCCTGTTCGTCGCATGAGACCGCGCAAATTCATCTTGATGCAGTGAGCGCTTTACAAAAAAAAACTGGCGTTGAAGAAAAATATTTACAATGCGGTCCTCATCTGCCTGGCGATTCATTTAAGTTAAGAGAAGTGATTCAAAAGGATATTACACCCACATCCAACTTTAATAACTGTTCGGGCAAACACACTACCATGCTTGCCTACTCAAAAATGCGCGGCTTCTCTTTAGAAAATTATCTCGACATCAAGCATCCCCATCAGCAAGAAATTCTTACGGCAATTTCAGAGATGTGCACTATTGAACGAGAAAAAATAGAACTGGGTGTAGATGGCTGTTCTGCGCCAAACTTTGCCATGCCGTTATATAACGCCGCATTGGGCATTGCGCGTTTATGCGATCCGCGAGAATTAAATACAACGCGCGCAAATGCCTGCAAACAAATCACATCCGCAATGATGGCTCATTCAGAAATGGTTAGTGGAGTCGGTGAATTTGATGCCGAATTAATGAAAATTGGCAATGGCAAGATTTTTACCAAACGCGGCGCAGAAGGTTTTCAAATTATCGGTATTTTACCCAACGAGAATAAGCCCGGTATTGGCATTGCCTTCAAAGTAGCAGATGGAGATCCCGCCCACATGAACGATGACCTAGCCTCTAAACCGCGCGTACGCCCTGCCATTTCCCTTGAAATATTACATCAGCTTGGCGCATTAGATAACGCTCAACTGCAATCACTCTCCACTTTTGGACCTAAAAAGATTTCGAAAAATTACGCGGGCATTACCACCGGAGAATCACAGCCTGTGTTTAAACTTCAAACACAAAAATAATTCTCCCGCACAGCACCCGTTACGATTCGCATGGATTTATATATCTGCGCGAATTTTATTTTGTACCACTTAACCTTCCGCCTATGAAGTTATAATTAAAACACTAAAATTAATTTAGCAAACAGCCTGAAAATCTCTGTTCATCTCCGTTTATCTCTGGTTAAAAAATGAAACGCACCATATATCCTCTCCTCGCTATCCTTGCCATCCTCATCACGCGCCATTTCGGTGAATCATGGGACGAACTCAAATTTTATAAATATGCAGACACCGCCCTCTCTGCTTACACCTCTTGGCACACACAAGGCATCCTTGAACTCTTTGGCAACACCTACGACAATTACGGTCCCGCCTATGTCATGCTCGTATCCCTCGCCGCGAAACCTTTACAAATCATTTTTACAGAATCAGATGCGCGCCATTATGTTTACTTCCTCACCTACCTGGCAGGCATTTGGGCATTTCATCAACTTGCAAAACGCTGGCTCACCGAAAACGCCGCGCTCTTTTCTGTTTTGCTCTTCGCCACTCAACCCCTCTTC
>VFJR01000196.1 GCA_009885945.1 Anaerolineaceae bacterium
ATCGTGGGCGGCGCAGAAGTAGGCGTAAAGGCGGCGGCGGTCAAAGTAAATTCGGCGACCACCGTATAAGCGGCAGATGTACGCGCGGCATTCACATCCGGAGTTGGCACAATAGGCGTGGAGGGGGCACACGCGCTGACCAATAAAATAGCCAAAATGCTTAGGCTGATAATTTTTATTTTCATGGTAATTAAATTAACCTATTTCTTTACAACAATATTTACACAAGCAATTGGAGACTGTCCAAAATAATAGCCTTTATCGTCCTTCATGCTCCAGCAATCAGTGTAGGTGTTAGGAGTCAGCGATGCTGTTAAATCAACTTTAAAGGTGACTTGTGCGCCTGGTTTTACAAATTGACTTGCGTCTGTAAACTTGATAGTGTATCCATCCAATGTACCGCCAAGGTATGTAAATGAATAACCATCATCCCAAAGACAGGTACCGGTGTTCTGAATAACCCAGTATTTCTCAAACTCAATACCGGGCTTCATCACAGTGCCATCCGGTACATTTTCTTGACCTGTAAATACAGCATCATTGCACTTGGGACCAGATGCAGTGGCAAAAACTTGCAGGGTTGCAGTTGGCAAAAAACCACTGGCAAGAGTAGATACACCAGCCTGAGTAGGAATTTGCACTACAGCAAAAGTAGGCGCATCCACTGGAGCAAAGGTGGGTAAAGCAAGGGTTGGCGACGGTAGTGGTGAAGGTGGAACTGCCATTGCTGTTTGAGTTTGCAACAAGGAAAATTGAGTCGCCACCAATTGTGCGCCTTGGGTATTAATAAAGCCCACATCCATGGTTGGCGCAGGCGCCTGTCCCATTGTACATGCGGAAAGAAGGGTCAAAAATAAAAGACCTGCAATCAATCGGATATTTTTTTTGTTTTGCATTCTTACTGCCTCCTGTAATGTTTCTTGCACTCAGAATTATAACTCACCTACGGAATGACTGTAGATGTGGCAGTTGATGTTGGTGTAGCAGTTGATGTTGGTGTAGCAGTTGATGTCAAAGTTGAGGTGGCAGTGGAGGTAGCCGTTGATGTTAAAGTACTTGTGGACGTAGCTGTATTTGTTGCTACCACAGTAGGCGCATCCCCTTGATGGGTAATACGCGGGGCAAACCACAACGCCTCATCATCATGCCATTCCCCATTTGCGTCAGCGTTCAAAACAAATTTCACGCTTTCACCAGCCAAATAGCTCAAATCAACATCCACAACATAATATTGACCTTCATATACTTCATGCCAAACCCCAAGAGTTTTAAGTTGGCCATCACTGCGGTAGTGCAGGCTAAACAAAACATTACATTTGAAAGCCTTATGTTGACAGCCGATCCAGGCTTTAAAATGATCGCCATTTTTTATTTTAATGGCTGGAAACTGCCCGCTTATGAACCCATTGCCTGTTTGTTTTGGCGAAATCACCAAAGCTTTTTCATCTTCTTTCGTTCCATCTTCCAGCACTGGATTTAAAACACTCAAGACAAACCCTTTAGAAGCCCCGTTATTTCCAGGGCAGGTTAAGGATGTATTGTTATTTTCCCAGTCTGCTTCGCAAGCTTTTTCAGCAAAATTGTACAATTCATAAGACGCACCTTTCACATTAATGTCCACCCAAAATGATGTATCGGCTTGTGTGCCAATACCAAACAAGCCACCAGAAGAATTACGCAATTTCCAATATCCGCGATAATGACCATCTTGCACAGGCGCTATAAAATTCACAGCAAGGTCAATCACCTGTCCCGGCGCAAGAGCAGTAGGCAATGCAACTTTTGTTGCGCCACTCATCAAATCACCATTAACAAAGACCAATGCATATGATGTAGTCCAAGTACAGGTGCCAATATTTTTTAATCGCCATATTTTTTTGAAATCTGCACCGCGTCCAAACACAGAGCCGTCACTTACACTAACATCTTCGACGAAGCCCACCGCATCACACCTAGCGGCTAAAGTTGGTTGCTGCGTCGAGGAAGCGGTTGCTGCGCTGACAACGCCTGTTGGCAAGGGTAATCCCGGTGTAATAGAAAGCACAATAGGGGTTGTAAAAGACTGCTGGGTTTGCGCCGCAGCAGTATATAAAGCATTAAAAGTTGCCGCAGTATCCGGTGTGCCTGCATTGCCAGAAATATTACAAGCCAGTTGAACATTCAAAAAAAGCAGAAATATCAATAAAATAGTATTCTTTTTCGTTTTCATAAGCACCTTCCTTTGCGTTAAAAAGACGCTTTTTTATACAGAAAAGTTCCAGTTTGGTCCTAAGTTTGAGAGCTTCTATCAAGAACAAATATCACTCTACCATAAAAAAGACTCACCCGAAAAAATCTGTTCGGGTGAGTCTTTTTTATTTTCTCTAAATTTCTGATCTATTAGTTACCACATAGATAAGAAAAGTTAACCGTATGAAACTCCTGAACATAAGGTTTAAGGATAACAAACTGCATCCACTTATCCCCGGGCGTTGAACCAAGATGAAATTGCCACTGATTAGATGCAATTAGAGTTTCTGCTTTTGTAAAAGTAAGAAAGCCTTTATTACTGCTGTTTCCATCGCTTTGATTAAAACCCCATTTCATGTCCAGCGGCCCGTTCGTCGTCACCTTGGCATTAATTGTATAAAGCACATTGGTTGCACATCCGCCAACAGGGTCTCTTATGACTTCATATTCCACATTTGTAATGCGGTAATCCGCTGTTTGAGTAAGAGGATTTACCACTACGATCGCAGTGGTAAACGGAGCATTATATTGACCCACACCAAACAAAGTACCGTCAGCCGCTTGAAGATACCATTCATTGGAGTATTCGTCTGGAATGGATGGGGCAGTTAAGACAAGGTCTATATCCTGTGCTCCGCCTGGCGCGGTATATAATGGCAAGTTATAAACAAATCCGCCGCCCATGATGTCACCGCCCATGTACACGATCTTAAAAGATGTATCCCAAGCACAGGAGCCGGTATTTTTCAAGGTCCATGTTTTTGTAAAAACTTCGCCGGGTTTAACAATAGTGCCGTCTGGTATCGTTTCTGATGTTAGTTCTGCACGCAAACAACCAGCCTGTCCAGAAGTGGACGAAGTAGAAGGAGCAGGCGTAAAGGTAGGCAGCAGTGTTGACTGAAATACCAGATTTCCTAATGTGGCGGTTGGGGGAACCGGGGTAGCTGTAAGCGTGGGCTGTTCTGCCGCATTATGCGCTTGAATCGTTTGCGCAACTGAAGTCGATATGGCTGGATCCACTTCATCAGTAGCCGTTGCAATACAGGCAGAAAGTATGAGCGTAAAAAATATGGATACTGCTAAAATTTTGGAGAAATTAATTTGTTTCATTCGTTTTCCTTTCATAATCCAATTAAGATTATACACGCAAAAGAAAAGCAGCTATTTTTGATATAAGCTTGAAATAAAAGTGCACAGGCTTTAGATAAAAGCCTGCGCACTTTTATTTCAACCACTTTAATTCAATTTTAAGGGTAGCCCGTGCAAGGAGTCACTGTAAAATGACTGAAATCTTGATGATTGGGTTCATCAATATAAACACTTGTCCACAAAGGTCCAGGGGCAAGAGGCCCTACATACCACTTGTTAGATACAGATTTTGTACCTGCTTCTGAAAAGGAAATAGTTTCTTCGGAATTTCCAAATCCGGATTGGATCCAGTGATAGGTCACACTACCTGCTTTGTTCACAGTGATATCCGCAGTGATCTTGGGGCAGTTAACGTAAGATCCTTCAGTAAATGTGGATTGCGAGTAAGTGACGCCTGTGACAGCAAATGGACCGTCACTTCCAGAACTGCTGCCTACTTTGATCTGCACATAAAATTGTCCGAATAAAACACCAGCGGCATTGCGAATTTTATAATTTGCAGTGTAATCACCATTTGTGGCAGGGGCTATAAAATTGGCAGAGATATCTATTGTGCCGCCCGGATTCACATTACCTGCTAAAGCCTGAGTAGAGGGTCCGCCCATAACATTTCCATTATTAAAGACAATCACATAGGATGGTGTCCACGAGCATGTGCCTGTATTTTGTAAACGCCATGTTTTGGTAAATGCCTGTCCAGGGGTCATTATGGTTCCATCCGAAATTGTGACATCTGTGATGAACTTCATAGCGTCACAATTTTGAGTTGGAGTCGCCAGCGGGATACTGGTATTTGTAGGCAAGGGGATCAATGTGTTGGTTGGCAAAACGTTAGTAGCAGGCGTGTTGGTAGCTGTGTTTTGAGGCACTTGCAAAGCTTGAGCTGTTAACAGAGCTTCCACCGTTTGAGCGGCTTGGGTCGAAGGGTTGGTATCGACGCCAGTGTTGCCAGTATTTGAGTCACCTTGCCCGCCAAAGGGCAGATTACATGAGCTTAGAAAAAGTGTCGTACTAAGAATAATAAAACTAATTTTTTTAATCATCTTGTTTCTCCTTGAAAGTATTATGATGCGATTTTACTCCAAATGATTTAAGTTTACACTCCGAGCAAGAAGAAACAAACAGGAGCCGCAAACGGCTCCTGAAATTGAAACAAGCTTCGAGTGAAGAAAGAGGCGTAGGATTTATTTTCGTTCTGCGTGTACGCCCGCCATCCACAATCCAAGTTGTTCGCGTGTCGTCTTTTTTGTTTCTACAATAGCGACAATCTGACCGCGATACATAACAGCAATGCGGTCTGAGAGCGCCATAATTTCATCCAGCTCTGCGGAGATGAGCAGAACCGCTACGCCGCGATCGCGCATTTTGATGATCTCGGTGTGAATATATTCTATGGAACCGACATCCAAACCGCGCGTAGGTTGGTTGGCGATGACAAGTTTTACGTCACGGCTGAGTTCGCGCGCGATGATAACTTTTTGCTGATTGCCGCCAGAGAGGTTACCCGCACTAACAAACGGAGATGGGGTGCGAACATCATATTCTTTAATCAGTTTGCGGGCATTTTTGTCAAGAGCATCGGGTTGTAAAACACCTCGTTGGCTAAATGGCGCGTGGTAATAATCGCAAAGAGCCATATTATCTACAACAGAATAATTAAGTACCAAGCCATGTCGTTGACGGTCTTCAGGGATATGTGCCAACCCGGATTCTGTGATGATGCGCGGTGATTTGCCTGTCAGGTCTTTTCCTGCGATGGTAACTTTGCCGCCGGTGGGTGTTCGTAATCCGGTTAGCGCTTCGGACAGCTCGGTTTGACCGTTGCCTTGTACACCGGCAATACCGAATACTTCTCCACCGAAGACTGAGAATGAAACATTATGAACAGTTTCCAAATCGCGCTGATCTCGCACAGAAACATTCTCTACTTTGAGTATTTCGCCATTTGCTTTTCGATCTTTTTTAGGTACAGTAAGGATTACCTGACGTCCAACCATCATGTTGGCAAGTTGTGCAGAATCTGTTTTAGCGGGGACAACTGTATCTACAACACGGCCTGCACGCATCACTGTGATGCGGTCTGCAACTGCCAGCACTTCTTTAAGTTTGTGGGTAATAAAAATGATGGAGACGCCGCGCGCAGTTAGATCACGCATAATACGGAAGAGGTCATCAGCCTCTTGAGGGGTAAGCACAGCTGTGGGTTCATCAAGAATAACGATTTCAGCGTTGCGATATAAGGTTTTGACAATTTCAACGCGCTGCTGAATACCTACTGGCAGTGATCCCACGATTGCGTTTGGGTCTACATCTAAGCTGTATTGCTTGGAAATTTCATTTATTCTTGCAGCAACTGCTGTACGATCTAGTGAACCATTTTTAACAGTTTCATCGCCGAGCATTACATTTTCTGCGACAGTGAAAACGGGGATGAGCATGAAGTGCTGGTGCACCATGCCAATGCCGAGCGCAATTGAGTCTTTTGGCGATTCGATTGCGGCGGTTTTTCCATTGACGAGTATTTCACCTTTGTCTGCGTTGTGTAAGCCGTAGATGAGATTCATCAAGGTGCTTTTGCCGGCGCCGTTTTCTCCGAGCAAGGCGTGAATCTCAGCTTTATGCAGGTCAAAGTTAATATTGTCATTGGCAAGCACGCCAGGGAATTGTTTGGTGAGTCCTTTAACTTCCAATACGATTTTATTTTTTGACATGGATGCCTCTATTTTTCGTATGGAACGCCATCCGCAGCAGGCGGGGTGGTCTTACCAATAATACCGGTGAGAATGAACATGGTCAGAATATAGGGAGTTAGTCCTACAATGTACGATTCTTGCAAGAACGCCCATTGAGGCGGAATGACATCACGGAAGATTTGCATGTTGATCAACATAGCTTGAGATGCGCCAAAGACAAGTGCCGCCGCCCAAGCGCCGATGGGTGTCCAATTGCCAAAGATCATGGCGGCGAGGGAGATAAAGCCGCGCCCATTTGTAAGCAAAGGTTCAAAGGAGGGCACAGACTCAATCGTAAAGTATGCGCCGGCAAGTCCGGCAAACATTCCGCCGATAATCACGTTGGCATAGCGCATTTTGATAACGTTGATGCCTACCGTATCTGCCGCTTTGGGATGCTCGCCTACTGCGCGAGTGCGCAAACCCCAGCGCGTGTTGAATAAAATATAATGAGAAATAAAGACCAATAAAATAGCGCTAATAGCAACTGGTTTTTGATCGAAGACGCGGTTAATGGCGTTAATGCCCTGCAAGCAGGCTTCTGAACTGCAAATGGGCGCAAATATTTCTGTAATAGGAATATGTAATGTTGGCAAAACGCCAGGCGAACTAGGTACACTGCCGCCAAAAAAACTGTTCTTTCCAAAAAACAATTGGCGGTTTAAAAATCCTGTCAACCCAATGGCGAGGATATTGATGACGGTGCCGCCTATGATTTGATCTACTTTAAAGGTAATGGAAAGCACGGCATGGAGAAGCGCCATTAAACCGCCCGTGATAATGGCAAAAATTAATCCAAGCACAATGCTAATACCATTATTAAAACCAAAGACATGGTACATATAAATAGCGCCAAGCCAGCCAAAAAATGCAGAGGTCAGCATCATACCCTCGATGCCAATGTTGACTACGCCCGCACGTTCAGAGAATACACCTGAAAGCGCGCCCAAAGTTAAAGGAGTGGCTACAGCAATGGTAGTTGCCAGCATACTGGTCACAATTAAAAGAGGCGGCTGTTTAACCTTGCCGATGGATACAACGACACTAAATAAAACAATAATAATGATAGCGATGAAACCAAAGCGTCTACTGTTCATGTTTGTTTCCTATCCTCCCCAGCCGCGTGTAAGAACAACTCGTTCGCCTTTCGCCTTAATGCGATATATATAACGCACAATGGCATCTGCCGCAACAAACAACAGAATCAAAGCCTGCAACATGGAGATTAAATCAACTGGAAGCTGGGTAAGAAATTGCATGCGTGTGGCGCCGTTGCGCATAATTGCAAAAAGTAATGATGCCAATACAATTCCAAGCGGGTGTGATTTTCCCAGCAAGGCTATAGCAATAGCATCATATCCATAGCCGATAGAGAAGCCAAGTTCATGACGATAGTTTAGACCTGTGACTTCAATCGCGCCAGCCAAGCCCGCCAGCATTCCGGAAAGCATCATGGTGATGATAATCGTACGCTTGACATTAATTCCAGCATATTTTGCCGCATCAGGATTTAAACCGACTGTCCGTATTTCAAAACCAAGGGTTGTTTTATTTAAGATCCACCAAATTAAAAATGCTACTAGCAAAGCAAGTACAAAGCCCCAATGAATCCGTAAACCTTCAAACATAACCGGTAAGCGTGCGCCTTCTGCGATCAAGGGTGTGCGCGCTGACGCATTGGTTGGGCTATGATCTTTCATCACGCCATTAAGTAAAAACGAAGTTGTGTTCAGCGCAATGTAATTCATCATAATGGTATTGATTACTTCATGCCCGCCTGTATATGCTTTAAGCGCCCCGACAATACCTGCCCAAATGCCGCCTGTTATCATGCCGATCAGAATCGCCAATGTCACATGAATAAATGCAGGTATCTCAAAACCAAGCCAGCCCGGTAATGCATATCCGATCAAAGCCGAAAAGACAGCCCCAACTGCCAATTGCCCCTCTGCGCCGATATTAAATAAGCCGCCTTTAAACGCCAGCGCTACTGCAAGCCCGGCAAATATATAGGGGCTTGCCCAAACTGCTGTTTCACTCAATGCTTTTTTAGAACCTAGCGATCCCTCTAGCATTCCGCTATAAGCTAGAAGAGGATTCCCGCCCACAGACAAGATAATAATACCGCCAAGAACTACAGCAGTAACGATAGCCAAAAATGGAATTAAACTAGCATCTAAAGCTGATCGTAATATTTGATTGACACGCGAATTTGACTGCTTTTCTGATGGCATCCTTCGCTCCGGTAAAGCCTGATGAAAATATGAAGTTATTATATCAAACAAGTGTCTTTCATCTAATAAATTGCGATGGCTCCACCATGTACCTCATAGTTAGTTGCCGCTGCGCAGGCAAAATAAAACGGGAAAGAGGTTGTTACCTCTTTCCCGTTTACAAACAATTTATTACTAAAAACTAAGGCTTGACAGGTGAAACACCAGTCTTGATGGAACCGTCCAATAAACCAGCATTGATTTTTTCCATTTCAGCCTTGATCTCGGCAGAGACTTCGCCGTCAAGATCATGGAATGGAGCATAACCAGCTGTACCAAGGAAGTTACCAGGAACAATAGAGCCATCTTTAGCAGCAGCAGCAAGTTCTGCAACGCCAGGGGTGATGAGCTTCATTGCGCTGGAAAGCATGCGAGGAGCAGCTTCTGGCAGGGTCAAGTATTGGTCAGCATCCACGCCAATGGCGTATTTGCCAGCTTGAGCGGCGGCAGTGATCGCGCCATTACCGGTAAGACCACCGCAACCAAAGATCGCATCTGCGCCCTGATCCATCATGGATTTGGCGGTTTGTGCGCCCCATTCAGGATCGGTGAAGGTCTTATCAAACCCTACATCGCTGTGATATACAACGAAGACTTCGGTGGTGGTTCCGTTCATGCCATCGGCATAAGCGGCGCCGGCTTTGTAGCCTTCGCCAAAGCGCCAAACGGGAGGAACAACATCGGTACCGCAAACGGCGCCAAGTTTGTGAGTCTCAGACATCATCGCGGCGAGAGCGCCAACGAGGAAGCCAGCGTTGTCTTCAGGGAAGCCCAAGCCGGTTACGTTAGCAGAATCATCGGCGGTGTCTTCGCTAAATTGCCAAGCTTGGAACTGATCCACACCAATGAACTTAACATTGGGGTATGCAGCGCCAGCGGCAAAAGTTGCCTCGCCAAGGTTGAAACCAACGGTAACGATGACATCATAGCCAGCATCACCAAAGGTCGCAATATTCTTGGCATAATCCTTAGCATCAGCGGTTTCGATGAATTGAACTACATCAGCCACGCCATCAGCCTGGGACTTCTGAACGCCTTCCCAAGCAGATTGGTTGAAGGACTTGTCATTCACTTTGCCTACATCAGTTACTAAACCAACGCAGAAAACTTCTGGCTTAGCGCAATCAGCTTCGCTGGCGGCGCCGCCACAAGCTGTGAGGATCATCGAAGCGACGATCAACATAGCCATAATAAAGTACAGTTTTTTCATTTTTTCCTTCTCCTCTAGAAGAGTAAAAATTTGGAGTTATGCCTCTCAGCACAACCTTACGACAATGCAAGTATAAGGCGTCTCAATTTATTGTGCAAGCCTATCTGAAAATATTAAGGTGATTGCAATAGTACTTGCGTTGAAATAATCCCTGCCTGCAAGTCAACCAGCAACTGTGCAACTTCTTTTTGGAGTTCATCCCCTACATACACATCTCGATAAGGGGCGCTGATAACTTCCCCCAAAGCCGATTCGCCGCCCGGGGCGCGCATCATTCTCTGCAACTGCAGCCTGCCGCTGCCCCAAAAAGAGGTTACCAACCCATAGCGTGAGCCTGCCAAACCTGCCCACTGGTCGCGTTCTGTCCCAATACCATAGGCGCTATTTTGTATCGCCTCTTCCAATACGCTCTGCCCAGTTAATCCACCTGCGGCAAAAATAACATCGGCGCCATTCTTAAATAATTTTTGCGCCGCCAACTTTCCCCATTCTGAATCTATAAACAACTTCTCGCGACTACCTTGACGATATTCCACCAAAACTTGGATATCTTTATTTCCATATAAAGCCCCGTTACGAAAACCCTCACAGTATTTTTGCATAGCATCAAAACTTTTATCTTCACACGCCGCGCCGACAATGTTTGTACGCGTCATCTTTGCCGCAAGGTACCCCGCCGCAAAACCTGCCTGATCTTCCGCGAAGTTGATCGTGCTCAGGTTGGCGGGCAAAACTTCAAAGTTTTGATTCACGCCGATGAAAGCCGAATCAGGATTCAGTTCTGCGTAACGAAGCGTGGTGTTCTTCAATCCCGCGCCGCTGGTAATGATCAAATCATATCCATCGTTTAAAAACTTGGTGATGTTCTTCTCGTAATCACGCACATCCACACTTTCTATATAAGCTACATGATCAGCCTCAGATTCCTGTAGTCCCAGCCACATACTTTGATTAACCCCGTGATCATCAACACCCTGAGTGTCTGTTACCAACGCCGCGCAAAAAACAGCATCGCCGAAACAATCCTGCGTTCGTGAACACGCCGTAAAAAATACAACCATTAAAACAGCGCTTATAAAATGCGTATTACGCATTACGTAATTTATCAAGAAACTTTTTATCATCCTTGGTTAATTCCGCCTTTTCCAACATATCGGGTCGTTTGCGCAGCGTTCTTTCTAATGCCTGCTCACGACGCCATTTGTCTATTTTGGCGTGATCACCGGAGAGCAAAACATCTGGAACGCCATGCCCGCGAAATTCTGGCGGACGTGTGTAATGTGGATATTCTAGCAAGCCCATTGCGTGTGAGTCATCTTGCGCGCCGGTTGGGTCGCCTAATACATCGGGCAATAACCTTGAGATGGCATCGATCAGAATCAGCGCGGGGATTTCTCCGCCAGTTAATACATAATCACCAATCGAAATTTCATCAGTAACAAGGTGCTGGCGAATGCGTTCATCAATGCCTTCGTAGCGTCCGCAAAGCAACGCAATGCGCGGATGTTGGGAAAGTTCAGTAGCAATGGTTTGGTTAAAGACCCGTCCCTGAGGCGTTAATAAAATAATGGGAAAGTCAGGCTTCCCCGCAGGGTCTAGTTTCAAAACAGATTCAACAGCTTCAAAGATCGGCTCTGGTTTCATCACCATTCCACCGCCGCCGCCATAGGGCGTATCATCAGTGGTGTGATGTTTGCTATGTGCATAATCACGGATATTATGTACGCGCACATCAATTAAATCGCGCTCACGCGCACGTTTAAGGATGCTGGTTTCAAGATATGATGGGAAAACTTCTGGCAAGAGTGTAAATACATCGAATTGCATATTAAGATTCTATCATCTTCTGCCGCTTTCATATTTTATATTTCTTCTGGTAATATTTCAGCATGTATCTAAAAGGAAGTAAATGGAGTATGAGCCGCCGCACCAAGCGGCCGAATTGGTTCCGCATTATTGTGTTGGCGTTAATGGTGGCTGGATTTGCCTATTTCAACCAATATGTTCTGCCGGAGCAAACCTCGCCGTTTTTGCCGACAGCCACCCCCACCCGTTCCCCCGAATCATTTGTGACCGAAGCGCAAGAGTTATTTAATCAAGGTAAATTACTTCCTGCCATCGAATCATATAAACAGGCGATTATTGTTGACCCAAGAAATGCCAACACGTATATTGCATTGGCACGCATACAGGTTTTTGCAGGCGAGTATGATGCCGCATTAGAAAGCGCCGCCAATGCCATTTTGCTTGAGCCAACCAATTCTATGGCATATGCAGTCCAAGCTTGGGCGCTGGATTTTCAAGGTAATTATCTCGAAGCTGAGTCAAGCATTCAACGCGCGTTAGAAATTGATCCAAACAATGCAGTAGCCCATGCGTATTATGTCGAAATTTTAGTAGACTCCTATATTGCAGGCGTCGGCTCATTTGAAGGAGTCAACAAAGCTATTGACCACTCCAAGACGGCCATCGCGCTTGCACCAGACACACTGGAAACCCGCCGCGCGCGCGGATATGTATATGAAGCCACCGATAATCGCGAAGAAGCCATTCGTGAATTTCAAGCCGCAATAGCAATAAATCCCAACATCGCCGACCTTCACCTTTCGCTTGGGCGGAATTACAGCGCGCTAGGCAGTAATGTAGAAGCCATTGAAGAATATACGCGTGCAAATGCGCTCAACCCCGCAGACCCAACTCCAGACTTGCTCATCTCACGCATTTACGCCGGCACCGGCGAATACGGAAAAGCCATGCAATATGCAGAAACCGCAGTAACCGATGCGCCCGCCAACACACGTTTACATGGCAACCTTGGCGTGATGTACTACTATAATTACCTATGGCCCGAAGCCATTGAACAACTTGCATTTGTAGTCAATGGCGGTATAACAATAGATGGTGTAATTGTAGAGCCCGCCATTTTAGTGCCCAACGACACGCGTCTTGCCGAATACTATTACACCTACGGTTTGGCACTCGCAAATTCTAACCAATGCGGAGAAGCGCTAAAGATCGCTCAAATAATTGAAACTCGCATCCGCGCCAATGAGAACGCGATGATTAACGCCGCAAAAATGAATGAACTCTGTCAACAATCACTAGATGTAAATCCGCTTCCTACCTCACCTCAAGCTGATCCTGGCTTCGAGACACCGAATCCAACCCCATGAACGTGCGCTACCGCAAGAGTCTCTTTAATCGCAAAAACGAATCCAATGTATATCGCATGTTCCTGTGGATCATGTTAATCCTTGGGAGTATTTGGCTTTTACGCAGTGTACAACGCGGTGAAATAAAGCCGCTCTTCCAAGCTACGCCCACGCCAACTCGCTTCGCCGCATCCTATGCCTTGGAAGGCGATGCGCAATTTATTGCCGGTAAATTAGATGCGGCAATCACCGCCTACCAAGAGGCGCTGCGAGTAGACCCCAGCAACGCAGAAGTGTGGGCTAAGTTAGCACGCATTCAAACCTACTCATCCACATTAGTTACTACCGATATCCAACGTAAAGCCCGCCTTGAAGAAGCGCTTGAATCGGCAAAAACAGCCGTTGAACTTGCGCCCGATGACAGCCTTGCTCACGCCATCAACTCATTTGTGTTGGATTGGAACGCAAACCCAACTCTGGTTGAAGATCGAAAAGTGCAGGAATATTTAACCAAAGCAGAACAAGAAGCCGTGCGGGCTTTACAACTGGATAACACAAATGTTTTGGCAATAGCTTTCTACGCCGAAATTTTAGTAGACCAGCAAAAATGGACACAAGCTGACGAATATATTCAACAAGCATTGGAACAAGATCAAAGCTTAATGGATGTGCATCGTGTTCATGCCTATGTACTTGAGTCTTTAGGGAACTATGATCTCGCCATCGAAGCGTATGATCGAGCTATAAGAATAGCGCCAAACTTCACATTTCTTTACTTGCGAGCAGGCGCAAACTATCGCCGCCTTGCCTTTGATAGTCCCAATGAAATTGTACAAAAAGATTTATACGAAAAATCACTGGAATATTTTGCGAAAGCCGCACGGGTCAATGATCAATTACTGATCGAAGATCCTGTGCCTTATCTTTCTATTGCAAAGACCTATTCGCAAATGGGTGAATTTTTTATCGCGGCTCGTAATGTGCAAAAGGCTTTGGAATTTCAACCAGATAATGCAGATACTTACGGGCAATTGGGCGTGATCTATTTTAAGTCACGCAATTACGAGGGCTCTATCCCCGCATTGAAGTGTGCGGTGCGCGGTTGCACAGCCGAAGAATCGTGTGATGGGCGCGGCGGGTGCAGTTCAAGAGATACGCCCGCGCAAATAACTGGTTTAGAACTTTCACCAAACACAGTGGTCTATTATTACACTTACGGTTCAGTGCTTGCAGCGCTGAGCCGCCCGCAAGCGAATAATTGCAGTGAGGCATTGCAAGTGCTGAGTGAAGTAAAAGCTCAGTTTGGCGCTGATCGCGACATTGCCGGCATTGTCAACGCGGGCGAGGAGATTTGTCGCCTAGTAGGAGGCTCCTCGGACGGAATCCAGCCTGCAGCTACGATAGAGGCGCCGACTCAAGATCCGTTGATGGTGGATCAGACGCCCACTCCTTCTCAGTAGATTAAATTGAAAAACCGTCCCGCAGGTTTCCTTGAAACACCTTGTTGAACCGCTCAAACCTGCGAGACGGTGACTTGAGCTTCGTCAGAGTTTTGTAAGAATTTTCACACTCCCCTTGATTTGGTCAAAAAAATACGGTATTATGTACTTTAGCACTCGTAGCTTATGAGTGCTAAATTGTTGTGAAGTTAAAAACTATATTTTCAGGAGGCTGAAAGATGGCAAGCAAACTTAAGATGAAGCCCCTCGGTGGACGCGTGATCGTTGAACCGATTGAGGCTGAAGAGATTACCGCAGGCGGAATTATTCTGCCCGAGACCGCAAAAGAGAAGCCCCAAGAAGGCAAAATTTTGGCGGCTGGACCTGGCGACCGCGACGATGAAGGCAAGCGCATCGCGATGGAAGTGAAAGTTGGTGACCGTGTTTTGTACGCAAAATATTCCGGCACCGAAGTAAAAGTGGATGGCAAGAAATTGCTGATCCTGCGCGAGAGCGATATTCTCGCTATCGTTGAATAATTTTGGAGGATATTAACAATGGCTGCTAAACAAATTGTATTTTCAGAAGAAGCTCGCCGCAAGCTTAAGAACGGCATGACCGTCGTTGCTAATGCGGTTTCTGCAACTCTTGGGCCAAAAGGCCGCAACGTGGCAATTGACCGAAAGTTTGGTTCCCCCACCATTACTCATGATGGCGTTTCTGTTGCCAAAGAAATTGAGCTCGAAGATCCTTTCGAGAACATGGGCGCGCAACTGCTCAAAGAAGCCGCTCAGAAGACCAATGACATTGCCGGTGATGGTACAACCACCTCCACCGTTTTGGCTTATGCAATTGTGACCGAAGGCTTGAAGGCTCTCGAAGCTGGTTACAACCCAATGCTGCTCAAAAAGGGTATTGAACTTGCTACAGACGCTGTAGTCGCTGAGTTGAAGAAGAACTCAGTTAAGATCGACACCAAAGAAGAAATTGCTTCAGTAGCAACCAACTCTGCGGCTGATTCTGAAGTTGGCGATTTGATCGCAGGCGTGATGGACAAAGTCGGTAAAGACGGCGTCATTACTGTTGAAGAATCAAAGTCCATGCAGTTTGAAACCGAATTCGTTGAAGGTATGCAGTTCGATCGTGGTTATATTTCACCTTACTTCATCACCAATAGCGAACAGATGGAAGCTCAGATCAGCGATGCTTATCTGTTGATCTACGAAAAGAAAATTTCTGCCGCACAAGACATTGTGCCTTTGCTCGAAAAACTCGTTCAACTTGGCAAACGTGAACTGGTCATCGTCGCTGAAGATGTTGACGGCGAAGCTCTTGCCACGCTCGTATTGAACAAATTGCGCGGTATGTTGAACGTGCTCGCTATCAAAGCCCCGGGCTTTGGTGATCGCCGCAAAGCCATGCTTCAAGACATTGCCAGCCTCACCGGCGGCACCGTGATCTCTGAAGAAACAGGCCGCAAACTTGAGACCACCACTGTTCAAGACTTGGGCCGCGCTGAGAAGGTAATCTCTGACAAAGAGAACACTACCATCATCGGCGGCAAAGGCAAGAAGAGTGAAATTGAAGGCCGCATTAAAGAAATTCGCATCGAGATCGACAAGAGCTCCAGCGATTACGACAAAGAAAAACTTCAGGAACGTCTCGCCAAGCTCAGCGGTGGTGTTGCCATCATCCGCGTAGGCGCCGCGACCGAAACTGAAATGAAAGAAAAGAAACACCGCGTAGAAGATGCTCTCTCAGCCGCTCGCGCTGCTGTCGAAGAAGGCATCGTACCTGGTGGTGAGATTTCCCTGATCAATGCCGCGACCAAACTCGACAAACTGATTAAGGCTCATGCTGATGATGAGAACGAAGAAATTAAAGTCGGCATTAACATTGTCAAGAAAGCCCTCGAAGCCCCAATTCGCAAACTGGCTGCCAACGCTGGGCAAGACGGCTCCGTCATTATTGACACCGTGCGCCGCACCGCGATCGAGAAGAAGAATGTCAACATTGGCTTCAATGTGCTCACTGGCGAATATACCGACATGATCAAAGCCGGCGTGATTGACCCCGTCAAAGTTGTGCGCGGCGCTCTTGAGAATGCCGCTTCTATTGCCGCGATGATCTTGACCACTGACGTCTTGATCACCGATATGCCTGCGAAAGAAAGCGCTCCTGCCATGCCCCCTGGCGGCATGGGCGGTATGGATTACTAAAATCAATATTTGCAACAGCAAGTTGTTGCAGTGCAGAACAAAAAAACAGACATCTGAAACAGATGTCTGTTTTTTTGTTAGCATGTCACTTATTATTTGATATTATTTCCCCGATGCCCTTAGCAGCATCTGCTCGCGTAAATCATTGGCATCTTTATCAATGGTGAACAATGCGCCCAAATATAAGATGAAGCAAATAATCCATGCCACAATGCAAATGACAAGAATTGAAAATGTTTTATCTTGTGTAGCAACGATGATCGCGCCTGTAAGTGCAGGAGCCGCAACAGCGCCGCTATTCTCGATGAAATAGCTGACCGCTTGCGCAGTAGAACGAACCTCAGGCACAGTCACATCGTATACTGTCGCAATGACATTAGGAGCCGAAAGCGGCATGAAAACAGCGGTAAGACACATCAAGATAAAGAATTGATTTGGTTTATCAAGCGGAGTAGTCATTGCAAGATAAATAAAAAGCGCGCCCAGTAACACACCTATCGTAGCAACAATGATGCGTCCTTTTTTGGTGTATTTATAAAGCAGGTCGCCAAAATAACCTCCCACAAAAAATCCCGCCGCAAGAATAAGAATCACGGGCGCCATGGTGCCGACAATTTGCCCCCCATCGTAATGACGCTCAGTTTCTAAATAACCGAAAAAGAAAAATGTAATTACATTCCAAGGGAAAACACCTGCAAAACCCTGTAAGAAGATAAACCACATCGTTTTCTTTTTGAAAATCTGCCGTGCCTCTACCCAGGAAAATTTAAAGGACTGCATCTCTGGCATATTCTCAAATTCAGGTTCAGCTTTGCCGCGCGGCATGTCTTTAACGCCAAAATAAACAAGCAAGGCAATCACCAAGCCAAGTGAGCCAGTGATATAGAAAATACTGCGCCAGCCGCCGATCAACGGAGCAACAATTTGCCCCAATATCAAACCTGCTAAAAAGCCGAGGGGTTGTGTCAGTTGTAAAATTCCATATACCTTACCGCGCAGGTTCGGTCCGAAGTAATCTCCGATTAATGAAAAAATGCCAGGGTAGGACGAATCATCTATGCCGGTAGAGGCGCGTGTAATTAAAAAGCCAGTGTACGTGCGCGCAATTGCATTGAACCAAGTAGTAACTCCCCAAATAAGCGATGCCAGCGCAAGTAATTTAGCACGTGCAAAACGATCGTATAAATAGCCCCATAAGGGATATAAAACTGTAGCGACTGCCAGCGCGCCTGAGTTAATTAAACCCCAACGAAAATCATTTATTTCAAATTCATCGCTGATCTGCGTTTGCAGTGAACCGATCAATAGCTTATCAGTTTGGTGCAGCAGCATAAAGAAGAAAAAGACAACAACGACAAACCAACGATAACCAGGTCTTTTTACGGACATAGAAAACTCTCCTAAACAAAAATTATGGTTTATTCATCTTCATTTGAAAAAATAATGTCTCTTGCCAGTTTTTCCAACTCGTCCTTATCATTTGCTTTCGCGGCATCAAAATATTGACTCAGCAATTCCATTGGGCTAAGACTGCTGACCACTTGCCCCTCGGCAATGCGTACGCGCGCTTCACTTTGCGGCTTCTTTACAAGATGAAATTCAAAACAGCCATCGGCGTATTTCCGCAAAGCAGATTCATCAATTAACGAATCCCATTCTCTTGGATATTCCACGATCAGGCGCACAATGGCATCTGACATTTCTTTAGGCTGGGGTAATTTAGATTTAAGCTGCTCGGTCACGTTCTCACTGGAACTGAGGCTTGCTTTGCAACTAATGAATTTTCTCGCGCCTGTCAGTTGAATCCACTCAACCTCTGTTTTTCCACGTGTTATCTCAGCGAGGACAAAATAACGTTCTTCGTCAATTTCGCCAAAATCTACGCGCTCAATGGAGCCGGGATAAATCACAGGTGGATGTTGTCCTTCGTTTACATCTTGCGGTTTGTGAATATGACCCATTGCCACGTAATCTAATTTTGGATTTTTCACCAAACTGCCCGTCAGCACAAGATCATTGCCCATCATCACCAAACGCTCGCCGCCGAACTTGGCGCCCTCAATAGACGCGTGTGCAGTCAGTATCAGCGGCAGAGACGAATCAGAATCGCTGATCCAGCCTTCGATCAAGCCTGAGACGTTGTTTTCAATTTTTGCAAATGCTTCCGTTGAATCAGTTTCTCCAGTGTATGCCATTAATGCAGAGCGTGTAATCCAAGGCATGGCAATAATTTGGACGGGCAAGCCCCAGAGGTCATCAGGTTTCAAAAATTCTGGTTTGGATAAGACGCGCACATAAGGGACTTGCAAAGTATCAAATTCTTGAATGGCGTGCGCGCGCCCCATGGCGGGAGAAATATCATGATTACCAATTAACAAGAGTGTGGGAATTTTTGCCTGTGATAAACGCATAATGCGCTTGCCCCACTCGCGTTGAAAAGTTGGCGCAGGCGAACGGTCTTTATACGCGTCGCCGGCAAAAATGACCATATCTACCTTGCGTTCAATGGCGGTATCTACAATTGTGTCTAACGACTTGAGAAAATCCAAGACACGGAAAGGCAATCCCGTTTGAGGGTCGTGGCGGCCGTAGTTAGCCATATCAATGTGTGCATCGGCGAAGTGGAGTATTTTCATAATTGGTTAGTTCCCTAGTTGGCAGGCTTGCCCATGTGAGAAAAATTCAACAAAGCCTATGACTCTGTTGAATGAATATGCCGATGGTGTAAATCAGGCATGTGGTGATGTATGTGGATTAATTCATCATGCTTATGAACATGCGAATGTTTCGGAATAGCTGCACCGTGATGCTCATGCTCATGATGTCCATCATTGTGAGCATGAGCATGTTCGTGAATTGTCATATCATGGGCATGATCATGCCCATGATCCTCATTAACTAAAAATAATGTTCCAATAATCATGAGTGGAAAGGCAATAATAAACATCCAGCTTGGATATTCTTGGAATAGCAAAAAAGATAAGAGGATACCCGCCAGCGGCGCTGAACTAAATAACGCGCTGGTGCGAGCTACGCCCAACCCACGCATAGCATGAATAAATAATACGATGCTTGCCCCGTAACTTAAACTGCCTAACAACAATGCGCCTACAATAACATCCCCAGCAGGGAATTTATTGCCTAAGACTAGCGCCATTGCTAATGAAAAACTACCCGCTCCCAAGCCTTTGATAGTAACAATTGTCAAAGGGTCTTTCGCAGAAATATTACGAGTAAAGTTATTGTCAATTCCCCAAAGGACACAAGCCGCAATGATACCTACTGCGCCCAAAGAAAACCCCCATTCGGCATTGAGATTAAGTGAAAGAAAAATGCTTGCAAAAGTGATTAACGTAATTGCCCACCAAGCACGCTGACTGATTGATTCTTTGAAAGCGAAAAAGGCAATAAGAGTTGTAGCGACACCTTCAAAACTTAAGAGCAAAGAGGCGGTTGCGGCTGGCGTATTTTGCAAACTAAAAAGTAAAGTAATTGGAGCGGCAATACCACCAGCAATCATAGCTCCTGCCAGCCATAGATAATCGGGTTTCTTAATTTGCGCCTCGCGATTCAATCCTTGCTTATTAATACGTTGAAATAGTTTTACGCCAAGTACGCCAAGACCACTACCAAGGTACAAAAAGGCGGCAAGCGGAATCGGCTGCACTTCCCCTAAAAGTAATTTTGCTAAAGGTGCGCTTACACCAAATAAAAGTGCGGCAATTAAAGATTGAATGATTGATGAAATATGGCTTTGTTTCATTTGTTTGATTTCCTAGTTTTTATATAGGATTAACATGAGCTACGGTTTTACTCCCAAATCCTGCAACGCTTGAAGCGCGGGCGCCCACTTGGGGTGAACTTTGAGCGCGGCGCGATAATCGGCTATGGCAGATGGAGTGTCGCCTGCCATGTAGTATGCGCGTCCGCGCCATAATAATGATTCTTCCAAGACAGGTTCTGCAACAGTTTCTTCAAGCGTTGTATTTGCCAAGTTGATCACATCTGAATAGCGGCTGGCATAATAATAAGCGAAATAGGGTCCTGTTTGATACCACATCACACGATAAGGACGGGAAGCTAGATCGTTGGATAAATTTGTATATAGACCAAATGCGTAATCATAGGCATACGCGGCATCTACATATTCACGCAGGGCAACATGGCTGGTGCCAACATTGAACGCCGCCCAAAACTGATCATTCCCAGTCAGTGTTGAAACTTCTGCCACAGCTAGATCCAAGGCGTGACGGGCGGCAAGGTCTGCGTCTGCAAGATTGCCTAATAAATCAAGCACTTCGCTTTCGCGATTGGCGGGATACACCACCACAAATAAATAATTGAAGGAGCGCCAGCCTTCCATAAATTCTTTGTAATTAATGTGAAAGTTTGCGCCGTCATTATAGGTGTCTTGCACGATCACTTCCTGCTTCGCGTCATCATAGCCTGTTACAAATTGATAATGCCCCATCCAGCCGATCTTGCCGGTGTAATCACGTTCGTAATATCCTTTTTCAACGACCAATGGAAAGCCAGCTGAAAGCAAACGTTTTACTAGATCAATATCGCCGCCATACCGCAGCGCAGAAGTCATTGAGGGTACATTATTAGAAATATAATCCTGTAATTCATAAGGCATTACATTTCTATCTTTATCACTGGGTTTAACCGCCTTACCCACAATGTCACGGTTGCCCTTCCAGCCCCAAAAGGTTAAAGCCATTGAGAAGTTGGCGGGACCGCAATAATTCCAGCGATTGTGCTGGTCTTCGTATTTGACTCCGCTGAGGGAAACAGAAGCAGGCAAAGGCGTAGTGGTGATCGTTGGCGTGAAGGCAGGTCCCGCTTTGGGAGTTGCAGTCTGCACAATGGCAGGCGTTAGAGTCAATGAATATTCTGCGCGAGTAGTAGAAAGAATGGAATCAAAATTAATTTGTGATTGCGGTTGAAATGCGGCTTGATCGGGCGGATTGAAAAAATATTTAATGCGTGTGCGCGCTTCGTCAACGCGCCAAGCAAGGCGGCTATGCACAGGTGGAATGTAATAGATACCCACCATCAACGCGATGGCAAGCGGGATGTACCAAAGATATTGTTTAAAACTTTTTTTCTTACTAAAGATGTTCTTCATAGAGAAATAACCTGTGTGGTTTCGATACGCCCCTCTAGAAAGATGCGGGGCTACTCAACCATCTGCTGTGAATCACTAAAAGGATTATAACGGGATAACAACTCGAAAGTTTCATCTGAATTTAACGCACCAGTTAATGGCGCTGATTCGAGACTCATCACGCGGCTGTTGGCGAAGAAGGGAAAATCGAATCTTGCCTCATCTCCAACCTGCTTGCCCGGAATGGGCATTAGTCTGGCTGTGAGCGGTTTGTCGAGTCGCATTGCTAACGCGCATAAGTCAAGCAACAAAGGCGCAATTTGTTCGGCAGTTGTATCGCCAGCCAGCGGAACTGTATCCAAGCCTGTGCCGCACACTGCTGAATACAACAACGAGTCTTTGATGGTTAATGTTCCCTCTGCGGCGCGTTTGGCGAGGATCAAATCTTCGAGAACAGGCTGCATAAATCCGCTAAAGCCAAGGCGTGGAAAATTTGCACGTTCAATTGCTTCGGTGAGAATAGCGGCGGCGGCGAGTGAACCATGCAAACCTATTTTGGAGACGCCCATTTTTTCAACAGCGTTACCGAGGGAGTGGGCATCATCAGGAAAAGGCGCGAGGGAAAAATCTATGCCGTTAAAGTGAACGCTCGATAATTCGGTATTCGATATTCGAGAAATGGCTTTGCCGTGTTTTTCAATTTCGGAAATTAATGCGCGGCGCCCATCGTTGACGGTCTTTGCGCCATTGAAAGCATTTACAGCCAAATCGGCGGCTTCGGTGGCGATGGCAAAGGCAGGCGTATCCGAGTCGTGATATGCGGCGGGAAAGAATGGTAAGCCAGCTTTTACATTTGCCAGCGCGGCAAAACGCAAATTGGCGAATCCGTCAGGTGTAATGGTGGATGCACGTTGAATGATTTGCGCGCATTTTTTTACGGCTTGCAATGAAATGCCGTTTTTTTTATCTGCCATCATGCCGCTAAAGAAAATATTTTGCGAGGCAGAAATGGCTTCTACTATTACATCATAACTCTCAGGATGTTCAATCAAGGCAGGACCAAGCGATATATAGGAAATGCCGATTTGTGAAAGCAATTGCGAAAGCGTTTGAGCAAATTGAGGCAGGTCTTTACTATTTAATTTCGGAAATGGAATTGTGGCAAGGCGCGTGGTCTGCACTTCATAGCCAGCAGATTCGTAAGCGGCTTTGGCTGTGGTTAAAAACTCACCAGCATCTTGTAAAACTTTTTCGTTGAGAGGGAACTGGGGATTGCAGAAGTAGGTGATGGAACGTATTTTCATATTTAACTCGGGGTTGCCACAGAGGCACAGAGAAAAGCCTTTAATAACTGATCGTTACGCACCGTCCCGCAGGTTTGAGTAGCACAACAAGGTTTTTTCAATAAACCTGCGGGACGTTCTGCGTAAGGTGAGTTAATAATTCTATGTTCTCTGCGTCTCTGCGGTTTATCTTTTGAATTATCGAAATATCCAAAGTGCGGCGTTGAATTGACTTAAGCCTAAAGAAGCTAGATCTGTTGGAATGCCTACTAGTAAAACTAAAATCGCAACAATTCCAAATATTATCTTTCCAATGGCGGGGATAAACCATAACGCCCCAAGTACGATCCAGCCGAGTGTACTTTGTGATTGCATAATTTTGATGCGAGTTTCCATTGGCAAAAAAGGCTCGAGGATGCCAAAGCCGTCAAATGGGGGCATAGGAATTAGGTTGAGCACGACTGCTGTAATTTGTAAGTAAGCTAAGAATGCAAGCGCAGGTGAATACTGCCAGAGTTGCACCGCGTCAATGCGCAGAATCAGGCTGAAGATGATAGCGAGAAGCGCGTTAGAAACTGGTCCCGCTAATGAGACGGCGCTTTCCCACCTGGGGCTTTTTAATCGCCAGCGTTCAATATATACGGCGCCACCCGGTAGACCAATGCCGCCCATGGCTAAAAAAAGCAGGGGCAAAAGCAATGAGTAAACAGGGTGAGTGTATTTGAGCGGATTAAAAGTGAGATAGCCTTTGTCTTTGACGGTATAGTCGCCGCCATAATAAGCAACAATGGCATGAGAAAATTCATGCAAACAAAGTGAAAATATCCAGCCGAGAAGAACGAGTAAGAAGGTCATAAGTTGATTATATCCTTTGGAGTAAAGCGAATTTTTTTACACTTTTATTTTTTTCTAAAAAATGAATGCATACCCTGCAAGGCTAACTTCCATTCGGTCTCTGCATTTTCTTTGCGTTTATTGTCCTGCGCGCGCTTATTCATAAGCGTCATAACACGCTCATCTTCTCCGGCGTCCAGCCAAAAACCATGATTGCCTTCGGCGCAATAATCTAGGCGCAGATCATATAAGCGATATTGAAACTCGTGTAATGCTGCCGAGCACTGCGGGCAAGCAAAATCCGTTTTGGATGCAAAGTGAATCAACGAGCCTTTATGAGCATCCTCTTCAAAGACAATATCTTCAAGATCATCCAGTTCAGCAAAATCCAGCCACATACCACGGCAATTTGGACAAGCATCGATCTGGATCATGCCTTTGTAGAATTTTTTTACTAGCTCAGTTGTACATTTTGGACAGTTCATGGATTTTATTATATCCGCCAATAATAAAAACAACCTTTTTATCCACAGATTACACAGATTTTCGCAGATTTTTCTCTTGTAAAATTCAAATCTGTGTAATTTGAGAAATACACTGCGAGTACGGTGTCTATGGATTATTTCCGATAAAATCTAATTCTTATTGCGAATTACACATTCAAAATTTAGGGCTATAATTCACTTACCGCATATGAACTTTTTGTTCACATTACTAACCAGTATGCCACTGCCCGCCTACCCATCTTTATTTGGCTGGGTGATATGGGCTTTAATGCTGGCGGGATTAATCTACAGCCTATACCGCTGGAATCACTATCAACCTGCATGGAAAGGGCATTCGTGGGGAATTTTAATTGCTGGGATTCTTTTAACTGTAGCCTCAAATTTATTTATCGGCTTGCGTATTAATAGCGGCGCGGCTTTGCCAATTCCAAATGTACCATCTACCTTATCTCCTGGCTCTGCCATGATGTTATTCTCTGCGGTGCCGTGGACTTTAGCCGCAGGAATATTGGGACCTTTCGGAGCCGTACTGCTCGGCGCAATCAGCGGATTAATTCGAGGCGTGTGGGATACATTTAATTTCTTCACTACCTTGGAGTATGCGTTTCTTGGCTTGTTATATTCGGTCATGATCCGCCAAAATTACCGAACAACTTTTTACAAAATGGTACGCCAACCTATTGTAGGCGCTTTAGTATTAATTCCGCTTCATTCATTGCTTTATATTATCGGCACATTTTTCTCGCTGAGCGTAAACGTCCCACCAGAATCACGCTTGGATTTTTCCATCTCTAGCGCTTGGGTAGCAACCCTTACATTTGCCGGCGAGATCATTGTGGCAGGGTTGGTGGCTGAAATTATCAAATTTGGGTTCCCATCAGCCTGGGGAAATGTTCAACCCCTGCAGCCATCTCCCACCGAGAAAAGTCTCGAAACACGCTTTGTGGTCGGCACAGGTACATTTATCACCATTCTGTTGTTAACTTTATTGATCGGCGATTGGGTTGTAGCTGGGCAAGCCGCACGTACTATGCTGGAAAAACGACTCGCCAGCACTGCACAATCTGCCGCGCAAAATATCCCCTTCTTTTTAGAAACAGGACAAAACATCGCGCTGCAACTCGCCGCCGATTCGCGCATGGAAACTGCAGAAGGCGCAGAATTAACTGCTGTGATTGCTCAACGCACTCAATCCATTTCTTATTTTGACGAAGTCTTTATTGTAAATGCACAAAATAACACCCTGCTAGCCGCTTATCCAGAATCAGCCAGCCAAAATTTTTTACTATATCCGCAAGAAATTAACAGCATCAGCATAATGGATCAAGTACCTGTACAAGTATATTCATTGTTGCCGCTAAGTGCCAATGAACCTGCGCGCGTTTCATTTATTGTCGCCATCATAGATCAAAATAATCAAACAAATCGTGTTCTGATCGGGCGCACAGCACTCGCTACTAATCCTCTCACTCAACCAATACTTAAAAGTTTACAAAGTGTCAGCGATCTAAATGGGAATGGGATTTTGCTGGATGAAAATAATCGCATTATTTATCACTACACAAACAATGGACAATCCCCTGCATCCTATTCAGACCTAGAACGCTTTAGCGAATCAAGTTTCTTTCCTTATACCGCATCAAACGGAACCCGCGAGCTGGTCTATTATCAACCAGCTTTTGGACAGCCTTGGGCAGTCGTGCTCACCATTCCCGCTCAACAAGCGCAGCAACTCGCACTTAACATTGCCACACCGCTTTCTGTAATGATCTTTATTCTGGCAATCGTTGCGTTGATCTCTATGAGACTTGGCTTACGCGTGGTCACAGGTTCACTGCAAACATTAGCGCTCGAAGCCAAGCGCATCACTGATGGAAACCTCAATCACCCATTACAAGCAGAGGGCGTTGACGAAGTCGGCCAATTGCGGCGCGCCTTCGAGCAAATGCGCGTCAGCCTGCAATCTCGGCTTGATGAATTAAATAAATTAGTACGCGTCAGCCAAGGCGTAGCATCCAGCCTCGAGATGAAAGATTCGGTTCAACCAATTCTTGAAGCGATCCAATCTGTTGGCGCAAACTCTGTACGCGTGGTCTTATCTCCTTCCATCATGCCAGATACCGCCATCGAACTGCCTCTGCATTTTGTCAGCGGCACAGCAGGCGACTCTTACGCGTATCTCGATGATCAAATTTTGCACCTCGCTCAAAGACAAGGACAGATCGTCATCCCACACATGACGCACTCTCGTGAATTTATTTTTGATGCGGGTCAGCCTCATCCCTTGGCGATGCTTGCCGTTGCATTGCGCCATGAAAACCGCTATTACGGGGTTGTGTGGGCGGGCTTTGAAAAACCAAGGAATTTCTCAGATTCAGATATCCGCTTTATTACGACTCTTGCAGGGCAAGCCGCGCTGGCAGTTTCAAACGCGCGCCTCTTTCTTAACGTGGAGGCGGCTCGCCGTCAACTGGAAGCGATTCTCAACTCCACGCCAGATCCGGTGCTCGTCACAGATTCGCACAACCGCTTATTACTCGCCAACCGCGCCGCGCTCGAAGCGATGGGCTTAGGCTCTGCACCCACCAGCGCCACTGCATCACGCCCCACCGAAAAAATTGTAAAACAAAAAGCATTATTAGATTTACTGCAAAGTTCCGTACTCGAAAAACAATCCACAGAAATCGTACTTGCAGATGGACGCACCTATTTCGCCACCGCCTCATCCGTAGTAGTAGAAGGCAAACCCATCGGCCGCGTATGTATTTTGCGTGATGTAACTCACTTCAAAGAACTTGACATTATGAAGTCAGAATTTGTCTCCACCGTAAGCCACGACCTGCGCTCTCCATTAACCTTAATGCGCGGCTACGCCACCATGCTCGATTCATCTGGTGAACTGACAGATACTCAATATGGCTATATTAAAAAAATTATCACAGGCGTCGAAAATATGTCCCGTCTCGTCAATGACCTGCTTGACCTAGGGCGCATTGACGTTGGCGTGGGCTTACAATTGGAAAATGTACCAGTGCTCGATATTATTGAACGAGTGGTCAGTGCCTTACAGCTACAAGCATCTCAAAAAAATATCGTCTTGAGCGTTGAGTTGCCCAAAGACTTGCCTCACGCTGTCGAAGCCGATCAATCTCTTCTACATCAAGCGGTATATAACCTTGTAGAAAATGCACTCAAATACACTCCAGAAAACGGGCGTGTAACTGTTAATGCACGTAACACAGGCGATACATTCATCTTCATTGTAGAAGATAATGGCATTGGCATTTCTGCAGAAGCCATCCCTCACCTGTTCGAAAAGTTTTATAGAAGCTCTCAGCGTGAAGCCCGCGCCCAGCAAGGCACCGGACTCGGCTTGGCAATCGTATCTTCCATAGCAGAAAAACACGGCGGCAAGGTATGGGTGGAGAGTCAATTAGGCGTAGGAAGCAAATTCCTATTACAAATTCCTTTGACGCAGCCAAAACCGTAAGCAAACGAGAAACCTTATTTACATTTCTCCGTAAGCATAATTATCAATTAAGTCTTATAATCACGCCTTGCTTTAACCCTTCAAAGTTAATTTGGTATTCTTGA
>VFJR01000075.1 GCA_009885945.1 Anaerolineaceae bacterium
CGTTGAAACTGTTGAAAAAGTCCCGAAAAGCAAAAAAGTGTCTCTACGCATAGTGTTATTTTATGAAGAGACCTCCAATATAAAATTTTTCGAGTTTAGGTTTTTTCGACAGTCTCGTTGGCACGCCCCTTCAAGAATAAGGAGAATTGAAAATAGGAAAAAGATGACTAGATTCAAGAAGTCATATCCATAGTCACAAGAGTCACAAGCGGAAGTTCTACTACGCAACTGGATTATAGAATTGCAACACCTTCAACGCAATTAATTTGACACATGTATTCAAATCTTTTCCAATAATTAGAAGGATGAAATGAAAAAACAAAATTCTGTTTATATCGTATTTGCAATAATTCTCGTTGCAAGCCTGGCATGTAATATTGGAAGCACAGCGCCATCAACGGAAGTTGAACAAAAGCCAACTGCTGGCGAGCAAACAAGCTCCGTTGCCACGACAGTTCCATCTCAGGAGGCGGGCAGTAATGATGGTCCCGCAGGTCCCGAAACGATTGACCTGACAAATCCTGTGCTTTATATAGTTCCGAGTGCGCCTGCATTCACATTTGAGATGACGATCAAATTTATTGGTGTGGATACAACTGGAGCTTCAAATGAAGCTTCGTTGTTCGGGTCGGCGGAGATCCAAACTAAGCCGCAAATTACACAACGCTTCTTATCTTTATTAGAAGGAGGCGGAAGTGGGCCCGAGTCCGTGGAAACAGTAATTATTGGCGATCAGCTATATACCGTACTTACAGGTGTTCCAGGTTGTAATACTTTCCTCGCTTCAAGCATGCAGGGGCCAAGCATGTTAGAGTCTATGTATAAGCTTCAGGAATGGATCACAGGACAGGCGCTGCGCGTGGAAAGCGGAATTGAAGTCAATGGATATGTCACCGACAAATATGAATTATCCAGAGAAAATCTTGTTGATGTTGCTGGCGAGTTGGTGAGCGCATTTGTGTATGTGGCTCGTGACGGCGGTTTTATTACGCTATATGAAACACAACATCGAGAGAAGACAACGTATCTTGGTTTTGACTCCAATCAATTTACAGACGTCACTTCTGCATACAACTTTATCCTTGTTGAGGATGGCTCACTTGATATTGCCATTCCCGCCGTTTGCGCCAAGTAGGCTGAAGTGGCTGGTGAGTTCCCAGTAATTCAATTGGTAAGATAATGTTTTTGGTCAGGCTAAAAAATTAGTTCGTGCATTAAATTTGTCAGGTTTGCGGCGTTGTCTTTTTTCAGTCAGCGAGTCTTAAAGTTAAAAGCGTGCCAACAAAGTGTGCAGCTGACGTGTGGGATTCTGTGCGATTTTTGAGCATTTCGCGCAGCGCGGCTACGGGTTTTTTATGCTCGTAGCCCGCCCCAGCGCCAAAGTCCACTTTAGGGGATGCTTCGCGAATCCACTCCGCAAACCGTTATAGGCGCTTTCAGGTTTCTGAATAGACTTAGGAAGGACATACACAGCCAAATTCATTGACTACAAGAGAAATTAGGAAAACAAATGACGCATAGCAAAAGAAATCGCTCCTCTGTACGGCTGGATGAACTTATTGGATCCATTCGAACGTACATAATTGCGTACTGCATTCCCGGCTGGAAAGCGCGACTAACGAATCTATACCGGCCATTTGTCACAGAAGGAATGCTTTGCTTCGACATCGGGTCGCATTTTGGAAACAGAATACAAATATGGCGCAAGTTGGGAGCAAAAGTCATTGCTGTTGAACCTCAACCTAGACTATTTTCATTTCTTACTTCTAAATTCTCGACGGACGAGAGCGTCGTGCTGATTCAAGGTGTGTTGGCTGAGCAGGAAGGCGAAGTCACTTTCTATCACAATACTATGAATCCTAGCCTCTCTACAATTGATAAAAGTTGGATTGAAGAAAAGAAGAGTGACCCATTGTGGGGAAAATACTCGTGGGACCATGAACTCACAGTACAAGCATCAACCTTGGATGCACTCATTGCGAAGTATGGCGCACCTGACTTTTGCAAGATCGACGTAGAAGGTGCAGAGTTAACCGTGTTGTCAGGACTATCCAAACCGCTGAATTGCATTTCATTCGAATACTTGAGTATCGACAAAGAACGAACTCTCAGGTGCATTGATCGTCTTGAAGAACTTGGAGTGTATGAGTACAACTGGACTTATTCTGAGTTCAGCAAGTTGAAGTCCGAAAAATGGTTGAGTGCAAGTGAAATGAAGAATGTTGCCTCGGCGATGAATGACGGGACCTACAGCGGCGACGTGTACGCGGCACTGCCGCGAGCTTCAAAATGAGTTAGATCTTCAAGAAGACCAATAGTCCGCAGAATGCATCTGGCGAAAAACATAAAGAAGCCTAGAATCAAGTTTGAGACCGACAGCCAAAGGAGCGAATACTATGGTAACTACACAAATTAAAATGAAACAAAAAATCGACATCCTAATGGTTGTCTCAATCACCATTATCTCTTATCTGTTCGCCCAAATCATACATGAGGGTCTAGGGCATGGCGGAATGGCTTTGCTATTCGGTGCGAAAATTATTCAAGTAACCAATACCAATCTACAATACGACCCAACTGGAATTTCTCTGTCAGCATCCAGAGTCATTGCCTTGGCTGGCACTCTAGCCAATGTGGTTGTGGGTATTTTGGCACTTTGGTTTTTACGCATGCCATCCATAAAGTCGGCAAATATGCGATTCTTTCTTTGGTTGTTTGGACACATCAATTTATTTAAAGGTTTTGGCTATCTACTAATTACCTTTGCGCCCATTGGCGACTGGCATGATGTAGCAGAACGGCTTCCTTCACAAACCCTTTGGATGATTGGTCTTACGTTGCTTGGCGCAGTGACATCACTAGGTACATTCTTCTATGCCGCATGGACACTTGATGAATTTGTTGGGAAAGACACAGACCTCCGACGACGCGCCTTCACGCTCACAATTCTCCCCTATTTAGTAGGCGGAAGTGTCAATGTTTTGGCAACAATCGTTGGTCTTGGGATAACCATTTTTACATTCACAGCGGCATTGGCAACATTCGGCGGCACATTTTTGATGGTGTGGCTTGGACTTGCGGTTGGTCGCCCGAGACCGAATACTCCGCTTGAACCCGTTACGCCTATTCGTGATACAGGCTGGCTGATTGCTGGTGTCGTTGCAACTATGTTTTATTTATTTTGGTTTGGGTCTGGTTTGATACGATAAAATCATCGTATCGCAAAACTGCCCAACAACGCCTGAACTGAATACTGGAGATTCTGCGCGATGTACAAGCGTTTCGCTCCAGCGCGGCTTCGAGTTTTTGCCGCCCGCGCAGAGATTACATCCGCCATAACGCACTATTCCCGATAGAAACTATATCCCCAAGAGTTCTTAAAGAAGGGAGTGTCTAATCTTGTGGACTTAGCCACAGAGTTTTTTTCTCAGCGACTCTCTGGCTCTGTGGTTAATGATGAATTGGAATAACCCATCTATTTAGGCACTCTAAAGAAATACAATCGGCAAAACAAGCTATTTTTGATACAATCAATTATGTTGTTTCAAGTGACTATGCTTGTCAACTTGTGCGCGCTGGCAATCTGCTTGTGGATGGCTTTTTATCTTTTTGCCAGAGGCTACCCAAACCGAATCACATTAAGGGCGGTGATTGTTATGCTGGCATTGTCGGCATATTTCATGGGCGCGTTCAACAATATGTTTCACCAAACTACAGGCACAGCGGCGTGGCGCGCAGTGTTTCTAATTATTGCGCTGGGGGCATGGCATAGCATCACCTTTAATCTATTACCAGAAAGCGTACGCGCATCCATTCAAGTACGCACAATGGGGTTTTATTTATTTGGCGTCATCACCGCAATCGCATTATTAACCATCCCAAATTCTTTTGTAGGTGAACAAGGCAATGTTCTGTATGCCGCAAAAATGGGCGCTGGCTTTCAATACACCATGTACTCCATTTTTCTAGCCGCTTCCTCAATCGGCATGTTATACAACCTGCTTTCCCACAATAAAATCGGGCTGACACCACAAGGTCGCTACTTTCTGCTTGCATCCATTTTCCCCAGTCTGCAAATCATCAATGGAATTATTTCACTAGGGTTTATTCCCAACGAACCCCGCGTTATAGGAGATTTTTTAGTCTTCTCAGGCGTGTTCTTTTTGGGCATCTCGGTGGCTCGCTACCAAACCTGGACTGAAAGACGAACTATATTACAGGATTTTCCAGCCTCCACATTGATCGTTTTATCCGCCGTCACGCTGTATACTTTTCTAGCCCTGCGCCTCGGACTACCCTTAGAGCTGGTTGCCAAACTAGTTGCATTTGTGGTGCTGACGCATGGCGCCTACGACATCATGCGTGAATTTCTAGAAAGATCAAGGATTCAAAAAGAAAGCGCCTTTCGGCGTCAACTGCGCAAGATTGGCAGCGGCATTTCAAATGAAGCCACTTTCAAATTTCAATTACAAAACGTCCTTAACAATGTATGCGAGACACTTAATGCATCCAGCGGGCTGATCGGTATTCGTCAAGGTGAAGAATTTATCGTTGCGGCGAGTCAAGCCTCAGTTCCAGTAGAGAGCCGTATTTCTGCATCACTGCTTTTTTGCGAAGATCTATCAAAGCCCAAAGATGAAGAAATGTCCTATCTGGAATGGATCGCACCTTCTTTTGAAGGGCAGACACAAGTGGCGGTGATCGGCATTGGTAAACCAAAAGGCAGGATTGATTATTCATCGGGCAATTTAGACTTATTAGCAGAGATCGCAGATTTAGCGGGTACTTTAATATCTCTGAATGCCGTCAGCCCACAAAGGGAGACTCAAATTCGCCAGCTCGTCACCCAATCGCAGACAGACGATGCCGAATTAAATTCCATTGCTGGCGATATTATGGATACATTAGCCGTCAACCCAGATGCCGAATTTATCAAGATTGTTGAAGAGGGGCTGCGTCATGTATCAGATGTGATCACATTGGGGCAATCTGTTCTTGCAGATAAATTGGAAATCAAAGGGGAATCACATATTGAACGCGGTAAAAAATTGCAGCAAATTATTTTTGACTCAATCGAATCCCTTAAGCCCGCAGAAAAACGCCCCTCTGAACCTTTGCCGCGCATTTGGTACAACCACGCTGTTCTGCATGATGCGTATGTGGAAGGTGTTCTAAATCGTGAGATCATGGCGCGTTTGTATATCTCTGAGGGCACATTCAACCGCACAAGGCGTAATGCCTTACGTGGTTTGGCTAGGTTGTTAATCGAAAACAAGAAATAATTTTAGTTGGCGTCTTTTGGCAGTTTTTTCTCTGGCTTTGGCAGTTTGAAAATGAGATAGTGGGGACAACAAAGGAGATAGCTCATGAATAACATTCAACCCCCTGCTTATAAAAATTATTTTATAGATCTGCCTTTATGCCGCTTAAATGTTTTGGAAGTGGGTCAGGGCGCACCATTGATCATGGTGCCTGCAACCATTTCTGAACTGGAAGATTGGCGAACCTTGGCGCAATTTATGGCGCAATGGTTTCATGTTTATTATTTTGAATTGCCCGGACATGGAAAATCTGAACCTTTTCGCGAGCGATTTTCCAGCCAACAAGTTGCGGGGCTTTTAACGCAACTTGCAGATCATCTGGGCTTAAAAAAATTCAATTTAATGGGTTTTTCGTTTGGGGGGATTTTAGCAATGCAAACTTTCAAGCATTTACCCCAGCGCATCGAAAGCGTGATATTAATCGCCCCGTGTCTTGACCATCGCGCGCTGCCGCTATCTGCGTTTCGACGTTTTACGATGGCGCAAATCAATAAATTCTTTCGATACACAAAAGTGCAGTCTGGCTTTTACAACCTGATTCGGAATAAATATACGATTTCACTGATCGTAAAGGTATTTCAAAAACTTTGTAAACTTGAAGAGACAATACCGTTGAAACAAAAGCTCTCTCACATCAACAAAAATACTATTTCAGTATTGAATGCCCAGATCGAAGAAATTCTAAACGTTGAATTCGATGTGAATCCAACAAAATTTGAAACACCTTGCTACTTTGCTATGTCTATTAATGATCCGCTGCTTTGTTTTGATACTACCTACAAAATTTTACAGAAACATTTTTCAAATGTTAGCTCAGTACAACTTACCTATCCATTTCATCAGCCTCCCGTAGCTTTCACCTATGACGAATTAAATCGGGATTTTCACGAAACAATAGAAACTTTTGTTTTTGCAAGAGCATAAAGAAAAATCAGCCCCTAGAAATTAGGGGCTGATTTTTTAAGTTGGCGTCATTTGGCAGTCTTTTCTCTGGCTTTGGCAGTTTGAAAATGAGATAGTGGGGGCAATCAAGGAGATAGCCATGAAAAAAATTCTAGCAATCGTTATATCAATAGCAACTCTAAGCATCCTGTGGATAACACGCGAACCTATTGTGCAGGGCATCCTGTGGATGGGAGATCGCGATCAAGTTGTCGCATCCATGACCGATTATGGCGCCTGGGGTCCCGTTGTGCTGTTCATTCTGTTTGTCTTACAGGTATTTTTTGCCTTTATCCCTGGGCAGGCATTGATGGTTGCGAGCGGCTACGTCTATGGCTTTTGGGGCGGCTTCCTTATCTCATGGTTAAGCCTCTTTGCAGGCGGGCAAGCGGCTTTTTATTTGGCTCGTTATTTTGGACGCCCATTCGCAGAGCGCTGGGTAGCTCCTAAAATTTTAGACCGCTGGGATAAGGCTTCTCATGGGCAAGGCGTAGGTTTTTACACTGTTTCGCTGGTACTGCCTTTATTCCCGAACGATGCCATGTGCTATGTGGCTGGGCTAGGAAAGATCTCATCCCAAAAATTCTCGCTGGCAAATACTTTAGGGCGCGGCATGGCATGTTTAGCTACAAGCGCGGCTGGCGCTTTCGGGGATAGTCTCTCCTGGCAGGCTTGGGCAGTCATCGTCACAATTCTGTGCCTAATTGGGATCGCAATCCAGATAATCAACAAAAAAACGAATTTATTCGCTTCATAGAAAGGATGCAGACATGTTTACAGCTGAACAAATCGCCCTGTTTCTATTGCAATCATATTCTGTACTATCGAATCGCACTTGCCAGCCCAGCGGTCATTATCAATTAGCCAAGGGACCCAAGATCATCGCCATGAATCATTCTGTTGGTTGTGATCCACTACATCTGCCTTTCATCCTAAAAGAAACTCCATTGTTTCTGTTGCAAGACGGCTTATTCGAAATTCCATTGATTGGCTGGCTCTTGAAAGAAACCGGTCAAATCCCTGTATACCGCGGGACCGACAAAGCCAAAGAAGCAATGAATCAGGCGTGTTCTTTTTTGAAAGAAGGTAAAACGCTGGCAATCTTTCCTGAAGGGAAGTGTATTCCAGTAGGTCAAAGGGTTGCTGCTAAAACAGGCGTGATTCGCATGGCTCTTGAAACTGGCGTGCCGATTATCCCATTGGGCTTATATGTCTCGCCTAAAAACCTTATTCCGTTGAAATTCAATTGGCAGGGAATTGAACGTTGCGGGGCATGGCAAGTTTCTGGCGCATGTCATATGCGCTTTGGAACCCCTTGGATGCCAAAAGCACAAGCAGATTTGCACGCGCAAGCAGATGAATTAATGGATCGTATCTATTCACTCGTTGCACAAGCAGAAAGGGAATCATTATGCGTATCGCATACATCGCTCAGTCCTATCCTCCAATGATCAGCGGCGCTGCAATGTTTGCGCAACAACTTGCAGAGGGCATGGCGCAGCGCGGGCATCAGGTTTTGGTGATTGCAGCTAGTGACAAATCTTATACCTACGTGATTCAAAAAGAAAATCTACGTATCCTTCTTTTGCAATCTGTTCATAATCCAATGCGCGTAGGTCAAAGGTTTCTTGTCTATCCGCGTTTTACTATGCTGAAGACATTAAGAGAATTTTCTCCAGATTTAATTCACTCTCACGACGCCTTGCAATTAGGCATGATAGGGCTGGGGTATGCAAAGAGACAACATGTTCCGATTGCATTAACCATACATCAGCTTCCTTGGTTTGTGGCTTCATACCTGCCCGTCATATTAAAGCCAATGATTGAAAAAGCTCTATGGATATATGCTGGTTATGCATTAAAAAAATACTCGCAGGCTATAGCGCCAACACTCCCTATTTCTGCCATCATCACGCAAAAGACCAGCGTCAAGGTTAATACAATAGGGTACGGATTGGATTTGAAAAGGTTTTCCCCGTGTGTTTCTGAAGATGGAAAATTAACAATACGCCGAAAATGGAAACTTCCCATGCGTGCGCCCATTTTGCTTCATGTTGGGCGCTTGGATACTGACAAGCATGTTGATCGTTTGCTTCAAGCCGCCGAATCTGTGCTGAAAAATTCAGACGCTCATTTACTTGTTGTAGGGGATGGAATCCACAAGCCAGCACTCATGCATCAATGCAAACTTTTAGGTATAACCAGCCGCGTTCATTTCACTGGGTATATCTCTTCCCAAAGGGATCTGGCAGATATCTATCGCATTGCCAGTTTATTTATTACAGCATCTGAAATTGAAACGCAGGGAATTGTCTTGTTAGAAGCCACAGCGAGCGGCTTACCTATTGTGGCTGTGCGCGCAACTTGCATCCCGGAAATAGTGCATGACGATCTCAATGGTTATTTAACAGAATCGGGTGATGTGGAAGCCATGAGCAAAGCTCTTTTCAAGATTTTAAAAAATCCTCAAATTGCGAGAGCAATGGAAGTTGAAAGCCGAAGGATCTCAGAAGTACATGATTTGCAATTTTCATATATTCTTTATGAAAAACTATATCGTCAACTTCAACAAAATACAAACCGCAAACGCATTTCACTGCGGTTAACTTCTTTCACTAAAAGAGGAAAAGGGCTGCAGGTTTCCAAGCCAGTGGATGATAACTTTAGATAATCCACATAAGAGCTTATTGATAGATCAAAGAGGCGTTTTTGTTTCGGGTTTGGATCCTTTATTAAATATCCGCGCATTTACGGTTTTAGACCAAACCAATGCAAGGTATCTTTTAATAGGCGTCCACCTCAAAAGCATGAAAAAAGAAAACACTAGGATGTAAACCAACGGGCGGATGATATCGCCTTGCAGGGTGAAGATATCTCCCTTTTTGCTCCACGCGAAGTGCAAGAGCGCCAACGGCGCAATAAAATAGATCATTTGGTGAAGCAGCTTCCAGCGTTTGCCGAGGCGCTGCTTCCAAATATCAAAAGAGGTCATTGCCAGCGGAATCAACAAAAGAAAGGTTGCCAACCCAACCAAAATATAAGGCTTGTCAAAGACGGTGCGCGGGAGCAAGCTCCATGCCAGCCCAAAATCAATATTTGTAAAAATAATGATGTGGATGGTTGCGTACATGAAAGCATACAAGCCCAATGTGCGGCGGCGCTTGATCAATTCGCGCCAGCCAAAAATGCTATTGAGCGGAGTGCAAACAAGCGAAAGAATTAACAGCGTAAGGGCATGCCTGCCGGTGCGCTGTTCCATCTCTTGAACGGGATTGATGGAAGCAGTGCCAGTGAGCAATTGAAAAATAATATGCGCGATCAGCGACCACGCATATAGATGAATCAAAACTTGAAGAGGGGTGTAATGATTTTTTTTCATTTTGTTATTTACAATGTCGCTGCGAGGCGTTTACTTCGACAGGCTCAGTACAACGCTTGATTTTGCCGAAGCAGTCTCCTGATGACATGAGATTGCTTACTCTAAAGAGTACGATGTCGGCGGGAAGAGCAAAAGCCCGCCTCGCAATGACATGGCTAACCAGTTAATTAAAAATGCAAACTCAAATCCATGCCTTCATATAATGAAGCAACTTGCTCAGTATATCCATTGAAAGGTAAGGTTGCGCGACGGGAGAATTCGCCAATGCGTCTTTCGCTGGCTTGCGACCAGCGCGGATGATCCACACTCGGATTTACATTTGCATAAAATCCATATTCATTCGTCGCAATTGTATTCCACATGGTATTGGGTCTTTCTTCTGTTAACTCTATTTTCACAATCCCTTTAATAGATTTAAAGCCATACTTCCACGGAACCACCAAACGAATTGGCGCGCCATTTGCCGGCAGCATAGGTTCACCATAAACGCCTGTTGCAAGAATCGCCAGATCATTCATCGCTTCGTCAAGACGCAAGCCTTCTTCGTAGGGCCAAGGGTATCCTTGCGCGCCTTGCCCGGGCATTCGTTTTTTATCCAACAAGGTCACAAAATGAACATACTTTGCTTTAGAGGTTGGCTCAACAGCTTTTAACAAACTCGCCAATGTAAAGCCATTCCATGGAATGACCATGCTCCACGCTTCGACGCAACGCAAGCGATAGATGCGTTCCTCTTGCGTAAATTTTTTAATTAAATCTTCAACCCCAAATGTTTGCGGCTTATTGACTAACCCGCCCACTTCTACTGTCCACGGTGATGTTTGAAAATCTTTCGAGAGAGGCGCAACCGCTTCCTTATTGGTGCTGAACTCGTAATAATTATTATAGTTTGTGATCTCTTCATACGTATTCGCTGGATCACCCAACTCATCGGTCTTTATCGGGCCTGAATCTGGACCGGCTTTCTGAGGCGCTTCTGTGGCTGAGGGCGCGCAAGCCGCCAGCGCGGCACTGCCTGCTATTAAGCCGCTGGCTTTAATAAAATCACGGCGCGAATAAAATAATTCCTTTGGCGTAATCTCGGAAGATCGTACAGGCACTGATTTGTAAATTGAATTCATGGTTAATATTCCTCTGCTAATAATGTTTGGATGGCTTCTTCAGTTTCAGCATAACTGCCTTCGCCGATATGGACATAGCGGATATGTCCTTTTTTATCGATCAAATATAAAGCGGGCCAGTAGTGATTATTATATGCCCGCCAAGTGAGCCCTTCATTGTCCTGCGCGACGGCATATTCAATTCCTAAAGCAGAGACAGCGTCTCGTACATTATCAATATCTTTTTCAAAATCAAATTCTGGGTAATGATTTCCAATGATAACAAGTCCGTCTGCTCGATATTTCTGATCCCATTCCTTCAACGAAGGAATTACATTTTGGCAATTAATTCAGCTAAATGTCCACATGTCTATGGCTACCACTTTGCCGCGCAAGTCTGCCAAGCGTAGAGCAGAGTCAACATTCAGCCAGATATCGTTTGTGAGCTCAGGAGCAGGTCCCAAATCAGATAAAGAAGCGTTTTGGATCGACCTAGATATATCCTGAGGCGTAGTAGTCTGGCTTATTAAATAAATTAACAAGATAAGTAGAAATCCAATTAGGACATGGGTATTTTTTATCATCTTGTCTGTAATGACATATTCTACGGTCGATTTCTTACCAATACGATCAGTACACTATACTTGCCCCCTTGAGTCAATTTTTTAGCGCGGCGGCATTTTTAGGCGGGCAGTATTCATACTTCCATGTATATCGAAAATAGTGGCGCGGTTTCGCCCTGCCATTTTAGATGCATACATTGCTTTGTCTACTGCGCGCAAGAGTATATCAGGGGTGGAGCCATGCTCGGGAAAAGTCGCGATTCCCATAGATGAAGTCACTCTTAACTTAACCATTTTATATTCAACAACCATTTCTTCTATTTTTTTGCGTACTTGTTCAGCACGTTGAAAGGCTATTTTTTGTGAAACATTTGGCAGGATAATCACAAATTCATCGCCGCCATAACGGCAGACCAAATCGCCTTCACGAATGATGGAGTCCGCTTGTTTTACAGCCTGTTGGAGGATTAGATCGCCTGCCTTGTGACCATATATATCATTTACATCTTTGAAGTTATCAATGTCCATCATAACCAGCGACAGATGTAAATCATGTTCCATTGCATGCTTAAGGGCCGTTTGAAGTGTTTCGTCCAGAAAACGGCGGTTGTATACGCCCGTTAGCGAGTCATGAATCGCCTGTTCACGCAATTTAACTTGCAGTTCGCTAATCTCGCCGAGCTTTGAAGCCAAGTCGTGATTTAATTCCTGCAGACCCGTACGTGTATCCCAATGATGGGTGATATCGCGCAAAATTACCAAATAGCCTTTTTCAAACGATTTATCAATTTCAAATGGACTGACGTTAAGGTCATATCTGCGATCTGAATCGGATAGACCTTTCACATTCATATGAAATTCGCGGCCTGTTTTTTTAATTTGCTCTGCAACATCAACCCAATCAGGGAATACATTGGCTCCGTCTTTTCCGAGAACGTGTTTGGCATTTACGTTTAACGCTTTTTCTGCCGCGGGGTTAATATCGATCAGCCTAAATTGCGAATCGAAAACAATAATACCGTCGCGTAATTTTTCCACCAGTAAGTTGCGCGCCACAGGCAAAAAATTAAACAGCCCTTGCATAAAAATAGCATAGGCAAAAAATAAGCAGGATATCGAAAAGACAACGGGAGTTAGGTCGAGGTTACTTGTTTCAACAAACCAGAATTGCGTGAAAATATTCAAGCCCCATGGCAAAAGCGCCCCAGCTAAAATAGTGATTAATTGTGAGCGAAATAAAATACTGGCACGATTAATTTCTCGCGCAAGAATAATGATTCCACCCAGAATAAAAAAATATGCCTGAGTTAAACTTAGCCACCAGCCGCCGCCGCGCACCCAGTTTGTCTCGAAAAAACCATTTTTCACGTATGAAATAGTTTCTGTAAAAAAGAAATGATGCAGGTTATTCGTCCAGAGCATTAACACAAGCAGTACCGGGAAAACAGACAGCCAGGCAATGTGTTTATATTTTAACCAATCCGATTGGGTAACACGCGCAACAAAGACATAGAAACTAATAGGCGCAATCTGTACCCCAACATACATCACGCACATCCAAAAAAATTGTGCGCCTATCGTCGTACTCGCCCATAAGAACGCGTATGCCCCCGACCAAATTACCAACCCTATCATTAGCAAGGCAAGAGGCACTGCCCCTTGCACCTGACGCCGCCGCCAGGCAATTAAAGCAGAAA
>VFJR01000135.1 GCA_009885945.1 Anaerolineaceae bacterium
AAACCGCTTCGCCCCTACCATCGGGCTGTATACGGACCTCTTTGAAAAATATCAACCCGACATCGTCATCGCTTCGACTCCAGGCTGGCGCATGGATCGTTACCTCCTGCGTGAATCTGCCCGACGCGGAATCTCAAACATGACCGTCATCGTTGGCTGGGATAATTCATCATCCTATAATATTTCAGGCGCAGATGTTCAATATGCAACCTGCTGGTCTGAGTTGCAAAAAGAGGAACTTGTCAAAGGTTCAGATTGGAACCCTGAGCATGTGCATGTCGGCGGTATCCCCTCGTATGACGGATATTTCCGCAAGCAATGGCTCATGCCGCGCGACGAATATTTCAAGCTACACAACCTTGATCCGCAGCGTAAATTGATTTCGTATGCCAGCAGTTTTGTCCATTTCGCGCCGAACTTCCCGAACATCGAAGCACTGGCAAAATTGGTTTCATCCGATGCATTGGCAGAGCCTTCGCAGTTGTTGATCCGTTTGCATCCGAGTCATTTTCAAGACAAGCCAAAGATCTTCGCAGACGAACGCGCACAAGTTTTTGAGTTGGAAAAGAAATATCCGCATGTGCATGTTGTCCAGCCTGTAGCCTTGGGCGGCTCACTCGGCTACTACGGCGGTGAAGACATGGACGAGAAATCCTCCATGATGGCGTATTCTGATGTGCTGGTGACTGTCTATTCGACAATGTTGGTCGAGACAGCAGTCCACGATACCCCAATGATCGCCGCAGTAATTGATACTCCAGGTGGATGGAATAAAAAGGGAAAATTCTCTTTGTCGCTGAAGGATATCGGCGATTGGCCCACGCATCAACGCTTCCGTGAAGCCAAAGCAGGGCGTGTTGCTTCCACTGAGAACGAACTACGTGCCACACTAAATGCCTACTTGAAAAATCCAACTCTTGATTATGCCGAACGCCAAAAATTTATCGAGAATGAAATCACATTTACAAATGGAAAATCAGGGAAGATGACGGCGGAGTTTATTTTGAAAGTGCTTAATTCTCAAATATAAATAGTACTCTCCTAGAGCTTGTTATGAACCAATAAAGTATTTAAATTGTTACAAACGAGGTGTTATGGATAAATCGTTCTCAAGATTGCAAACACTGCTTCAAATTATTTTTCTAGGACTACTGGTTACAATTTCCTTATCGCCTGCTAATCCTCTTTATCAGATGCCGCTGCAAAACTAGATTCGACTCAACATTCCTGCCTTCAAGTCTGCTTTAGCAATAGCATTATTTATTCGTAATGTTGCTACTGCATCTGTTCTTGAATTTGCAATTGAATAATATTGGCAGCGCTGGGGGGGATGGTTGCTAAAATTTAATCTTTGAAAATTTCAAATCTGTGTAATCTGTGAAATCTGTGGATAAAAAGATTTATTCCTAATCCCTAATTACCTTTTCATTTATCAACCTCATCTTCCCCTCGCGCGTCATCTTTTTGATAGCGCGTTCTCTTTTCATAGCCGTGCTTCGATCTGTTTGCGGTTCAAGATAAACTAATTTCACAGGCAAGCGGGTGCGTGTATAACGGGCGCCAAGACCGGCGTTATGAGTTTTGAGTCGTTTCTCAGGATCATTTGTCCAGCCTGTGTAAAATGTTCCGTCAGAGCATTTGAGGATGTAGCAGTAAGCGGACATATAATTTTTAACCGCCAAGTCGCCAAGTGTGCCAAGCTTTTCTTAAACTGCCAAGAAAAGGATTTGGATAGTTGAATGCTTTTGCATAAGAATATTTGATTATTGACAAGCAGACTTGCGCGTCTCAGGCTCAAGCCCAAAGGCTTCTTTCACCACTACGCCATCCCATTCAAGCGGAATAGGAAGATTTAATGCGTACGCAATAGTTGGCGCGGTGTCCATTATATTAACTGGGGTGGTTAATAATTTTGCAGGGATGCCCGGTCCTGCCATGATCCAAGGGATGGTCATATCTTCGGCTTGGCGGGTGATGTGATTTGTGCCTTGCCCGCCATGATCAGAAGTGACAATGACCAGCGTAGTTCTCTCTAGCTGGTTTGCAACCAATCCATCTAATAAAGTTTTGAAGGCAATGTCTTCTTCATGGTACGCAGTTAATTGTCTTTTAGAAAGCCAGCCTGATTCATGCCCGACAATATCGCCGTTGGGGAAATGTACGAACATTAAATCAAAACCATTTTTCATTTCTTGTACGGCGCTTTTTGCAATTGCGGGGTCTTCGCCAATGCTATGGTCTTTAAAAATAAAAACATCTGTACTGGCTGGTTCTGTAACCTGTCGTAATTTTTCTTTGCCAACCACCATCACTGTCTTCAATCCCGCCGCGTGCGCAAGGTCAAAGATATCTGTGCCAACTGCGTATCCATTTTCGGGAATATATTCATTCCATGTGACGCCGTGTTTCGATTGACACATACCGTCTAACATCGAAGTGTGCGCGGGCAATGTCCAAGGCGGAAAAATCGTTTTAGCATTCAGCGTATAGGAACTGCCGCGCGCCATGTAAATTAAATTATCCATCGGCGCTTGGTTAATAGCTTCGGGTCGCAAGCCGTCAAATGTAACCAGCAAGACACGCTCTATGATTGGAGTTGAAATCAAAGTTTCGGTTGCAGGAGCAGGCGTAAGTGTTGGAAGAGGCGTGGGCCATTCCATCACCGTGGAGGTTGGCGCAACAGTGATGGGCGCATATCCCCATAATCCGCCAGAGGGCGCGCAGGAAGAAAGAAGGAAAAATAATAAAAGTCTAATGTCATTGCGAGGGCTGGTGGTTGAGCGATGTCCTGAGCTTGTCGAAGGGTAGCCGCGCTCTTGTTTTTTGCGGCGTATCGAAACCCAGCCCGACATCGTACTCGCAGAGTAAGCAATCTCCATCATGGCGTGCGAGATTGCTTCGGCGCGAAGAGCAAGAGCGCGCCTCGCAATGACATAATAATATTTAAACATCTTTTGAATCATTTTCCCAACATTGGCATTTTCAACCCGTGACGTTTTGCGGCTTCAATCGCAATTGGATAACCCGCATCAGCGTGTCTTGCTACGCCCATGCCTGGGTCTGTCGTCAGGACTCTTTCCAATCTGCGAGCGGCTTCTGGGGTTCCATCTGCAACAATCACTTGCCCCGCGTGTTGAGAGTAACCCATGCCCACGCCGCCGCCATGATGAAATGAAACCCAAGTTGCACCGCCAACAATATTGATCATCGCATTGAGTATCGCCCAATCACTGATCGCATCTGAGCCGTCCATCATCGCTTCTGTTTCACGATTGGGCGACGCGACAGAACCTGAATCCAAATGATCGCGTCCGATCACGATCGGCGCTTTGACTTTGCCGCTGGCGACGAGTTCATTGAACATCAAGCCAGCTTTTGCACGTTCTCCATATCCAAGCCAGCAAATACGCGATGGCAATCCCTGAAAGGGAATTTTCTCGCGTGCCATCTTTAACCAGCGATGCAAGTGATCATCTTCAGGGAATAATTCCATAATCGCTTGGTCGGTTGTGTAAATATCTTCTTTGTCACCAGAGAGCGCCACCCAGCGGAACGGTCCCTTGCCCTCGCAAAACAATGGACGAATATAGGCAGGCACAAAACCAGGGAATTCAAACGCATCACTGACGCCGTTGTTCAGCGCCTGTTGGCGAAGATTATTTCCATAATCAAATACTTCTGCGCCTGCGCGTTGAAAATTTAACATGGCTTGTACATGCGTAGACATGGAATCCATCGCCATTTTTTTATATTTGTCGGGATCTGATATTCGTAATTCGTCAGCGGCTGGTACGGATAAACCTGATGGCACATAGAACAAAGCTTCATGTGCAGAGGTCTGGTCTGTGACTACATCGGGAATAATGCCGCGCGCAAAAAGTTCACTGTATACATCGGCGGCGTTGCCAATTAATCCAATTGAAATAGCATTACCCTTGGATTTATTTTCTTCTACAAGTGTCATGGCTTCTTCAAGCGTATCCACAACTACATCTACATAGCCAATGGCGCGGCGGCGTTCGGCGCGCTCTTTGTCTACTTCAACGATTAATCCTACGCCTTCATTCATCGTAATAGACAAAGGCTGTGCGCCGCCCATGCCGCCGAGGCCTGCGGTTAAAACAAATTTCCCTTTGAGCGTGCCCCAACCCTTGAGCTTTGCTAATGCGCCGAATGTTTCATACGTGCCTTGCAAAATTCCTTGTGTGCCAATATAAATCCATGAGCCGGCGGTCATCTGCCCATACATGATCAAACCTTTTTTGTCCAGCTCGTCAAATTTTTCCCAAGTTGCCCAATGCGGCACAATGTTGGAGTTTGCAATTAACACTTTGGGCGCGTCTTTATGGCTTTTGAAAACGATGACAGGTTTGCCTGATTGCACTAGCAAAGTTTCATCTTCTTCAAGATTCTTCAACGACTCAAGAATTGCATCAAATGATTCCCAGTTGCGCGCCGCCTTTCCACGTCCGCCATATACCACAAGGTCTTCAGGCTTTTCTGCTACTTCAGGGTCAAGGTTATTTTGAATCATGCGATAAGCGGCTTCACTGAGCCAGTTCTTGCAAGTCAATTGTGTGCCGCGCGGTGCGCGGATAACGCGGGGTGTGGACATGGTTAGGCTCCTTATTCGTTTTATGGGTTTGGCGGATAGGTAAATGATTCAATGACTTGTGTGATGTCGTCGATCAGTAGGTCTTTAACATCAGCTGTCATAGAAAAAGTAATAATCACTGTACCCGCTGGTATCTTATAAATAGCCTGCTTCTGATAGACAGTAACCTGCTCTTTAAATGTGTTCTCTAGGATATAGCTCATTTCAATCATACCAATTTCGTTTCCTGATTGTGTCATGAAAGATTCGGCGCTTAAATCGTGGATGTCCGTAAACATAGTGGAGTAAGCTTCTTTAAGAGTCTCTAGCTCATCTGCAATGGGGAACGTATCGTTGGCATCGTAGGCAACACTTATGTTGGGAATAAAATGAAGTTGTTTGTGCTCTGCGCGCGGGTCAAAGGCAAAGATGCGGAAGATATCTGGGTCTTGTCCCTGCACAAATGTTAACTGTCTTTGCATGTCAGGGTCGTTGGCTTCAGGTAAAGACCACGCGTTGAAAAATTCTTGCTCATTGATTCGCACTGTCAACCATTCGGGCAGAATCAATAATTCGTAGCCATTTTTTGAATCAATAAAGCGCCAAGTGTTGTCGTCAAATCTTAATAAAGCGGTGCCTTGAGAGGATAATGCCAAAGTGGGTGACGGCGTTGGCGTTAACGTCGGCATTGGCGTTGGGGTTTTGCTGGGCGCAGCGGCAACTATTTCTGCGGCAAAGACCTGAGCAGTGCCGTAGATCATGGTAGCGAATGCGTTTGGGTCTAGTGTTGGTTGTGCGGTTGGTTGAACAGCGCACGCGCTAACTAACAATAAAAGTACCAATCCAAAGGTTATATTTTTTTTCATAATGTTTCTCAATTTAAAAAAACTTCCTGCCAGTATTTTAGCAGGGAGCAAGTAAAACTGCAGATAGGTTTTAAAATGAGAAACCGCCTAACGATGGCTATCGCCCCGCTCAGCGGTCTTTCGGTAGATGTGAAAATATCTTAATCTATTTTTGTTGGCAACATGTGCTCGAAGGTAGTATTCCTAAGCCTCTTGACCAAATCCCCTTGTGCATCACACCACACTGTACGCATTGGGCAGGAGTCGTCAAATGCACAAGAGCTTAGACCCTCAGAGCATTCATTTAATTGAATTGGTCCATCAATCGCTTCAACTACTTCTAGAAAACTGATCTTGTCAGGCTGCCGAGCAAGCGTAACACCTCCACGTGCGCCGCGGGCTGTATGTAATAAGCCTGCGACAGCTAGTTGTGAAATGATCTTTGCTAGAAATGATGGCGGAATACTTTGTTCTTCTGCGATCAGGCTGGTGGCAGTTCGTTGGTCTTTATTGCGGGCTAAATATAAAACTGCGCGCAGGGCATAGTCTGCTTGGCGGGTAATTTGCATGGCAACCTCCTAATCAATACATTCTTTCAAGTTGCCATAATAGTATGACCATGTATGCCCATTTACAAGTAATAAACATCACGGATAATTCGTGACCTATTACTCCAGTTTTATTTTGTCAGCGTTATATTTCCTGCGCCTAATTCGACCACAAAAATCAGTTTGGGCGAATCGCCCTTTTGAGTATATATATTTCCACTTTGTGACCAGCCGCTGCCAGTGGTTACATTCGACGCACCGCTTTCAATGGTGATTTCTGCATTGATGTTTTCAGGGATGATCAAAGTGATATTACTAAAACCGCTTTCAATTTTTATGGTTGCCTCGCGCTGTAGATCGCCAGAAAAATCAAGGATGTAATCTCCAGCCCCGCTGGAAAAATCCAACAGCGCAAAGTTTGCGTTAGCAAGCCCGTTCATTCTCACGCTCGATGCGCCAGTTTCATAACGCAATATAGACATCTCGGATGGATTAACTTCAGAGAATGAAAGCTCCACATCTGCCGCGCCGTCTTGAATGGTCAAGGATGTCAGCGCAAGTCCGCCGAATTGAAAATCGCCCTCATAAGCGCCAGCTTGGATGTTTAGGTCCATTGGACTATCGCCAAGTTTAAAATCCCAGTTGTTTACAATTTCACCAGTCGCCAAAAAATCAAAATTCTCAATGTTTGACATTTTGATTTCTGCAACATTCTCGTTGACACTGACTGTTGGCTTGAAGTCAGCCACATTGTATGTGGCTGTGCCATCTACTAGATTTTTTGCGCCGCCGGATAATTTCATCGACCCAGCGCCAAATGACAGATTCAAACGCGTCTCATCCGACTTTAGGCTTGGTACCGTTATCTGATCCGTTACCTCAGCCCCAGGCGTTGGTCGTTTGGGCAAGTCCACGCTGAATCCACAAGCCATAATGAATACAGCCAGAATGGTAATAAAAATCGCTAATTTTTTCATAAGTTAATTCTCCTGCCAAAGTATACGTAGAAAAATTCAATTGGTTGTAGTAATGAATTGTCATTAAAAAATAGCGGGGCTGTCTTTTAGACAGCCCCGCTATTTTTAACTGTAAAGCGATTATTTGATTTCGTAAGCCAAACTGACAGTGACTGATATTGTCAATTGACCAGGTTGAACTGGCACAGATGCATCTGCCACGGCGAAGCCGCCACCGCCGCCCTTGCCTTCAAAGATCGGGTAGGGGCTGCTGTCGTAGAAGTTGATGGATTGGATATCTCCGAGTTCTACGCCTGCTGCGCCTGCAAGTTCTGTGGCTTGTGTCTTGGCATTTTCAACAGCGTTAGCGCGAGCTTCTTTTAGCGCTTCAGATTTATCCGCAACATCGAATTGAATGCTGTTGATGCTGTTTGCGCCTGCGCTGATCGTGTCGTCCAGCAGGTCTCCAAGCTTGTCAAGATCGCGTACGGTAATATACACTTGGTTATCTACTATATAGATCGTACCTGTAGCTACACCTTCAGGTGAATACTGTTGAGAGGGCCAAATGCTGAAGTTAGTGGTGCGAATGTCTTTCGCGTCTACTCCAGCGCTTTTAATGGCTTCCATGACAGCGTTGGTTTGATCTTTATTGGCAGAAACTGCTTCAGATGCGCTGGCGCCTTCAGTGTGTACGCCGATATAGATGTAAGCAATATCAGGCGATAGGAAAGCCTGACCCAGACCATTCACATTCAGCAAGCGCAGGTTTGCTGGCGCGGCTTGATTGACGGTGGTGGGTCCGCAGGCGCTGATGATAAGCGCAAGGGCGAGCAATGTGAAAACAACAAATTTGGTATTCATTTTTATCTCCTTTGATAATATTGTCCTTCTCAAGACGAACCATTTCTAAAAAAGTTCCCTAAAATTGTAGCCGATTTTGAAGTCCTTTAATCCTCTTCAAGCGCTGTATTCTTTTGAGATTCAGCCAGGATCTGCTCAACGGTCATGTCGGCGTGTTGTTTGTTGGCGGGATGATAATGGACATGCACGCGGCTGACGTTGGGGATATTTTTCATTAGGATTTCTTCAACAATGCTGGAGATGGAGTTGCCTTCTTTCACGCTCAAAGTGCCTTTGATGCCGATGGTTAGATTCAGCACCAGGTGAGGTCCGAAGCGGTGGGCTTGTAATTCCTCCAGTTGCTGAACGGCAGGTACATTTTTTAATAAAATCAGAATCTGTAAGGCAAGTTCTTTGCTGGGGACTGCATCCATTAATTCTACAGAAGACTCGCGCAGAATATAAATGCCGGTGCGCAGAATCAATAACGCCACCAACGCGCCTGCGAGTGGATCTCCCCACGGAAACCCTCTTTGTGCGAAAAAGATGCCGATGGATGCCGCCAGGGCGGAGAATATATCATTGCGATGATCGTAGGCGAGCGCGTCTACTACTGTGTTGCGGGTTTCTTTGCCTAGTTTGCGAACATACATAAAGAGAATTATTTTTATAAAGACAGTACTCAGCGCAACCCACAAAGCGTAAGGATGTGCGCCTAGTGAAGTTAAGTTGCCGTTGAATAGATCCCATAGCTTGCCCACAGAATCCCAAAAGATGGCAATGGCAGTAGTCACTACAAATGCGCCGACAACTAGAGATGCTATGCTCTCGAGCTGGCGATGCCCGTAGGGATGATCTTCGTCGGCAGGTTTGGTGGCGAGCCTGACGAAAATGCTGGCGACAACATAATAAGCAACATCAGAAGTGGAGTTGATGCCTTCTGCTAATAAGGCTGGGCTTCCACTTAAAATACCAAAAGTGGTTTTGACGATGGACAAAAGAATATTTGAGCCCAATCCCAAATTGATTGCCCACAAGCTTTTGCGGTCGCGATCATGTGACATGCATTAATTGTATTGTGTTTTGAAATATTAGGCATAGCGAAATTAATTTCGCAAAACGTCTTATGCTCTCTGCGCCGTCCTCGGCGCAGAATTTACTCTGGAGCGCAGGTTGTGTTTTGCGGTATTGCTAAAACGAAATTATTTTTAAGCAGTACTCTGCAGAAAATTTGGCATATAAAATCGGTTATACTCCCGCACGCAATGACATCACATATTCGAAATTTTTGTATTATCGCCCATGTTGATCATGGAAAATCCACGCTGGCAGACCGCTTGCTTCAATTAACAGGCGCTATCTCAGAGCGTGATATGACCGCGCAAGTGCTCGACAGCATGGACCTTGAACGTGAAAAAGGCGTGACCATCAAAGCCTCGGCGGTGCGTATGTTTTATGACGCCAAAGATGGCAACAAGTATGAAATCAATTTAATTGACACGCCCGGCCATGTAGATTTTGGCTACGAAGTCAGCCGCGCGCTTAAAGCCTGCGAGGGCGCTATTTTAGTGGTGGATGCTACGCAGGGAATCGAAGCCCAAACCTTGGCGAATCTTTATAAAGCGTTCGAAGCCGAGCTGGTACTTGTTCCTGTTATCAATAAAATTGATCTCCCCTCAGCCCGTCCCGACGAGGTCGCCGAGGATGTAGGTAGTTTGCTGGGCATTGATCCAGACTCTGTTCTGCGCATCTCAGCCAAAGAAGGTATCAATGTAGATCAAGTATTGGAGGCGATTGTTCAGCGTGTGCCGCCTCCTAAAGATGCATCTGAAATGCCCCTGCGCGCGTTGATATTTGATTCGCATTATGATTCATACAAAGGCGTGATTGCCTATGTGCGTGTGTTTGAAGGCAAGTTTAAATCTACAGATGTCTTGCGTATGTTCATTACCAAACAGGATATGCGCCCCGTAGAGATCGGCATTTTTGCGCCCGGCATGAAGCCGACCGAATCATTAACTTCCGGCGAAGTAGGCTATATTGCCACAGGTTACAAAACAGTTCACGAGTGCCGCGTAGGAGATACCATCACCCGCGCCGCTGAACCTGCTGCTGAACCCTTGCCGGGCTATCGCGTACCTAAGCCGATGGTCTTTGCAGGTATATACCCTGTGGACGGCGAAGAATATACCGACTTACGTGAGGCGCTGGAAAAACTACAACTCAACGACGCTTCTTTCACTTTTTCACCTGAAACATCTCAAGCCTTGGGGTTTGGTTTCCGCGCGGGCTTTCTGGGATTATTCCACATGGAAATTATTCAGGAACGCATTGAGCGTGAATATGATCTGAATGTTTTATTTACCGCACCCTCGGTAGAATACGAAGTAAAGATGATAGACGAATCAGTTATCACAATTGATTCTCCCGCGGAATTGCCCGATGAGAGCAAGATCATTGAAATCCGCGAGCCTTGGATGAATATTGAGATTATTACGCCAACTGATTATTATGGTCCTATTATGGATTTGGTCATCAAGAAGCGCGGTATCTTCAAGAAACAGGAATATCCCGCCCCTCATCGTGTTCAACTTGATTTTGAGATTCCGCTGTCCGAGATCATTATCAACTTCTTTGATGAATTAAAGTCGCGCACCAGAGGCTACGCATCTTTAGATTACCAATTCCTTGAGTACCGTGTAGATGAATTACAAAAGCTGGAAATTTTAGTGAACGGTGAACCTTTGGATGCGCTCGCGGCGATCGTTCATAAAGAAGATGCTTTCCATAAAGGACAACGCCTGATTACCAAGCTCAAAGACTTGATTCCACGTCAGTTATATGATGTGGCAGTGCAGGCATCTTCGGGCGGGCGCATAATCTCGCGTGCCAATGTTAAAGCCACCCGCAAGGACGTGCTTGCCAAATGTTACGGCGGCGATATCAGCCGAAAAAAGAAATTGCTTGAGAAACAAAAGAAGGGTAAGAAGCGCCTCAAGATGGTTGGTAATGTTGAAATTCCGCAGGATGCGTTTATGGCGGTACTGCGGCTGGATGAGGAGTAAATAACGTTAGAACGTTTAAACGCTCTAACGTTCAAACGAAAGAACATGTCTCAATTTCTTAAAGACTTCAAACGCTGGCTGCCTGGTGTACTCATTAGTTTGATATTCATTTATATCCTCTACCGCGCTGTAGATTGGGGCAGCGCTTGGGCGGCGATTCTCAAAGTTAATCCGTGGTTTTTATTTTTACATGCTGTGCTGTATTACGCGTTGATCCTGACGCGCTCATTTGCCTCGCGTGCTCTGCTGGAAAATCGCCCATCTGTCCGCGACTCATTTTTGATCATGATGCAGGGATATTTGCTGAATAATGTTTTGCCTTTTCGCTTGGGTGAAATTGGACGCGCTTATTTACTTGGGCGTAAAACGGGATTGGGTACAGCCAATTCAATCCCAGCGATTGTGATCGAGCGTTTTTATGATCTTGCTTTTGCCGCTATTATTTTGGTTTCTACATTGCCGTTTGTTTTGGCAGAAGTAGGCTTGTCTGATTCGGTAAGTTGGGCAAAGCCCTTGGCATATTCAACTTTGGCGATTGTGGCGGCGGGGCTTTTCTCATTACATTTGGCGGCGCGCTATCGCATCTCAATTAAAACATGGGTGGATAAACAAGCGGGGCGTATTTCTTTTATCGAAAAATATATTCTTCCGCAAGTAGATTCTTTTCTAAACGGGTTGGTTGTCTTAACCAATACACGCCTTTTCTTTGCTAGTTTATTTTGGATGACGATCACTTGGCTCTTGGCTGTTTTAGATCAATATGTTCTTTTTCTGGGATTAATGCCAAACGGACCGCTTCTTTATTCGACCTTTGCGATGGGTGCCTCTGCCTTTGCAGGAGCCATCCCCTCAGCGCCTTCGGGCTTAGGCGTTTACGAGGGCGCGGTGGTTGCGGCGTTTGCTGTCTTTAATGCAGATAGAGGCGTGGCGTTGGCTTTAGCCGTTATTCATCATATTGGTCATATTGTTTATTCGGGTGTGGTTGGGTTGTATGCCTTCGCGCAGGAAAAAATAAGTTTGCTGGATATGTACGAAAGATTATCAAGTAAAGAAGCGAAAGAGTAGCTATATGCTGGTGGTTGAGTAGCCGCGTTCTTGTTTTTTGCGGCGTATCGAAACCACAGAGTACGCAATCCCTTTTAATGTTGGAGATTGCTTCGGACAAGAACAAGAGCGTCCTCGCAATGACATGGGAGTTGTATGAAATTAAATTATTTAATAACAGGCGGAGCGGGTTTCATCGGCTCAAATTATGTGCATAGGCTATTGTCGCGCGGGGAGCAGGTAACAATCTATGATAATCTTGCGCGCGCGGGTTCAAAGCGCAACCTTGAATGGTTAAAGAAATCTTTTGGTGAGGAAACCTTTAGGGTAGTGGTTGGGGATGTGCGCGATGCCGCTCGAATAGCCGAATCAGCTCTCAGCGCGGATGTGATCGTTCATCTGGCAGGGCAGGTGGCGGTGACGACCTCTGTGATTAATCCGCGCGATGATTTTGAATCAAATGCATTGGGCACATTTAATGTAGTGGAAGCCGCGCGCCTTTCTGGCAGAAATCCTATTTTGATTTATGCATCTACCAACAAAGTCTATGGCGGCATGGAAGATGTGGCTCTGTTGGAAGAAAAGACTCGTTGGCGTTATAAAGATTTGATTAATGGCTGTCCTGAAACTCAGCCGTTGGATTTTCATTCCCCTTATGGCGTCAGCAAAGGTTCTGGTGATCAATATGTGCGTGATTATGCGCGCATTTATGGTTTGCGGACTGTTGTATATCGCCAGAGTTGTATTTATGGCACGCGTCAATTTGGGGTGGAAGACCAAGGCTGGGTGGCTTGGTTCATTATTGCCGCTATCACAGGCAAGCCCATTACAGTGTATGGCGATGGGAAACAAGTGCGCGATATTTTATTTGTGGATGATCTGTTGAATGCTTATGATCTGGCAGTTGAAAAAATTGATATTGCGAAAGGGCAGGTGTATAACCTGGGCGGCGGTCCAGAGAATGTGATGTCTATTTGGGCAGAATTTGCGCCCAAGCTGCAGGCATTACTGGGTGAAATAATTGAAGTGGCGCGCGGCGACTGGCGCCCAGGTGACCAGCGTGTTTTTTACGCAGATATTCGCAAAGCGGAAAATGAATTAGGTTGGAAGCCAAATGTGAATGTGGATGAGGGCATTGCCAAATTATTTAAGTGGGTTAAGGAAAACAGAGAACTGTTTTAACGGTTGCAATGAGCGAGCAAATTGAATCAGTTATAATCTCGTCGTAAGAGTTGAACCTATTTTCATCTCGGAGGTGTTTAGTGGATCTTTCGAAACATGCTTATTTTGAGGGAAAGATTGTTCCGCTTGCGGACGCAAAAATTAATATAGCCACTCATGGTTTTTTATATGGCACAGCTGTATTTGGCGGTATGCGGGCTTACTGGAACGAAGAGAAGAAGCGTCTCTTCGTTTTTCGTCCATATGATCATTTTCGGCGTTTACTACATTCAGCGCGTATGATGGCGATGCCAGTAGAATATGATGAAGAAAGCTTAATTCAAATTACATTGGATTTGTTAAAAACAGATCAATGGAAACAGGATATATATTTTCGACCCTCTTTCTATAAGGCAGACCTTGGCATTGGTGTGCGCTTGCATGATCTGCGAGATGAGTTGTGTATCTTTGTGATTCCCTTTGAAAAATATGTCAAAAATGATACCAATGCTCATGTAACTTTTTCATCATGGCGGCGGATTGATGATAACGCCATCCCGGCACGCGGCAAGGTGGCGGGCGCGTATGCAAACTCAGCGTTGATCAAAACTGATGCGAATCGCTCGGGCTTTGATGAGGCGTTAGTGCTGGATCAAAACGGTCACGTTTCTGAAGGTTCTGCTATGAATATATTCATGGTGCGCGATGGGGTGGTGATTACTCCGCCTGTGACAGATAATGTTTTGGAAGGTATCACGCGCAGGACAATTATAGAGTTAGCGCGCAAAGAATTAAATATGGAAGTGGTGGAGCGCTCTATTGACCGCACAGAGGTGTTTGTCTCTGAAGAAATATTTATGACGGGTACAGCAGCGCAGGTAACTGTTGTTACAAAAGTAGATCATCGCCCTGTAGGCGCGGGCGTGATGGGACCTGTTGCCTCAAAATTACGCACGCTATACGATGGCGTGGTGCGCGCTCAAAATCCCAAGTATGCACATTGGAATCTCGAAGTGCCGCAATAATATCAAAAATTTGACATGATATAATCCCGCCCGCCTTGGCGAAATAGCCTGGGCGGGTTTGTCATTAACTGATGTTACACAGAATTAAAATCTTTTTTCACCGCCACCCTCTAAAGAGGGCATAGGCGCAACGAGCGCCAAGTTTTTTCGAAAGGCATCAAGAAGAGCACTTGGCGACCTATTATATGTTTGGCGTCATGGCTACTTGGCGGTTAGCGCGTAAACTCTGAAATTGAAGTATATACCAAGGAGCACATATGGCTTTAAAAGAAATATCCATTCCTAACACCAAGGTTCACAATGCGCCTCCGCCGCTTGTGGAAATTTATGGAACGCATCGTGAAATGGGCAGGCAAATTGGCGAAGCGCGGCGCGAACAAGTGCGGCATAGTGTTGAAAATGCGCGCCTCTTGATTGCCGCCGCGTATGACACATTGGAATTAACCTGGGAAGGTGCGCAAATTCAATCTCGCAAGTATCTGCCGTTTGCAGAAGAGCGTTACCCGCAATATGTAGATGAATTGCGCGGCATCGCTGAAGGTGCAGGTCTAACACTGGACGAGCTGGTTACATTGAATGCAATGGAAGCAGTGGCGGGTGATGCCTTGCATCTTACACGCTGTACCAGTTTTGCCGTCAATGAAACGCGCACGGCAGATGGTCATGTGTTGCTCTCGCATAATGAGGATTGGGTCCCTGAAGATGAAGATGATGTATACGTTATCTCAGCCAAGCCGGCAGAGGAACCCCCGTTTCTCGCTGTGACGTATGGCGGGCTTTTGCCCAACGTGGGCTTCAACGCTTTTGGTATTGCCCAACTAATCGACTCGGTCTACCCAACCGATTCGCGCATCGGCATTCCGCGCTTGGTTGCGGCACGGGCAGTGCTGGCTTCCAAAAGACTCTCTGGCGCCATTGGGCGTTGCCTTATTCCGCATCGTGATTCAGGATATAACCATTTGCTGGCGCATGAAAGCGGCGAGTTATATTCCATTGAAACATCGGCGCGCCAATTTGAGTTTCATCACGGCACAGATGGTTACATGGTGCATACGAATCATTATCTTGGTACGGAAATGAAAAGGATCGAAAAAGATCCCCATGAATTAATTTCTTCCAACGTCCGTTACAACCGCGCAAATAGATTATTGAGACAAAATTCTACACATACTATAAAGACCTTGCAGGCGATCCAAAAAGATCACGTCAATTTACCCAATTCTATTTGCAACCATAATATTGAAGGCATTGACCCGCTCGACCGCGAAAGCACCATTTGTGCATTCATCATAGATTTAACCACGAGAGAAATGCGTGTTACTTGGGGTAACCCATGTCAGAACATGTATCACACCTATCATTTGGGTGAGTAAAAGATAAAAAAGAATGGCGGTCTAATGACCGCCATTCTTTTTTATAAACCAGGAGTATATTTCTTTTCCCATTCAGTGATTGCCGTTTGTATTACTGCTTTGATTTGCGGGTCTGGTACATCCCCTACGCCTTGGTAGGCACGTTCTCCAATTTTTACTAACACGCCGCCATCTGATGATTCTTCCAGTGATAAGCCGATATTTGCAAATTGTGTATTGATGACATGCTGTTGCAAAATCGCATCAATTTGTTGCACCATACTGGTGGGGGCTTCAACGGGTTTTGTCTCTTTTGGTTTGGGTCGCAACAACGAGCCTATATCAAGGCGCGCAGGGATTGGGGTAATGACAGGCTCAGGTGTAGAAAATATAAATTGTTCTGAAGCAGGCTTCCCCGTAGTGGTTGAAGCGGGCGGCGGGCTAGAGGCAGGCATGGGAGCAGGTTTCCCCTCCAGCCACGGTCGAATCGCAGTGAGCAGGTCAATCAACCGTTTTCGTTGATCTGCAGATAAAGCAGATGTGTTGACGCGCGTGCCGTCCATGTCGAGTTTGTAATTGTTATCTTCAACTTTTAAGCGCAGTACGCCGGGGTCATCTACTGTGCGGACGATAGACACAGGCTTTGGCTTTTCGGCTTCTTCTGCTTTGGCTTTTTTGTGGCCCTGACCGCGCCCTTCAAATAAACCAAAAAAATAGCCAAAGAACATCGTGCCAAGAGCGATGCCAATAATTGCAAACGGGGAAAGACCTGTAGGTTCAACAAGCATATTATCTCTGACACTTTGGGCAAACGTGTGTGCCACGCTGCCCGACATAAAATTTTTCAATGATTGTACCGCACACCATGCAGGCTTCGCCATCCCTGCCATACACACGGAAATGATTTTGATATTCTCCGCCGCGATAGACCCAGTCGATGCTGGCGCCGTTTCTTTTGATTCCTTCGCTCAGGATTTTAACGATCGCTTCTTTCAGCGCCTGAGCCTGTTTCCTGTTTACTGAATCAGATGCGGCGGCTGGATGAAGCTTCGCCAAGTGTAAGGCTTCATCTGTATAGATATTGCCGAGCCCCGCCAGAAAAGTTTGATCCAATAATAATGGCTTGAGCTGGCGTTTCTTTTTTTGCAGAGCGTTATATAACCATTCGGCAGTAAATTCTTTTTCGAGAGGCTCGGGTCCAAGTTTGCCCAACACGCTTTGCGGATCGTTGGTGAGCCAGACCCGACCGAATTTACGCGTGTCATTGAAGGCGAGTAGTTTTTTTTGACTGAGCGTTAATATCAAACGGTCGTGCTTTTCTTTTTGCGCGCCCATATCACGGATCTGCACATCGCCGCTCATTCTTAAGTGAATGTATAAATGAAAATCTGTCAGATGAATATCAATATATTTTGCGCGGCGCGTGACGTTTTTTATTTTTTGCCCTTTGACCTGCTCCTTAAATTTTTTAGGAGATGGTTGAGCAAGCGTGCGCGCCCAGCGCAAATCGGCATCAAGTATAGTCTTGCCGGTGATGTGCGGGCGTATGGAACGGACAACGGTTTCAACTTCTGGGAGTTCGGGCATGCTGGCAGTATATCAAAGATTGAGTTTTGGCTTAAGATACAATTACGAAATGAACAGGTTGATCTCAAAAGAAAGGATAAATAATGACCAGTCGCTTTGACCTTGCCAGCGCGCGTTTTGCATTTTTAGATATTGAAACAACAGGGCTTTCGCCTTGGTTTGGAGATCGTATTTGCCAGATTGCGATTGTAGTGACAGAGGGCAAGCGCGTGAAGGAAACGTTTGAGACTTTGGTCAACCCAGAGCGTGAACTTTCTCCGGTTGCCGCGTATGTTAATAAGCTAAAGGAACAAGACCTTGCTGACGCGCCTACGTTTGAAGAGTTAATTCCAAAGATCGAATATCTGCTAAAAGATTCTGTGGTGATTTGCCACAATGCTCAATTTGACATTCAATTCTTCGATAGTGAATATCGTAAATTGGGGCGTCAGGTTCAATTCCCTAATTTAGCAGACACTTTGATCATTGCGCGTCAGTATTTTGAATTTCTCAGCTATTCACTGCAATCGCTGGCAAGCGCCTTCAATGTGCCCGTCAATTATCAAGGCTCACGCGCGCAAGCAGATGCCATTACCACCAAGAATCTTTTCTTCGCCATGATGGAATCCATGAAGTCTATGAACAAGCCCTTGGATGAATTTATCGGCATTTACACTTCGCCTGCCTGGCCCGATGAAGGCGTGTACCTGCCCACAGAATTAAGCGAAGCCATCAACAGCGGCAAACGATTATTTATTCACTATGCTGATAAAAACGGCGAAGTCTCAGAGCGTTGGATTACGCCCATGCAAGTGACCGGTCTCGTGGATTATATTTATCTGCAAGCTTACTGTCACACGCGCAAAGCAGAACGCAGTTTTAGGATGGATCGAATTTTGGAAGTGAAGATTGAGGAGTAAATGCGCGCTGTATCTTTTTTGGATAAAAGGAGTTTTATAAATGAAAAAAGTTTCGAAATTTTCATTGCTACTAGCTATCGTTTTAGCGGTATGGATAATAGTTATTTTCAATATAAGTCCTATTTTTAAAACTGACGCTAGGTTATATAAAGATGCGGGGATCTGCTATTTGCAACGAGGTCTTGCATGTGATTATTCAAGAGAACCTTTCTACCCGCTATTTCTTTCTTTATTAATCAAAACGGGTTTGAACTTGGATGTTTTGCTCCCTGTAGTTCAAAATTTAATTTTCTTGATAGCTGTGTTTCTTTTTGTTCGCGAAGTTCTCAATAAAGGAGTCACGAATGAACGTGCGTTGAAAATCGCACTATTGACTGCTATATTTCCAACATTTTTGATTCCCATGAACGGCTCTGTATTCACAGAATCTATTTCTGCAAGTTTGATTTTGATTGAATTTGCGTTGATTGCAAAAGTAGCTAGAGAATTTTCAGTGGGTCAATCTCGACCTGTATGGAGCTACCTTGGGTTTTATTTTGTAATTGCCTTTATTAATGGCGCTTTAGCTCTTTTAAAAGGATCGTTTGTATATATTCAATTGCTATTTACGCTTGGTGTGGTATTTGCGTATTCTATTTTGTTTTTCTCGAAGCATGTGAGATATTTTGCTCTTCCATATTTTCTTGCCTTTGTAGTTGCTTTTGCCTTCAGTGGGGTATTTGCTCAAAAGATCTGGTTTAGCCTAAACCCTCAATTAAACGGTTCCTTTTATCGAGGTGGAGTTATTCTATACGGCAGGACAGAATATGCAAAACAGTTTGATTGGAAAAATGACTTTGTTCCCTATGTTGTTAATGGATTATCAGAACAAGGTTGTGAAATATTATTAAGAACGCAATGTAAACATTACACATGGCAGGCTGAAGCCCATCTTGGAGATGTGCTTTTGGAAACCGCTACTGACGATCAGAAGTTTGCTCTTGGGAAAGAGAACCTAATAAGTCACCCGTTTGTGCAACTGGCTTTTGTGCCTATGGAATGGACGCGTTTCATATTGCATCACGGAACGACTGGCTTTTCCCGTTTAGAACTTCCTCTAATAGAGAACTTGATTCACTCAACAGCATTCAATTTGTTATTAAAGCTTTTCAATTTACTGTTATATGTCTATCTTTTTTGGGCTTTCGCAACAAAAAGAATTTCTTTTACCCAAAACATTGGTTTGCTAGGCATATATATTATTTCGTATTTGACCGTTTATGGATTTGCTTCTACGGTGATTCGTATGGTGTATCCTATTGCACCTTTTATTATCATTTTGTTTTTTGACAGCATAATCCCCAAACAGCAAAGCGGTTCTTAGTTTTATGTATGCTTCTTTTTATACTAAAATCCAGAGAATTGTAAATTCTCTGGATTTTAGTATCTAGTTATCTCGCGCCCTTGCGCCCAAACTGCTTCTCCAGCATATCCACAGACAAATGAATCATGGTCGGTCTGCCATGCGGACAGGTGCGCGGTGAGTCGCAATTCTCGAGGTCGTTTAACAAGGCGCGTTGTTCATCTTGAGTGAGCGTCTTGCCAGCTTTAACTGCCAATCTTTTACAAACACGCCCAGCGATCTTTGATTCGATTTCATCTTGCAAAGGCGTTTCGTCTTCTTCAAAATCTTCTACTAAGGCGCGCAGTGCGGCGGAGGGATCACTGCCTGTGAATAAGGCAGGCATCGCGCGGATTTGAAATGCGTTCGTGCCAAACTCTTCCACTTCAAAGCCAAAATGATTAAGCGCCTCAAGCTGACCCGTCAACAGCTTTGCCTGCGCAGGCGGCAAATTCACTACTAGCGGAGAGAGCAATGCCTGAGATGGGATTTTCCTTTGTTCCTGTTGAATCATTAACTTTTCAAATAATACACGCTCATGCGCCGCGTGTTGATCGATCAAATACAATCCATCTGGACCCTCAGCCACAATATAGGCCGCGCCAATTTGACCAATCAGCCTCAGCAACGGAACTTTGATATTCGATAATTGACCACTATTCACTGACGACTGATCAGTCCTTACTGATAACTGCTCACTGCCCCCCGTTCCCTGCCCTTCATGCGCAATCTCCCAATCTGAACCTGTATTCGTACTTCTCGGCTCAAATGAAGATGCGCGCGATCCCCATAAAGTAGGCATCACTTGAGGCACAGGCGTATAGGCTAATAATGCGCGGCGCACAGCACGTTGCACAAAACTAAACACTTTATCTTGATTTTTAAATCGCACTTCTGCTTTAGCAGGGTGTACATTTACATCCACCTCTTCAGGCTTGATCTCCAAAAATAATGCCGTCAATGGAAAACGCCCGACCATTAACAAGGTGTGATATGCCTGCATCAGCGCGGCATTCAATGGTGTATCCTGCACCCAACGTCCATTTACAAAGAATGTAATATCTTTTCGATTGGAGCGAGTCAATGAAACGGGGCTGATAAAGCCTGTTAATTGCATGTCGGTCTCTGAGCCTGTTGAAGAGTCGTCGGCTAAAACTTCCAGCATTTGTTTGGCAACATCTACGCCATAAAGCGCGGCGATAATGGCGCGGCGATCTCCATCGCCAGCTGTTTGCAGGGAAATATTTTTCCCCTCAGATAATTTAAAGCGAACATTAGGATATGCCAGCGCGTATTTTGTAACCAAGTTATCAATTGCGCGGCGTTCGGTCACATCTGTTTTTAAAAATTTCAAACGCGCAGGCACGTTATAAAATAAATCTTCCACGCGTATGACGGTGCCAACGGGTGCGCCTACTTTTTCCACTTTGTCTTCTTTGCCGCCTTCTACTTTTAAGCGCGCGCCTTCTTTTGCATCTTTCACCCGTGATGTTAAACTCATGCGCGAAACAGAGCCAATGGATGCAAGCGCTTCGCCGCGAAACCCAAGCGTCAGAATGGAAAAAAGCTCACTGGACAGAACCAGCTTAGAGGTAGCGTGACGCGCGGCGGCGAGAGTCAATTCATCGGCTGGGATGCCGCGTCCATCATCAGAAACTTCAATCAGCTTACGTCCCGCTTCTTCGATCAAAACAGAAACTGATTGCGCGCCCGCATCCAGCGAATTTTCAACCAACTCTTTAACAACAGAGGCGGGTCTTTCTACAACTTCTCCTGCGGCAATTTGCGAAGCGACTTCTGAGGCAAGCAAGCGAATAGGCATTCAACGATTATAATCGTGCAATGCAATTTACAACTATCTTTTTTGATCTGGATGATACGCTTTACCCGTCATCTGCTGGGTTATGGAAAGCCATCAAATCTCGAATGAATCAATATATGCATGAGCGCATGGGTTTGCCTGAAGCGGAAATCCCTGCACTGCGCGAAAAATATTTTGCAACCTATGGCACCACATTGCGCGGCTTGAAAGCAAATCATAAAATTGATGAAGAAGATTTTCTGGCTTTTGTGCATGACCTGCCGCTCAAGGATTTCCTAACCCCAAACCCGATTCTACGCTCGGTCATCGCCTCTCTCCCCGCTAGAAAGCTGATCTTCACCAACGCAGATTCATCTCATGCCAAGCGTGTGCTTGCCGCTCTCCATCTCGAAGATTGTTTCGAATCTATTATTGATGTGCGTAACGTGGCCCCGCACTGCAAGCCCATGCCTGAAGCGTTTAAAACAGCCATGACCATTGCCGGCGAAACAGACCCCGCGCGTTGTGTCATGATCGATGATATTCCGCGCAACACCCGCGGCGCTCGCGAAGCAGGTATGTTCTCTATTTTATATGGCCAAACCGAGCCTAGCCCAGATGCGAATGCTGCTCTGGTAGATTGGAATCTGTTGCCTGAATTATTGAAATAAAATTAACCGTCAAGACGCCAAAGTGCCAAGAAAACCAAGTTTGCCAAGTTCTTCTTGGCGCTTTAGAGAAAACTTGGCGTTCTTTGCAGCTTGGCGGTGAAAAAGATTTTAATTCGAGCTAAATAAAACAAAATTCGACATTTTCCGTATGTCTAAATAACGTTTACAATCCTCATATAATCTATTCATTATCTTTTAATGACAACATGATATTTTTATATGGTTCATCAGTAGAAAATCCCTTCGGAGGACTTTGTGGAAGCTCAACAAGAAAATAAATTCCTTAAGACCGCTTTACTCGTTTTGGTAGTGTTATTTATCTCCATCGTTACTTTTGGCGGCGGATTCGTCGCTGGGCGTTTCATGCCGTCAGATATTGCTGGTGTATTACCTGTAACAGAAAATGCCCCGCCTAGCGCAGATCAACAATCGTCCACTCCAGCAGATGTGCAAACGGTGTTTGTACCCTTTTGGGAAGCGTGGAATTTAGTTCACAGCCAATATGTTGAACAACCCGTTGATGATGTCGCTTTGATGCAAGGCGCTATCCGTGGCATGATGGATACCTTAAAGATTGGACGTAATTACTATTACACGCCGCAGGAATTGCAAGATGAACAAGATGCCCTCAATGGCAAAGACTATGAAGGCATCGGCGCTTATGTAGACGTGGATGGAGATTACCTGACAGTGATCAGCGCCATCAAAGGTTCACCAGCGGAAGCAGCTGGTTTGCGTCCAGGCGATCAATTTATTGCAATAGATGGAAAAGATGTTACCGGCATTCCGCCTGCAGAAGTGCGTTTGAAAGTAATCGGCACTGCGGGGACCGATGTTGTCCTTACGGTTTTGCGTAAAGGTAACCCCGAACCATTTGACGTCACTATCACCCGCGCCAAGATCACAACACCGCTTGTTGAATCAGAAATGCGTGAAGATGGGATTGCCTATGTGCGCTTAAATACATTTGGCGATTCCGCAGATGCTGAATTGCGTGCCGCGCTTAAAGAATTGCTTGCCCAGAATCCGAAGGCTTTAATTCTCGATTTGCGCTATAACGGCGGCGGATACCTTTCACAAGGTATCGCAGTTGCATCTGAATTTTTACCAGAAGGCAAAGTTGTAGTCTACGAAAAATTTGGCACAGGTGAATATGAGCCCAATAACTCTACAGGCAATGGGGTTGCCACCGAAATTCCCATGGTCGTTTTAATGAACGAAGGTTCTGCATCTGCTTCAGAAATTGTGGCGGGCGCGTTACAGGATTACAAACGTGCAACATTAATTGGCACAAGATCATATGGCAAAGGTTCTGTACAAAACTTTAATGAACTGAACAATGGACAAGGCGCAGTAGGCGTGACCATTGCACAATGGTATACGCCCAACAAGCGCCTGATCGAAAAAATTGGTCTCGAACCTGATATCTACGTTCAAATCACTGAAGAAGATCTAGAAGCTGGGCGCGATACGCAGTTAGAGGCGGCAGTGCAAACACTGCTTGCCATCTTGAACGGTAACCCAGTACCCACATCCCAGCCCACGCCGATTACAACTCCTAAGCCGTAGTTGGTAAATTGACTTTCACTTATAAAGTGAACCATATTTAAAGAAAGAGGTAACTATGTTATTTTTTGACCCAACCTATTTAATGTTTATGATCCCTTCCATTTTGCTGATGATGTTTACATCATGGTATGTAAAACATAATTATAAAAAATGGAGTCAAATTCGCGCTAGCAGCGGCTTGAATGGACAGGATGCCGCCAAAAGATTACTTTCCACTAGCGGTATGTATGGCGTACAAATCCGCACTGTGGCTGGTGAACTGAGCGATCACTACAACCCTGCAGATAAAACACTTTACCTTTCATCATCAGTTGCAAGCTCGCCCTCTGTTGCTTCTGTTGCAATTGCCGCGCATGAAATGGGGCACGCCATGCAGGATGCTGAAGGATACTTTCCACTTAAACTGCGCGGTGCGCTTGTGCCTGCTGTTAATATCAGCTCAAACCTTGGCTGGATTTTGATCATGGCGGGCTTATTCTTGGGCTGGACGAACATCGCCTGGCTTGGCATCCTCGTCTTTTCAGCAGGAGCGATCTTTGCTCTCATCACCCTGCCTGTGGAATTTGACGCATCTGCCCGCGCGAAGAGGCTGCTCTACCAAACCGGCATTATCCAAACTGACGAGGAGCAGCGCGGCGTCAACGCTGTACTTAATTCTGCCGCGTTAACTTATGTCGCCGCACTTATCACTGCTGTTTTACAGCTTCTCTATTACGTCTTCCTTGTTGGCGGCAGACGCAGAGACTGAGATTAGATTTCTTTAACCTATCAAACTCCCGCGAAAGTATCGCGGGAGTTTGTGTATAATCTATTCACAATGCGAAAGTTCATTATGTTAGCCGCCGCTGTACTTGGGGTCATTTTTGTTACTCTATATTTCTCAGAATTAGAGGAAGTGGTGAGCACTTTACGCAACCACGATCTGCGTTTTCTCTTCATCGCACTGCTGGTTCAAATTCTATGGGCAATGAATGAAGCAGAAGCATATCGCTCATTGTATAAGTCTATGGGCATCAAAGAATCGTTTACGCGTCTGTTGCTGGTCGCATCTGCTTCACACTTTGTGAACATTATTGCACCAAGCGCAGGTATGGGCGGCGTCGCCGTTTTTGTAGAAGATGCAGGCAAGCGCGGACATCCCTATGGACGGGCAACTGCTGCCGGCGCCTTATATATCCTGATCGATTACATCGGCTTTTTATTTGTCTTAGCTCTCGGTCTAATCGTACTCTCCCGCCGTAATGAACTTGGCACAGGCGCAATCACCGCTTCGGTTATTATGTTTGGGATTGTTCTTGGGTTGGGAGCCATGGTCTATATTGGTTCTCAATCAGCACAAAGGCTGGGGGATATTCTTTTTAAACTGGGGAATATGATCAACAGAGTCTTTTATTATTTTAGTCATCGTCTTTACTTAAAGAATGTAGAGCGCGCACACACATTTGCCAACGACATTGCAGATGGGTTTTCTGTTTTACACGGTGACACTCGCAAATTACTTATACCGATTATGCATGCCTTAACTGGCAAAGCCCTACAAATAGGCGTGCTGGCGCTCGCCTTTTTGGATTTTCAAACAAAGTTTAGCGCTGGTACATTGATAGCAGGTTTTTCGCTGGCATATTTATTTATGATCGTTTCGCCTACGCCTTATGGTATTGGCTTTGTAGAAGCTATCCTTCCTCTAACGCTATCGTCACTGGGTGTTCCGTTTGGCGCGGCAGTGGTAATTACACTTGCATATCGCGCAGTGACATTTTGGCTCCCGCTATTGGTAGGGGCGTTTTCATTCCGTCTATTAGGGAATGAAACAGTTAGGAAGTTTACATAAGGGGGGCTTTGTGAATCAATTCGACATGCTTACCCAGATCAATCTTGATGATTTAGTTTCATCATTTGGATGGGCAAATCACCCTTTCCTTGCGCGCTTTTTACGGCGCGTTTTTGTTAAACCTGCGCAAATGTTTGCGCGCCACATGATCGAATACGATGACGCCGTTGGCTCGCAAGGACTGCCTGCGGGCGGTCTTAATTTATTAAATAGATACGTGCGTGAGATGCATGTTTTCGGCGCAGAAAATATCCCCAGCCAGGGAGCATTTCTGGCTTTATCCAACCATCCCGGCATGACTGATACTGTTGCTCTTTTTGCCGCACTCAACCGACAAGACCTGCATATTATTGCTTTAGATCGTCCTTTTTTAAATGCGTTGCCTTATACAACCAAACAATTGTTTTATGTTGATGATGACCCTGTCAAGCGTATGACGCTTATCAGGGGGGTTAGTAATCACCTGCGCGTCGGCAGTTCCATATTGACCTTCCCTGCAGGTCATATTGAACCTGACCCTGATGTACATGCTGGCGCAATTGAATCATTAAGCTCTTGGACGGATAGTGTTGGTGCCTTTATTCGTATGGCTCCAGAAACGCCCATTTTGCCAGTTGTTGTGCGCGGAGTAGTTTCAGCAAAATCAGCAAGACATTGGCTGTTAAAAATAAAAAAGACAAAGGACGAAAAAGAAAAACTTGCTGCGGCACTGCAGTTGCTGGCTATGGTTGTCTTTGGGCAAAAACCTGTCAGCGTGTGTGTGCATATTGGCAAGCCCATTTATTCAAAAGAACTGGGCTCAGTCGAAACACAAGTACTTCATCAAGCTGTATTAGCAGAAATGAAACGGCTGATTAATGATCCGCCAAAGGGCAGGGGTGAGAAAATTCTATGAACAAAAAATGGTTCCCCCATATATTTTTTTTCATCATTCTCGCTGCGCTTTTGTGGTGGGTTTTACGCAACGTGCCTGTGGTGCAAATTTGGAACAATATCAATCAATTAAAGATTTGGCAATTAGGCGTATTGCTTATTGTCAACAGCATTATTTATGGGTTGATTACCTTGCGCTGGTGGATTATTCTGTACGCAGAGAATAAAAAGATTAAATACGCGCCTTTAATCCTTGCGCGCATGGCGGTCTTTGGCGTTAGTTACTTCACCTTGGGTCCACACGTTGGCGGGGAGCCTCTTCAGGTGTTGTACTTGCAAAAGAAACAGGGGCTTTCTTATACACGTGCAACTGCATCTGTATGGATGGATAAATTACTTGAGCTTTTTGCAAATTTCATGATGCTGATGTTTGGGGTGGCGGCGATTCTTCAGGCTGGGATCGTGTCAAATAGCGGTATCAGGCTTCAGTTAAGTTTGAGCGCGCTGGTTTTCCTAGGAGCATTGCCTGTTGTATATCTCATCCTGTTGCATCGCGGTCAGTTTCCAGTATCGGCGTTTGTAAAATTGTTTCAAAAAAATAAAACAACTCGTTTTATTTCCGCTTCTGAAAAATTAGCAGGCATGTTTTGCCAGCGGCATCTGGCTTCACTGACTCTGGCTGTTCTTGTTTCGATCGTTGCAGGTGTGGTCATGGTGCTTGAATTTGGATTGATCATTTCATTTTTGAACATTAAAATTTCTGTTTGGCAAACGATCGCTGCGTGGACTGTGGGTTGGCTTTCGGCTCTCGTTCCGTTGCCGGGCGCTTTAGGTGCGCTGGAAGCAAGTCAGGTTTTTTCATTGGGGTTGTTTGGTGTTTCGTCGGCGTTGGCGATTAGTGTTGTTATGCTCATGCGTGCGCGCGATATTTTATTTGGCGGGTTGGGGTTATTGATCTCAGGAAGTGTGGTAAATTCATCAAAATGAAATCCCGCACACTTTATTTTATTGCCCCAAAGAAAATTGAAATTCGCGAATCAGAATTGCCTGCCATCAAAGGTGACGAAGTGATGGTAGAAACAATATGTTCTGCCATCAGCGCAGGAACAGAGATGCTTGTTTATCGCGGGCAATTTCCAAACATTGCAGATGCAAACGATTCGTTTAGCAGTGATTTAAAATATCCGCTGGCGTATGGATATGCATGTGTTGTTCGCATTATGGAAACAGGCGCGCAAGTTGATAAAAAATTACAAGGCAAACTCGCTTTTGCATTTCATCCGCATTCTTCCTGCTTCATTATTCCTCTTTCATCTTTGTTTTTTCTTCCCGATTCTCTCTCGCCAGAAGCCGCTTGTTTTTTACCCAATATGGAAACTGCAGTTAATTTGATTCAAGATGGCGCGCCGATTCTTGGCGAAAAAATTTTGGTGCTTGGGCAGGGTGCCATTGGATTATTAACCTCTGCGCTTTTGCGTGAATTCCCGCTCGCTTCTCTTTGGACCTCAGATTGCTACTCGCTTCGCCGAGGTGCTTCCTCCGCCTTAGGTGTGACAGGCGCTCTTGACCCTAACGCTAAAGACTTTCACGAATCATTACCGCGTGATTTCGACTTGACTTATGAAGTAAGCGGCGTGCCAAACGTCTTGAATGATGCTATTGCGCATACAAGATTTAATGGACGAATTGTGATTGGCTCATGGTATGGCGAGAAGCGCACGCAAATTGACTTGGGCGGCACATTCCATCGTTCGCGCATTAAATTAATTTCATCTCAAGTCAGCACAATCGCGTCAGAGTTAAGCGCCCGCTGGGATAAAGCACGCAGATTTGGGGTTGTGTGGGAAGCGTTGCGGCGAGTTAAACCCGAGCAATGGATCACGCATCGCTTTCCGATCCATGAAGCAGAAAAAGCATATCGTTTGCTGGATGAAAATCCGCAAGATGCGATTCAAGTGATTTTCAAGTATTGAGGAGCTATTATGTACACACTGGGAGTTCGTAGAGATTTTATAGCAAGGCATTTTTTGATCGGGGGTGATTGGGGGAAAGAGAATTTTCCTAACTCACATCAGTACATACTTGAGTTGCGTCTTGATGGCAGTGAGCTCGATCAACATGGTTATCTCGTAGATATTGTAGATGTTGAAAAACA
>VFJR01000118.1 GCA_009885945.1 Anaerolineaceae bacterium
ATGCAAAGGCGCATCCGCACATTTATCGCGGAATACAATCAGCGTTATAACGCCACTGTTTTACTGACCAGTCACTATATGGCAGACGTAGAAGCCTTGTGCAAGCGTGTGGTTGTTATTCATCACGGACATATTTTGTTTGATGGCGATTTGAGCAAGCTGGTTGAGCAGTTCTCTTCATATAAAACACTTGGCGTTACCCTGCCAAAACCCGATATTGACCTTTCTCAATATGGTGAAGTATTAACGCAAGAGGGCTTACGCGTCACTATTCGCGTTCCTAAAGCAAAGACCTCGCAAGTTACTGCTAAATTGCTTTCAGATTTACAAGTGGATGATCTCACTGTAGAAGATACACCCATAGATGATGTCATTGATCAAGTCTTCTCTCAAAAGGAGGCGTGATGAAACGTTATATTGACTTTTATCTTACTCTAGGGAAGATCTCTATTCTCAGTCAGCTTCAATATCGTGTTGCAAATTATTTTTATATGATCGGAATGATTACAGAGCCTATTATTTATTTGGTTGTGTGGTCAACCATTGCAAACCAACAGGGTGGCATGGCAGGCGGTTATACCCCGGGGCAATTTGCAGCATATTACATTGTATGGACCTTGGTTCGTAATATGAATATCGTCTTTACTCCTTTTGGTTGGGAATCGCGCATCCGTGAAGGCACTTTATCCATGGATCTAATGCGCCCTATCCACCCTATTCACGCAGATATCGCTTACTTCGCTGGCTGGAAGGCAGTTGTGATTGTGTTATGGCTTCCTATCGCCGCAGTTCTTTCTTGGATATTCAAACCCACATTTGATATTAACCTACAAGAAGCCATCGTTTTCTTCATTGCTATTTGGGGCGCATACCTCATTCGCACGATGGTACTTACCCTGCTCGGCATGATCACATTTTGGACCACCCGCGTCAGCGCTATCTTTGAGTTGTATTTTGGTCTCGAGCTTGTTCTTTCGGGACGCCTGGTGCCTATGACCCTCATGCCTCAATGGGTACAAACAGCATCCAATTACCTGCCCTTCAAGTGGACATTTTTCTTCCCCATTGAAGCCCTCGTTGGCTCCATGACCACGCGCGAATTGTGGATGGGGCTGGGCATGCAAATTTTTTGGATCGTGCTCGGCGCTTCTTTCCTTAACCTCATCTGGCGCGCCGCCATCAAACAATTCTCTGCCGTCGGCGGATAACACATTCTGGAGTACATCAGCTTGCTGATGTACTAAAAGGATTTAACATGAACCCCCTCAAACTTGCTTGGACTCACTTACGCATCGGCGTTATGAATGAACTCCAATATCGCGTTAACTTCTTCATTCAACTTTTGCAATCCGTCATTGCCCTCTCAACTGGCTTGATCGGACTCTCGCTCGTCTTCAACCAGGTAGATAATTTAGCAGGTTGGACTCGCCCCGAATTGCTAGTAGTCATGGGTGTGCATCTTTTAATGGGCGGCATCGTACGCTCTGCAATTCAACCTAATATGGAACGCTTGATGAATGACATCCGCGGCGGCACACTTGATTTTGCACTCACCAAACCCGCCGACGCCCAAGCGCTCGTCAGTGTACGCGAATTTCGTTTTTGGCAATTAGTAGATGCAATCGTCGGCTTGATCGTGATCGGCTACGCCGTATCTACGCTTCATTCTCACATCAGCCTGCTTCAAACCATCAGCTTTATCCTCGCCTTGATCATGGGCGCCATTATGCTCTATTGCACCTGGCTGATGGTCACCACCATCGCCTTTTGGGTCATTCGCGTGGATGAAATCGCCAACCTCTTTGAAGGCTTATACGCCGCCGGACGCTGGCCCGTTAGTGTGTACCCAGATTGGTTACGCACTGGCTTAACCTTTCTTGTCCCCGTTGCGTTCGCAGTCACTATCCCCGCCGAAGCAATGACCAATCGTTTAACCACAGAATCTATGCTGTACGCATTTGGTTTAACCTTATTATTTATGACCCTCGCGCGCGGCATTTGGGTAATTGGCTTACGCAGTTACTCGGGTGCATCTGCGTAATGAAATAGAGCAAAATGAAGATTGCTCTATTTTGGCGTACAATATTTGCATGAAAAAGATAATTCAGTTTTTGTTGTCTTCATTATTTTTAGCTGGTTGTGCCTTATCTGGGCAAGATGCAATAACACCTACAAGTATTGCCTATACTTTAACCAACACAGTTACAGTTACCTCCACGCGCTTTACCCCAACGTTTACTGTCACACCTACCCCGGCGGGGCAGAGGGTTGTTCACTCTGATCAAACAACGCCCAACCCAACTGTTACGGCAATTATCCTAAAACCAAGAACGCCAACACCAGGCTTGGCTTCTTTTGGTTTTAATAATATTTTTATTTCAAATACTGAGTTGTTTTTAGGGAAATGTACGCCCAATGAAATTACTTTTAAAGTATGGACAAGCAACACTGCACAGACCAGAATTGTTGAAGTGTACGTGCGCTTAAAGGCAAGAAATCACCCCGGCTATAACGATTGGGATGCGCTTACCTTGAATAAAGTAGGTACTGGCGTATATGAATATACTTACCAGACCGAATTATTTAGCTATCAGGATTTACTTACAAAATCATGGCTTCAATATCAGGTCGTTTCATTTGATAGATACATTAGAGAGATTGCGCGTTCCCCCATTGTGGAAGATCGAATTACAGTAGATCGTTGTCCTGTTCCGTAAGACTACGGCAGTTGATTTAACACATCCAACAGTTTCGACATCCAGTCAGTATCTTTTGCGAAATTACACCAATAAGATGACTTGCCGCCTCTTACTTCCGCGCTGAGGTCTGACAGGCGTTTTGCAGTTTTATCATCCGCTGAGGCAGGGTAGCGTAAAACGATTTGCCCTGTTTCAACGCTGATGGCAGATAAGCCCGCATGTTCTGCGCGAAGTTTGATGCGCATTTGATAAAAAAGATTTTGCACCATTTGCGGCAACATCCCAAAGCGATCTAAGAATTCAGAAGCCAGCGCGTCGATTTCTCTTTCGTCGCGCAGATCTGCGATGCGCCGATACAGCCTCAGGCGTAGGTCCTGATCCGCTATATATTCAGCAGGAATGCCAACCGCCAGAGGTAAATCCACATTAACTGGCACACTTAAAGGTTGGTTGAAAGTCATAGGTTTGAAAGTCAAATTCTCCAGAGAGACATTTGGCATTTGACCTGTGACTGTCCTTATTCGCCTCACTGCATCTGCCAGCAAACGCGTATAAAGATGAAAGCCCACAGCTTGTATATGCCCGCTCTGACGCGTACCCAGCAATTCACCCGCGCCGCGAATTTCAAGGTCGCGCATAGCAATCGAATAGCCTGCGCCGAGCTGAGTATTTTCTGCGATCACTTCAAGGCGTTGCTGTCCTTCTAAAGAGGGGGAGATCTTACGATGACGGAAAAAGTAGGCGTAAGCACGCGCCGCGCCGCGCCCTACACGCCCGCGCAGTTGATAAAGCTGTGCCAGCCCAAACGTATCTGCGCGATCAACGATTAAGGTGTTTGCATTTGGTATATCCAAACCAGATTCAATAATGGTTGTTGAAAGCAAAATGTCGATTTCGCCCATATTGAAGCGATGCATCACAGACGCCAGTTCATGTTCATTCATTTGCCCATGTCCAATATCCACGCGCGCCTCGGGCACAAGCTGTTCAAGATGCGCTTTCATTGCATCAATTGTATTTACACGATTATGCACAAAAAAGATTTGCCCGCCGCGTTCCAGTTCGCGCAAAATAGCTTGCCGCACAAGTCTTGGCGCATAAGGTCCCACGTGAGTCACAATTGGCAAACGTTCTTCTGGCGGCGTGTTCAAGTTCGAAATATCGCGTACACCTGTCAGAGCCATATACAAAGTGCGCGGAATAGGCGTGGCAGTTAAGGTCAGTACATCCACTTCGGTTCGTAACTTCTTTAGATGTTCTTTGTGCGTCACGCCAAATCGTTGTTCTTCATCTATAACGACCAAGCCTAATTCTTTAAATTGCACATCGTTGGAAATTAAACGATGTGTGCCAATCACAATATCCACTTCACCCATAAATAATTTCAATAAAATTTCAGATTGTTCGCGCGGTGAACGAAAACGGGAAAGCATTTCCACTTTTACGGGGAACGCCGCAAGCCTCTGAGAAAAAGTTTCAAAATGCTGTTGCGCCAATACAGTTGTTGGCACAAGAATTGCAACCTGCTTTCCATCCATCACCGCTTTGAAAGCCGCGCGCAATGCCACTTCTGTTTTGCCATAACCTACATCGCCGCACAACAAACGATCCATCGAACGCGCAGATTCCATGTCTCGTTTTATTTCTGTCAATGCGCGCACTTGATCTTCTGTCTCAACATACGGAAACGAATCTTCTAATTCTTTTTGCCAAGTCGTATCTGTTTTAAAAGAATATCCCGTCGCCACTTGGCGGTGCGCATGTAACTTCAACATATCTTGCGCTACTTCTAAGACAGCTTCTTTAACCCGCCCTTTTCTTTCGTGCCAAACTTGTCCGCCCAGTCTATCCAGCGCAGGTGTTGCGCCCTCTGCGCCAACATAACGCGTTAATCTATCAGCCTGATGCACAGGCACATACAGAGTCCCTCCGCCATCAAACTCTACTGCTAAAAATTCGCGTACATGCTTATCCAACTCGCGCTGCATCAAACCAACATAGCGCCCAATGCCGTGATCAATATGAACAATATAATCGCCAGCCTGCAAATCTGAATAAAATGATTCGGGCGTTTCTGCCGCCTGTCGCTGACGTGCGCGCGGCTGCGGACGTTCCCAGCCAAACACTTCAGCGTCTGTAATCAGATGCAAATTCCCAAGAATGAATCCCTCAGATAAAGAAGCCTCAACAAACTTTATTTTTTCGGATTCCAACACATCAGCTTGATTCTCATTCCAAAGCTCTTTCAACCGCCCAGCCTGACGCGACACAACAATCAACGCTTCATTCTCTACGCTCAGGCTTGATATTTGCTCGATGAAGTTTTTCAACCTCCCAGCGAATCGCTCCCCAATCGCAAATGCAGAGGCAAGGCTTTCATCTGCTGGCTCTGCGGTTGAATATCCTAGCTCTAGTGACTTATATTCGTTTAGCCCATCCAGCATCTCAGGCAATGTCAAATAGGGCAGAGGAAAATCTGCTGATAAAGTTCCTGCCTCAATACATTCCTGCTTAAATTTGACTGCCTGTTCCTCCACCTCCTGCGACATAGATTCGACGATACTTAGATCGTCTATCAAAATCAATGTTTTGGGCGGCAGATAATCCAGCAAGCTGGAAACTTGTTGATGCAGCAATGGAATGTGAAACTCGGAAAATTCTTGCTCAGGATTTCCCGTCACAATAAATTCGCGTGCTGGTGTAACTAGAATGAAGTCAAGTTTTTCAATGGTACGTTGTGAGGCTGGGTCGAACTGGCGGATGGTTTCTATCTCATCGCCAAAAAAATCCAAGCGAGTTGGCATCTTCTCAGAAGGCACCCAAATATCCAACAGCCCGCCGCGATGCGAAAATTGCCCAGGCTCAAGGACAGTATTCACACGCTGATAACCGATCTCTACCCAAGAACGCAGCAAAGTATCAGGCTGAACCTTTTGATTAAGAGATAGTTTTTTGCAGGCTTTAAGAAAATCTCGTCTTGGTAATGTTCGTGTCATTAACGACCGAGCTGAAGAGACAATGATTGGCGCTGTTTCTGGTTTTTGTGCAAACGGTAAATGATAGGCAGATAAAGCATTTAATGTCTGCAATCGTTCACGGCGTGTTGTCGCGCCCCATGCGGCTTCTTCATAGAATAAAGGATTTGGTTCAGCAAATAAATATCGCGCAGATTTTACCCAGAAGCTTAGCTCATCAAATAAAGACAAGGCATGGTCGGCGCGGTCTGTGATTAAGAGAATTGGGATTTTTAAATCTGAATGTAATGCCGCGAGTACCGGCAAGCGCGCAGAACGCTGAAGCCCAAGCCCTGCAAATTTGGAGTTGGCGCGCAAACCTTCCAGCAAAGATTGGTATGCGGGTGTGGCTTGGATAGCGGGGAGGATGGAGGAGTAGGTCAAAGGGATTAAGTCAAAGGGATTAAGTCAAAGGTTGAAAGTCGAAGGTCTAAAGTCGAAGGTCTAAAGTCGTAAAAAGCAATTGGATCGTTATAATTTACGTATCAAGTATCACGATTATCGCCATTAAACTTATTCATGGCGGCGTTCAATCCCTTTGCTGTAAACTCAAGCACAGCGTCGGCAGCGCGGTCTAATACAGTAGAAAGTTCAGATGTTTCGTCACGCGAGAAGCTTTGGAGTACATATGCTGCGGCATCCATGCGCCCAGGCGGGCGGTCAATGCCTAGGCGTAGGCGGGGAAATTCTTTTGTGCCAAGTTGTTCAATGGTGGATGCGATTCCTTTTTGCCCGCCCGCGCCGCCATCAGGTCTTATGCGAAATGTGCCGAAAGGCAGGTCAAGATCATCATGTGCCAGCAAAATATTGGAAAGGGGAACTTTATAGAAATGGACCAAACCTTGCACTGATTGACCCGATAGATTCATGAAAGTCTGCGGCTTGGCGAGAATAATTTTATTTTCTTTATCCACCCCGCTGGTGATAATAGCTTTAGATTGTATTTTCATGCCCTGAGCATTTAATCGCACGATTAGGCGGTCAATTAACATAAAACCAAAGTTGTGGCGCGTATCTTTGTATTCGCGTCCCGGATTACCGAGCCCGATAATGATGAAGGTAGAATCTGTCATTTGTGATTAACTGCGCCTTATGCGAGTGATCAATCCAATTAGTAAAAATAAAACCAAGGTAACTACTGCTCCACGTTGAAGATAGCTTGAGATTTGCGATTCGTTGATGGATGCGGGATTGGCAGGTAAAGGAATCGGGGTGGGGAAGATTGGGGTCACAGTAACAGGTATCGGCGTGGGCAGAGGCGCGTTTGTTGCGTTCGGCGGCGGGGTTTGGGTGCTGGTCGGCGTTACCGTAGCAGGCAAGGTGTCATTTTTTACTTGTATGTTCGCTGCAGCGGTCTCTTGAAAACTGCCATCTAAAAGATAAACACGCAGACGCAGGTTGTATATCCCATCACTGATGGATGTAGTATCCCAAACGCCAATGCTTCCATTTTCAATGGGCTGGTTGTTGGTTTCAATAATGAACCATGTGCCCGTATTATCACCAGCATAAGAGAAGGCAAGCTCTGCGTAAGAAAAATTAACCAGGTTTATTGTGCCTGTGATAATTACCTGCCCGCGTAGTTCTGCGTTTGCCTGTGGGGAAGTGATAACTGGCGATGATGTTTGCAGGAGTAATAGTGTAAATATTAATATCGTTTGTTTCATGGCAATCCTTGAGTCTAACATGAAGGAAAGAGCGGGTCAAATTTTTCTTTTGGCTGTATAATGCAAGGCATAGGCGGGATAGCAAAATAGAAATTCACCCTGTTTTACCGTTGACGCTATTGCGCTTCTACTATTATAATAATGGGTCGCTGTGAACTCACGGCGGGTTTTTTCGTTTTCCGGAAATCATTGAAGCTAGGAGAGAAGAATGGCGTCTTCTTTGCCAAAAAAGAATTATGCACGAATCCCTGTAAAACTCGGTCTTCCTAATCTGATCGAGGTACAACTAGAATCATTTGAGCGTCTCAAAAAAGAGGGCTTGGGTGATCTCTTTCATGAAATTTCTCCCATCGAGTCATATAACAAAGGGATGAAATTATATTTCCCCGGACGTGGCCCTGAGGCGAAGCAATTCGGCTTGAAATATTGGTTTGGTAAGCCTAAACACACAATTGAAGAGTGTGTTGAGCGCGACTTGACCTATTCTAGCCCGTTGCATGTTTCAGTTTTGCTGGCGGGTCCAGATGTGCCTGAGCCAATCGTTGACGAGATATTTTTAGGCGACTTTCCGGAGATGACAGACAAGGGTACCTTTATCATTAATGGTACTGAGCGTGTCGTTGTTTCCCAATTGATTCGTTCCCCAGGTGTTTATTTTGAAGCGCCAACCGACCGCGCAACGGGTCGCCCGTTAGCAATGGCGAAATTAATCCCAGATCGCGGCGCGTGGATGGAATTTGAAACTCGCAAGTCCGATTACATAATCTTAAAGTTTAATCGCAAGCGCACTGTGCCTATCACGGTGTTCTTACGTGCTTTAACTGCAGTGAGTGACGGCATTAAAGATTCTCCGCTTAAGCAAGGCACTGACGAAGAATTGATATCTATTTTTCAAGATATTGACAACAACCCCGAGCGCCTCTTTATTGCTTCTACTTTAAAGCAGGAACCTGAATGGGACCTTTCTGGTGGTCTGACAATTGCAGAAGCCGCCTTAATTGAATTCTTTCGTAAGATGCGCCCTGGCGATCCTGCCACTTTAGATAACGCCCGTCAATTCCTTGAAGAACAATTATTTGACCAACGCCATTACGACCTTGAGCGCGTGGGTCGTTATAAACTAAACCAAAAGCTTGACCAGAATATTCCAATTCCTCATCGTGCAGTAACCAAGTCAGATGTGATTCGACTCGTCCGCCGCATGATCGCAATTAACAACGGAGTTGAACGCCCGGACGATATCGACCATTTGGGCAATCGCCGCGTCAAGACTGTAGGGGAGTTGATCCAGAACAAGTTGCGTATCGGCCTCCGACGCATGGAGCGCGTGATCAAAGAGCGTATGTCCATTCGTGATCAGGAACATTTATCTCCTGTCACTTTGGTTAACATTCGCCCAGTGGTTGCCGCCTTGCGTGAGTTCTTCGGCTCGTCACAGTTATCTCAATTCATGGATCAAACCAATCCGCTGGCTGAACTGCGTCACAAACGTACACTTTCAGCTTTAGGTCCTGGTGGTTTGCGCCGTGAACGGGCTGGCTTTGATGTGCGCGACGTTCATCATTCACATTACGGTCGTATTTGCCCTATTGAAACTCCTGAAGGTCCGAACATTGGTCTGATCGGTCGTTTGGCTTCTTTTGCTCGCGTAAATGAATATGGCTTCATTGAAACCCCTTATCGTAAGGTTTATCGAAATATGCCTTGTGATGACGAGCGCCTTGAAGGGCGCACATTACGTGAAAAAGTATTGGACCCGAAAAGCGGCGAAGTTTTGTTTGACTCTGGCGAATTGATCGATGGCAAAATGTTAAAGAAGCTAGCCAAAATTGGCAGCGATATTGCCATTACTCCATATGTTTCAGATCAGATGGATTATCTATCTGCAGACGCTGAGGATAAGTATGTTATTGCGCAGGCAAACGCGCCATTAACAGAAATAAATGAGTTTATTCGCGAGCGCATCTCCTGCCGACATCACTCCAAATTCATTTTTTCTAATTCTGAAGAAGTGGATTATATGGATGTAGCACCTCACCAAGTTGTAGGTATTAGTGCTGCCCTTATTCCATTCCTTGAACATGATGATGCCAACCGCGCCTTGATGGGCTCGAACATGATGGCTCAAGCTGTCCCGTTGGTACGTCCGGAAGTTCCGCTGGTTTCTACGGGTATGGAACGTCACGCTGCGCTGGATTCTGGACAGGTCGTTGTGGCTGAAGAAGATGGCGAAGTTCAATCCGTAACCGGAAGCAGAATTATCGTTAAAGAGAAACGCAGTGGTATGCATACATATCAATTGCGCAAATATCAGCGCTCAAATCAAAGTACTTGTATTGATCAGCGTCCATCAGTGGTAAAGGGTCAAATCATTAAAAAAGGCGATATTATCGCCGACTCATCATCTACTGATAATGGGCAAATTGCTCTTGGTCAAAATGTAGTTGTGGCTTTCCTTTCCTGGGAAGGCGGTAACTTTGAAGATGCTATCTTGCTTTCTGAACGTTTGGTTCAAGAAGATCGCTTTACATCCGTTCACATTGAAAAGCATGAAGTTGAAGCTCGAGATACCAAACTTGGCCCTGAAGAAATTACACGGGATATTCCAAACGTTGGCGAAGAAGCAATCAAAGACCTTGACGAGAACGGTATCATTCGCGTCGGAGCAGAAGTCGGACCGAATGACATTCTTGTCGGTAAGATTACTCCGAAGGGCGAAAAAGAACTCACTCCTGAAGAACGCTTGTTGCGCGCCATCTTTGGTGAAAAATCACGAGATGTAAAAGACACTTCATTAAGAATGCCTCATGGTGAGCGCGGTACAGTTGTTGATGTAAGAGTGTTTACCCGAGAAGATAATTCTGACCTCTCTGCTGGCGTGGATATGATGGTGCGCGTTTCTGTTGCGCAACGACGTAAGATCACAGCAGGGGATAAGATGGCAGGACGCCATGGTAACAAAGGTGTTGTATCCAAGGTTGTTCCAGTCGAAGATATGCCTTATCTTGAAGATGGCACTCCCGTTGATTTGATCTTAAATCCATTGGGTGTTCCAGGGCGTATGAATATCGGTCAGGTTCTGGAAGTTCACCTTGGCTGGGCTGCGAAACGCATGGGTTTCCGTGCAATTACTCCCGTGTTTGATGGTGCTAGTGAAGAGCAAATTGAAGCAGAGCTCGCTCGTGCTTGGATTATTGACTACGCCTGGAAAGTTGCTGGCGAAGCTGCTTGGGAATGGTTGAAAGAACAAGAATATGACCCAACAACTATTCAAGATGACGACGAAGTTCGACGTTTATACCTTGAAGAAAAATTCGCAAAGAAGAAAAAATATGATGTGTATAGCCTGAACGATGTAGATTATGCGCGTCATGCCACGGCGATTGAATGGTTGCGCGAAAAAGGCTACGATAACCCTGAAGATATCCTGATGGAAAATCGTGAGATGGTTGGGCGTGATGCAGAAGCAGACGAAGCAACCGTAACAGCTTGTTTGCGTCTATGGATGGAAAGCCTTGGGCATACTCGCCGCGTTGCTGAAGATAAAGTTTTTGAAACAGCCCAGGAAGTAGCAAAAAGCGAAGGGTTACCTTTGCCAATTCTTGGCAAGCAAACTTTACGTGACGGCAAGATCGGGCTTCCCTATGATCAGCCTGTAACTGTAGGCGTTATGACCATTCTTAAATTGCACCATTTAGTTGAAGATAAAGTGCATGCGCGTTCTACTGGCCCATACAGCCTTGTTACTCAACAACCTCTTGGCGGCAAGGCTCAATTCGGTGGGCAGCGCTTTGGAGAAATGGAAGTTTGGGCGCTTGAAGCATACGGTGCGGCTCATACACTTCAAGAAATGCTTACAGTTAAGTCAGATGATGTTCAAGGTCGTGTCAATACCTACGAAGCTATTGTTAAAGGTGAACCGATTGAAGAACCAAGTATTCCTGCTTCTTTCCGTGTATTAGTTAAGGAATTACAATCGCTGGGATTGGCTGTTGAAGCGATTAATGAAAGTGGCGATATTGTGAAGTTTGGTAAAGATGAAGAGAAGCAACATCCGCCAAAATTGGATACAGGCTTATTAGGTTTGAGTGAAAATATTCGTAAAAAACGATAGGATTTTTCTTGACGACATTATAGTCGCGTGATAAACTAGCAAGCCGTTGTTAAAGAGAGATGGCAGTGCACCCCCATCTCGGGTATTGGCAGTCAATTGATGAGGCCATCGTGCAGTTATTGATGGTCTCATTTCTTGTGTAAATTTGACAAAAATTCGTAATGATTTTGCAATTCGGAGGCAAAGTGCCGACAGTTAATCAAATGGTCCGCAAAGGACGAAAAAATAAAAATGCAAAAAGCAAAGCGCCTGCTTTGCAATTTACATTGAATAGTTTCAAACAGCGCCGTTTCCGTCAGGATAAAGGTGCGCCGCAGAAACGCGGTGTTTGTACCGTTGTGCGTACAATGACGCCCAAGAAGCCAAACTCAGCGTTGCGTAAGATTGCACGCGTACGTTTGACAAATGGCATTGAAGTCACCGCTTATATTCCCGGTGAAGGTCACCAGTTGCAAGAGCACTCTGTAGTTTTAGTGCGCGGCGGTCGTGTAAAAGACTTGCCCGGCGTACGTTACCACATTGTACGTGGCTCACTGGATACCACCGGCGTAGCCAATCGCAAGCAGGGTCGCTCCAAATATGGCGCGAAACGCCCTAAGTAAATTGATGGAGTTATAAAGAATGCGTAGAGCAAAACCAGAGAAACGGGAAATTCTTCCTGACACCCGCTATAACAGCGTAAATCTGCAAACCATGGTTCAACACGTGCTTAAAAAAGGCAAGAAAAGCCTTGCTGTTGGTCTGGTTTATGATGCAATGGATTTAATCAAGGACCGCACCGAAAAAAATCCTATTGAAGTGTTTGATATTGCCTTAAAGAACATTTCACCAGCGATGGAAGTTCGCCCTCGTCGTGTGGGTGGTGCTACTTATCAAGTACCTATGGAAGTTTCTTCAGATCGCCGCACTACATTGGCAATTCGCTGGCTTCTTTCTGCTGCGCGCGATCGTGCAGGAAAATCCTTCCCGGATAAACTTGCATCTGAATTGATCGATGCTTCTAATGAGACAGGTGCCTCCATTCGCAAGCGTGATGAAACTCATAAAATGGCTGAAGCAAATCGAGCTTTTTCACACTATCGTATTTAATTTATATTATTCTTTAAGGATATAGGTAATAACAAGAATGGCACGTGTAAATCCGCTGGAAAAATACCGAAATATTGGCATTATTGCCCACATTGACGCTGGTAAAACGACTACCACTGAGCGTATCATGTTCTATACCGGCATGACGCATCGCATTGGCTCGGTGGATGACGGCACCACAGTAACTGACTGGATGGTACAAGAACGCGAACGCGGGATTACCATCGTGTCTGCGGCTGTTTCGGCGGAATGGAAAGGCTATCAAGTTAATATTATTGATACGCCTGGTCACATTGATTTTACTGCTGAAGTTCAGCGCTCTTTACGCGTCCTAGATGGGGGAGTTGTCGTTTTTGATGCAGTTCAAGGTGTTGAACCTCAATCTGAAACAGTATGGCGTCAGGCTGATCGTTACGGTGTGCCGCGTATTTGTTTTGTAAATAAGATGGATCGAGTAGGCGCATCTTATGATAAAACCATTGCTTCCATTATCGATCGTTTGGGAGCAAATCCAATTCCAATGCAACTACCCATAGGTTTTGAAGGAACATTTAAAGGGGTAGTAGACCTTCTTACTATGAAAGCAGTTGTGTGGGAAGACGATTTAGGGAAAGACCCTCTGATTGTCGAAATTCCCGAAGACCTCAAAGAACAGGCGAAAAGTGCTCGTCTCAAGATGGTGGAAAAAATCGCTGAACTTGACGACGAGTTGACAATGAAGTTCTTGGAAGCAAAAGAAATCACAATAGATGAACTTAAGCTTGCGCTTCGTAAAGGTGTGCTTGCAAATAAAACCGCGCCAGTTTTTTGTGGTTCTTCATTAAAAAACAAGGGTGTCCAAGTCCTTTTGGATTCGGTTATAGATTACCTGCCTTCTCCAGCTGACATCCCAACAATTACAGTTTCAGAACCAGGTGTCCCTGAAAATACGTTTGATATCCCAACACAAGATGACGCTCCTTTAGGTGCGTTGGTATTTAAGATAGTCACAGATCCTTATGTCGGCCGCCTTGCTTATGTACGTGTTTACTCCGGTGTTTTAAGTCAAGGACAAACGGTGCAAAATACAACTAAAAAAGGTAAAAAAGAACGAATTGGACGATTAATCCGTATGCATGCTGACCATCGCGAAGATGTTACTGAAATACGCTCCGGCGATATTGGCGCAGTATTAGGTTTCAAAGAAAGTTTTACAGGTGATACTCTTTGTGACACCACGCCACTTGTTCTTGAAAATATCACCTTCCCTGATCCAGTGATTTCTATTGCAGTTGAGCCAAAGAGTTCTGCAGATCAGGAAAAAATGGGTGAGGCGCTTCGTAAATTGGCAGAAGAAGATCCAACACTTCATGTACATTCTGACGAGGATTCTGGACAGACCATTCTTGCGGGAATGGGTGAGTTGCATCTTGATATTATTGTAGATCGATTGTTGCGCGAATTTAAAGTGCCGGCAAACGTAGGCGCTCCTCGTGTAGCTTTCCGAGAATCGATTACTAAGGCAGTTAAGGAAGTTAATTACAAATATGCGAAACAATCCGGCGGACGAGGGCAATATGGGCATGTGGTTTTCTCCATGGAGCCAGGTGAACGCGGAAGTGGTGTTGTATTTGAGAATAAGATTGTAGGCGGCGCAATACCAAAAGAATTTATCAACCCGATTGAAAAAGGCGTTAAAGAAGCATCTGCCGGGGGCGTGCTGGCTGGTTACCCGGTCGTTGACTTAAAAGTCACATTAATTGACGGTTCTTTCCATGAAGTTGATTCAAATGAAATGTCTTTTAAAATGGCTGCTATATTAGGCTTCAAGGAAGGTGTTCATAAAGGTTCACCAATTTTACTTGAGCCTATGATGAAAGTTGAAGTTGTTGTTCCTGAGGAATTTCTTGGCGATGTAATGGGGCAGATTAATAGTCGTCGCGGCACAATTCAAGGTATGGATATTCGTCCTGGTAACGCACAGGCTGTACGTTCTTTGGTTCCCTTGGCTGAAATGTTTGGTTATGCAACCCAGTTGCGCTCAGCTACACAAGGTCGTGGCGTATTTAGCATGGAGTTTGATCACTATGCGCCTGTATCGCAGTCAGTAGCAGAAGAAATTTTGAAAGCCTAATCCCTCTTTTTTCATAATTCAAGGAGTTTTATTACATGTCGAAGGAAAAATTTGATAGAAGCAAACCGCATTTGAACGTAGGCACCATGGGACACATCGATCATGGCAAGACGACATTAACAGCGGCAATCACCAAAGTATCTGGCTTGATGGGCAATGCAGAATTCAAAGCCTATGACCAGATTGACAACGCCCCAGAAGAAAAGGCGCGCGGCATAACGATCAACATTGCGCACGTCGAATACCAAACAGACAAACGCCACTATGCCCACGTGGACATGCCCGGACATCGTGACTACATCAAGAATATGATCACCGGTGCAGCACAGGTAGACGGTGCAATTCTCGTAGTAGCGGCTCCAGATGGTCCAATGCCACAAACCCGCGAACATGTATTGTTGGCGCGTCAGGTAGAAGTACCTTCCATTGTGATATTTTTGAACAAAGTGGACATGATGGATGACCCAGAATTACTGGAATTGGTAGAACTCGAACTGCGCGAACTATTGAGCAGCTACGGCTTCCCAGGCGACACGACTCCAATAGTGCGTGGTTCAGCCAAAGCAGCATTAGACAGCACCAGCACTGATTCAAACGCGCCGGAATATGCACCCATCAAAGAATTACTGCGCGTGGTGGATGAGTATATTCCTCAACCGAAGCGTGACACAGAAAAGCCATTCATGATGGCAGTTGAAGATGTGTTCTCGATCAAGGGCCGCGGTACAGTAGTAACAGGACGTGTGGATCGTGGACGAGCCAAGAAAGGTGATCCAATTTCGATCATCGGATTACGCGAGACAAAAGACTCAGTAATTACCGGCACCGAAATGTTCCACAAGGAACTGGATGAAGTAGTAGCAGGTGACAATGCGGGTATTTTGTTGCGCGGTATTGAGCGTGAAGATGTGGAACGTGGCCAGGTATTAGCCAAGCCGGGCAGTGTAACCCCGCACAAGAAGTTTTTGGCAGAGGTGTACGTATTGAAGAAGGAAGAAGGCGGACGACATAAAGCATTCTTCAGCGGATATCGCCCACAGTTTTATCTGCGCACAATGGATGTAACCGGTGACATTACACTTCCAGAAGGTGTTGAAATGGTTATGCCCGGTGATAATGTGAACCTGACGGTACAATTGATTGTGCCGGTTGCGCTTGAGCAGGGTTCCAAGTTCGCCATTCGTGAAGGCGGCTTGACCGTCGGCGCGGGTGTCGTTACCAAGATCATTGAATA
>VFJR01000192.1 GCA_009885945.1 Anaerolineaceae bacterium
AAAATAAACTTTGGTGATAGTCTGCACCATACCAGTCATTAACCCATTCCCAAACATTGCCCGCCATGTTATAGATGCCATAAGGGCTTTTTCCGCTTTCGTAATCGCCTGCTTCACTTGTGTCGCCTACGCAATTGCTAGTGTAATTGGCTTTATCGCAACTAATATATTCGCCCCATGGGTAGGTTCTGCCGTCTGTGCCTCTGGCGGCTTTTTCCCATTGCGCTTCGCTGGGTAATGTTGCGTCACGCCAAGTGCAGTAGGTATTTGCCATTTCCCAATCTACATAGATAACGGGGTAATGATCAAACTGTGGGTTGGTATAGTAAGCAGAGCGGGTGGACGAGTCGCTTTGTTTGGGCGGGTCGCATTCACCATCATCTACACAAAGCTTGTAGGCGGCGTTGGTCACTTCGTAGGTGTCTATAAAATAGGCGCTCAAGTCAACGGCGTGAACGGGTTGTTCATTTGAACCGCCACCTTTATTACTGCCCATCGAGAATGCGCCGGCTGGTACAAGGCGCATCTCAATTCCCTGCGCGTCTATCATTTCATCAGGCACTGGCGTTTGCGTGGGTGTTTCAGTTGGCGGGGATGCAGTAAAGGTAAGGCTGGGAATACTATTGGTGGCAGTGGATGTGACGGGTTGGGCGCTGGTCAAGGAGCTTAAAGAGGGTAGAAAATTAAGCGCAAGCACAATCCCTATTACGAGAGCGCCAATGCCAAAAAAATTGCGATAGCGGCTGAAATCTATTTTGGGTCTGGGGGACACAACCCGTGTGGCTTTGGCGGGTTTTGGCGGCTTGGCAGTCAGGGGGGCTTGCTCACCGCGTTCTAAGTCAACAGCGACCTGGCGCATGGTTTGGTAGCGTTGCGCCTTTTCGCGGGTTAACATGCGTGTCACCACTTCTACCAAAGCGGGCGGCAAGCCACGGCGCAGTTTCTTTAAGTCTGGCGGCGGGGCCGTGCAAACCTTGGTCATGACCGTAAATTCAGACTCGCCGTCAAAGGGCACTGTGCCTGCCAGCATTTCAAATAAGACCACGCCCATAGACCAAATATCGGCTTGCGCGTCAACCGTCTCGCCTTTCCACGCTTCGGGCGCCATGTAATAGGGTGTGCCCACCTTTGTGCCGGTGCGGGAAATGCGCGTGCCTTCGCTCAATCTCGCCACGCCAAAGTCTGCCAGCTTGGGCGTGCCGTCTTCTTCTATCAGTATGTTTTCAGGTTTGATGTCGCGGTGAATAATATTGAGGCGGTGAGTACGAATCAGCGCGTCGCATAGATCGAGGGTGATTTGGCGCGCCTGATCAATGGGTAAGGGTCCCGATTTAATCAAATCATAAAGACTGCCGCCCGAAACGTATTCCATTACGATCACATGTTGTTCTTTATATTGAAACGCGTCAATATAGCCCACAATGTTTGGGTGTCTTAGTTTGCGCAAGGCGTCCCCTTCGAGCTTAAAACGCTTCAGCATTTCAGGCTGCAGCGCCAATTCGCTGGAAATCAGCTTCAGCGCCACGTCCTGCCCAGTATTGCCGTCTGTGGCAAGGTAGACCGCGCCCATCGCACCCTTGCCCAAGCTGGCTGTGATTGTGTAACGCTTGTTGATGATTTGACCGATCATTTTTCCTCCAAGTGTGATTGATGAGAGGGCTTGCCGTTATTTAATTCCACAGCCTATGTAAATGATTATAACAAAACAAGATGCCTTTGCCCCTGAAGTTCGGGAGTGTGTAATTCGGTGGACTTTCCAAAAGATTTAACCACGGAGCGCACAAAGAACACAGAGAAAGCCTCTTAAAATCTCTGTGCCCTCTGTGTTCTCTGTGTTCTCTGTGGGGAAGCGCTTAGTAGCCCATCTGAAGTTCCCAATGCTGCTGCATTTATGGGCATGTTACCGAAACTACCGTTATTGTTTGGCTGGAATAAAGAATGCGATAAGGAGCATTGATATCTGATAGGCGTAAACCAAAACCATCATCTTTCATTGGCGTTTTTATATAAATATAATCAACGTTGTTTTTATTAATAAATACACACACATCATAGAACTCGCCTAGTTTCTTAGGATAGACGGCAGCACGGCCAGTAAGAAATGGTATCCAGCCGCCGCCATCAGACGGCATAAGCGCATCTCCCCAAATGAAAGAATTTATCAAAAACAGCGATTCGACTGGTGTGTTAGCGCTGATCCAATCCATGGCGATCTGATCTTCTGGTGTAAACATAACCGTACGTGAATCAATAATCCTAATATTCAAATATCCGCCTGCAAACGATATCAAACATAAGAATCCAAAAGCAAGTACGCGTGCCTGTTTGGCGGTAATAGCCTTACTCTCAAAAATGCCCTCTTGTGAGTATAAATATTGCGCCATCATTCCGCCGCAAATAGCAAATGGCATGGATAAAAACACAATCCAATTTAAATAACTAGAAATTGAAAAGCCTAAAAAAAAGTATTGAAGCCAGGTTAGTGCCCAGACCAAGGCAGACCAACAAATCATTAGAAAAAACAACCTCTTTTTCCAAACAGCTGATATGAGAATTCCCGTTCCCCATAAAATCACCATAAAATAATCATGATCAAAAGCTAATTTAATACCCGAAAAATAAATTTCCATTAAGTCTAATCCGCGGGCGTGCAAAATCATATTTTCAACAAACTGCGGCCGACTTAATAAATGCAGCGCCTTCGGAATAATGAACAAAGAGAGAATTGTTACTAAGAACAATCCCCTTAGCATTGGCGCTATGATTTGCTTTAAATTAATGTTTTGAAACTTCAAAGACACTAATTTATAAACTATATTGACTAAAATAAAAGAAGCCCAAATTAAAAACGATCCATAGTGGGCTAATACAAGAGATGCAAGCAAGACCAAGGCAAGGAAAAGGTTTGTAGTTTTTGCATTTATCCAATCAAGGCTGGTTATCATTGCGGGCGGCAAGAGTGTCAGTCCAAGCAAAAATGGATAGCGTCCCCAAGAAATTAAATAGGATGGGAAAAATAAAAAAAGTGAATAGACAATAATACAAAATAACGAAGAGTATATATTGCGCGTATATCTTCGCGCAAGAACATAAAGGGTTAATCCGCACATCGCGCTAAGCCATTGGCCCAATAGAAGGATAGATTCTGGTAAAGACAATTTCCAAAAATAATGAATCACGAGCGCGATTTCATGAAAGCCTATATGATAAATTTGGCTAAAATCAATTTTTTCATCGAAAACAAGTTTGTTTAAATGAGTTGTATGAATTAACCCATCAACCCAGTTGGGCACCAAAATGTCCTTTATTTGGACACTTCGCACAAACATTAAAAAAAGGGAAAATACAATAAAAATCAAAAAAGCAGAAAGGCTGCCGCGGTTAAAAAATGGAAATCGAAATGTGCCTGTCGCAACTTTGGCTGTTGCTGCAAAAATTAATGCAGTCAGAAACACAAAGGCAACATTAAGTAAATTATTTCTTGTTAATGGAATGTCGATTACACCAACCCCAACAGTACTTAAAATAATAAAACTCAGTCCCAAAACTATGTTTATCATAAAGCATTCAAATAAATCATTTGAAAATGCTTTTTTGTAGAACGCAATTTGGAGTAAAGACCCTATTGCGAAAAAACTTACAGTCAGACTTATTAAAACAATAAAGCGTGCATATACCATCAACATGACTTCATAGCTATATGTTTCGTTTTACGCAAAAGAAGATTCTTCAGTAAATATGAAGTTGAGTATAGTTATTAACAGCCATATTTTTTACAATTGGGTGACAACTGTAATAATGCATTTATTGTGAGTTCGCTTAATGCACTCAGATCCACATCAGGTGAAATGTCTAACCATTCTGAGACAAGCCAGCCTTTTTTTTCAAAAAAACATACTACTTGAAACCAAGCCTTATAACGAGCCACCAATTCACATTCTGTCCCAATAATCAAATCACCGACTGCCGGAAATCGCAAATCAGGACCCTCTCGTAATTTTGTATTATTAAATTTAACTGGCGCAATAAGATTATTTACTGTAATTGTAGCTGTTTTGGTTGGCGAAGGTTCTGGGGTAAGCGTCAATGTAGCTGTTTTGGTTGGCGAAGGTTCTGGAGTAAGCGTTAACGTAGCTGTTTCGGTTTTGCTTGTAATAATTGGTGCAATTCCCTTTAAGCTCTCTGCTGCGGTGGGTGAATTTGTTTTTCCAATGAGTGAAGCTCCTGCGAAAATGAGCACTATCAATCCTGTCAGCCATAATCCTAATCGTAGAACTCCTTTAGAGATTACGGGCTTAGGCTTGGCTGTTGTCTGTTGGGCACGTTCCAAGTCAACGGCTAGTTCGCGCATGGTTTGGTAGCGCTTCTTTTTATCGCGGGTGAGCATGCGGCTAACAATTTTTACCAAGTCACCAGACACTTCGGCGCGCAACTTCTTCAAATCAGGCGGCTGTGCCGTGTTTATCTTGTTCATCACAACAAGAGGGGTATCTCCATCGAAAGGTACATCGCCTGTCAGCATTTCAAAGAGCACTACCCCTAAAGACCAGATGTCGGACTGGGCATCCGATTTGCCTGCCCAGGCTTCTGGTGCCATATAGTAAGGTGTACCAACCTGTGCTCCGGTGCGTGTTATGCGGGTACCTTCGCTGAGGCGGGCTACACCAAAATCCGCCAGTTTGGGAGTCCCATCTTCTGCAATCATCACATTCTCGGGTTTGATATCACGGTGGATAATATTTAAGCGATGTGAACGAATCAGCGCGTCGCACAAGTCCAAGGTAATTTGACGGGCGCGTTCAACTGGCAAAGCTCCAGCTTTTATCAACTCGAACAAACTGCCGCCGGCCACATATTCCATAACGATGACATAGTGTTCATCGTGTTGGAAGGAATCCATAAACCCAACAATGTTGATGTGTTTAAGCTCTCGCAGAGAATTACCTTCACGCTTGAAGCGTTCCAGCATAGCAGGATCAAGAGCCAATTCACTTGAAATGATCTTAAGAGCTACGTCTTGTCCAGTTTGAGAGTCTTTGGCGCGATAAACTGTTCCCATCGCACCTTTACCAATTTGATCAATAATCGTGTAACGGTTGTTGAGTTTTTGTCCGATCATTTTCCTCCAAATTTAATTCATGATATGTGGTCTGTAGATATGCATTTCCACCGTCTACTAATTTTTGAAATTCAAAGCCTCATTTTGCTGCTTACATTATGCAAAAGTCAGTAAGTTAATATATTATCATAAAATCACGACTGTTTTAGCGCAACCATATTGGGTAGACTTTGTTCAGAATGCCTATATTTAGGGTTTGCAAATCTTAATATGATTGTCTCATCAGTTGCTTGACATTCTCGGTGACCACGAATAAAATGAACAAGTCTTAACAAAAAAGCCCTAAAAGGGCTCAAAAATCAACTTATCGCCAGTAGGCAAAATAGTTACGATTCACGGGTTCGAACCCCGTCGGGACCGCCAATAGTAAACAAAAAAACTGCCCCAAAAGGGCGTTTTTTTTTGTTTACTTATTGCCTCTTTTCGCGTGAAAACAGGTCTGAAAAATAGTTACGCACCGCGAGTTCCACTATCGGGCATCTTTTAACGAACCCGCGATCTCGGAAAATGAATCGTTACTCTATAAACCCAAATCGGTCAAGAAAAGTATACCTTTGCATTTCTTCTTTTTTGATGTGTATGGAAGTGATGCATTATTTTTCAATAAACGGTAGTGAGTAAATTCAAGTGATGAGTGGTAGACTTGGCTGATGATAACAAAAACAGTAGCCTATGAACGTCGCCATTGTGGAAGCCAGAACATCGTAAAAAATGGTCATAACGGTAGCGGTAGCCAACAATACTGGTGTAAAAATTGTGGCAAGCGTTGTGTCCTGACGCCACAGCGTGGCTATTCTGAGGCACAAAAAGAACAAATTATCAGCGCCTATCATGAAAGGCCAAGTATGCGTGGCATTCAGCGCATCTTTGGTGTCAGCCCACAGACCTTGGCGAGCTGGTTAAAAAAAAGATGAACAGAACCCTAAAATTGAGCAGACCTTGTTAGTAGCAGAACCAGAGGATGTTCTTGAACTGGATGAAGTTTGGTCATTCGTACTCAAAAAAACAGAGAAACGATGGTTGTGGACCGCTATGTGCCGCCGCACCAGACAAATGGTTGCCTATGTCATCGGTGACCGTAGTGAAGTGACTTGTCAAAAATTATGGCAGGCTATCCCGCTGAGATATAAACACCCTCAGACATATAGTGATTTTTGGGACGCTTACGCAAATGTTTTTCCAAAAGAAACTCACCATAGCGTTGGCAAAGATAGCGGAGAGACCGATCATATGGAACGCTGGAACAACACTTTACGGCAATGGAATGCTCGCTATGTTCGTAAGACCTTGTCTTTCTCAAAATCCGATTTCTACCACGAACTCGTCACAAGGCTTTTCATCGTCCGTTACAATCTTACCAAGTTATCACTTACTACTTAGGCACTACCAAATTTTCTTCAGCCGACAGCCATTTTTATAGTGAGTGAGCTTCGAATATTTTATAAATACACACTGGGATTGTTTGTAAGATTGGTTTTAGGAAAACGCACCAATCACAAGCAACAAAATACAACTCACCCTTGTTTGTCTATTTCCTGATCGAAAATGAAATTGGTTAATTCAGATACGTCGCACGTGAATAACTGTGATGCATCCGCCAAGGATTGCCTTCGATGTGATACGCCCGCTGGTTGGCTTTGATCTTGTCAGATCATACTGATCAGGGATCCGCTGTTCAATACCCTGATGTGGTCGTTCCTGATTGGAGTATGCCGTGTATTCTACAACTACCCGTTGTAAGTGCTTGTCATCATACGATCATGGATCAGATACTTCGGTCCTTTCCCCCATGGTGTCGCTTCTCGCAATTGTTGCGCGGTCCATTCGTCGGTCGGATATTTTGTGACCCCTGAATGCACAATTCGACGTGTCTCGATTTCCATCACCACAAAAATATGCCATTGCCGAAACAGCCAGTCATTCACAACCGTAAAGTCGCACGCCCAAGCGTTACTGGCTTGATTCTTCAAGAATGTCGCCCAATTTTGACCCGATGAATGTGCCTTCCTATCTTTCGGCATGTATATCTGGATACTCCGTTTACTCACTTCTATCCCCAATTTCAATAATTCGCCACGGATCCGCTCTGCTCCCCATAATTGATTCTCTTTCGCCATCTTCTCGATCAGCTTGATAGTTTCGGCGTTAATCTTTGGCGTACCTTGCGATTTCCGCCGCGAATAGAATTGAAACAACTCACGATGCCAGCGCAACAAAGTATCCGGTTGAACGATATGTAGGGCTTGTTTCCAGAATGTCGTAAAGTGCGATAGAAACACCAAGCGAAAACGATCAAAGTTGGTTAGCTGCGGTCGTTTGATCTGTCGATTCAGCACGATCAATTGCTGACGCAGCAATGCGTTTTCTACAAACAGATCGGTTCGGCTGCGTGTCAGATCTGAAAGAGTGCCGATGATTGAGACTGAAGTTGCCGGTTTTATCCAACGTTTGATGCGCTCTTGTAACCAGAGAAGGATTTTGCCCATCATGCTGCTCCCAGATAATTATGAGGGTAAAATACCATGATAATCTTCTTTTAGCGCTCAGACTCCGGGCGGATGAACCAAGAGCCAGCACTGGTAAGAGATTTAAAAAATATAGAGAAAATCACAGGCACACCTCAGACTTAAATAAAATAGCCTATATTGGTTAAATAGAATTGTGGGGGTATTTCAATGTACGTAAGAGCAATGCTCCTTTTTAGAGGTAAAATATTTACATGGCAACTTTCTCGCGTGAAGAAATTCAAGATGGTTTACGGCGACTTGGCGAACTGGCGCAGAGTCAGGACCTTCATGTACGACTTGCACTTGTAGGTGGCGCTGCAATGGTATTGGGATACGACGCTCGGCAATCGACGCGTGATGTGGACGCCGTAATACTGTCCCCCGCTGAAGCAAAACTTGTCAGAAATCTAGTGAAAAAAATCGCTGTTGAACGCGATTGGCCTGAAGATTGGCTAAACGATGGCGCAAAGGGCTATATGGTTGGCATCAGTGAAGGGTCGCTTTTATTTAGTGCGCCAGGAATAGAAGCATTCTCCCCATCACTTGAGCAATTGCTTGCGATGAAACTTTGTGCATGGCG
>VFJR01000055.1 GCA_009885945.1 Anaerolineaceae bacterium
CGGTGGATTCTACACTTCCACTGGACAGAATTAAATGGTCAAACCACTAGGACTAAAAAATAAACACATAAACTCAACCATGGTAGAAACCATGCCAGTCCGATTGCGACAGCATACAACCCATTTACAACTACGTAAATGGGCACTTGGGCTCGTACTGCTGATGAACTGATTGTGGTCACACATAATTCGGGGTGATTTTTTAAGTAGACAGTAATAAAAAAACCAGTGACATTTGCCAGGATTAGATTAATTCCATAAATCGTAAGAGAGATGGGTTGAAATGTGTAACGCCCTAATAGCGCAGTAGGAAAAGGTAATACACTTATAAACAGTAGCCAAATCAGATTAATCCAAATGAAAGTGCTATTAATTTTTTTCATTTGCGCTAATGCTAAGTGGTGTGCATGCCAATATAAGCCGACTACAAAGAAACTCATTATATAAGCCGCCATCTGAGGCAAAAGTCCTATAAGCGTTATCCCTAAGACTGCTGGTTTTATCTCTGGGATTCTAATATCTAAGACTAGGAGTGTGATAACAATTGCATAGACTCCGTCGGAAAAGGCTTCAATACGTTGCTTATTCAAAGATGCACTCTCTCTGGTTCATAAAATAATTGACTCCGTATTACGATCTGCTTTTATATATTATCAGGAAGCACCCAAAGGTTTGCGTTACTGGCGCTGGGGCGGGCGTGGACTCTGCTTGGGAGCAGGAAAAACTCAAAGCCACGCTGCGCGAAATGCTTGACGCGAAGCGTGCCGCAGAATCCCACCCGTCCAATGTACGCTGTGTTAGGCAGTGTTTGAATTTTACGACAATTATTTAAGAATCTCCTCGGCGGTTTGTCTTAGCGGGCAGTCATTGGCGCTACCCGCAAGCAACTTATTAATATTGCCAATTCGAGGTCGACGGAAAAACAAAGTTGGGTGCGCCTGGTTGGTCCCCAAACGTAGTATTCCCATGAATCCAAAAATCATCCGTAGGCGGTGGCAACAGGTCAGCTGTCGGCTTCAAGAATAAGACTTTTTCGGCATTTGGATCATCGCCCCAGTAATTAATTTTAAATTGGGCTAGGTGAAAGCCGCCCTCAGCGAAAGATGAAAAACCTGATTCAGCCATTCCGTCCATATAATTTTCTCCGAAATCAATAACAGATTTTCTTTGGATTGAACTACCATACATGTAATAGGCTTGCTGGACTGTGTCATACATACTATAAGCTAGGGTGATCTTTTGGAGTTCTTTTTTGTCATTTTGGAAATAGCAATCGTAAATTGACCTAATTTGCATATTGCCGATCATGAAACCTACTTTTCTGAAACTCTCAGGATCCATATAACAATTAGTCCACTGTGTACGGTGATCTCGTCCATCTTCATATTGGATGCCATAATGAGGATTTTCAGTTAGAGCCTCAAAGCCTAGTGGAGCGACTAGCGGTGGAATTGGAGTTTCTGTGGAAGTGGCAGAGATTTCAGTTGGTTGTAAAGTGGCTGAAGGAGCTGTATAAGTTGAAGTGGCTGAGGGAGAGAATGTTTTGGTTGGCAGAATTTTTGTATGCGCTGGTACACACGAAGCCAAGGCAAAAACGACGAGCCAAATAATGATAATGTTTTTGATTTTCATTGATACCTTATTTTGCAAGGAACTGCCTAACTAGAGTTTATAAGGCGTGTCTTATAACACTTTATATACCAACTTATTTCTACTCACTCTTTTTCTTGCGAGTTGATTTTTGAGTAGGCTCGGGTGATGGTTCAACGATTTCGGGCGGGGGCGCTTGGGGCGGCATGACGATTGGCGTTTGGGCGATGGCTTCGGCTTGGGCGGCTTCCGAAGGCGTGGATTCTGGAGCAGGCTCGAGATTAAGTTCGATCGTTTCTTCCATCCGAATCTGCCCGCGCAAAAAAGCGCCTTCCTCTGTCACAAAAGCTGTCGTCACCACATCTCCCCAAACCCTGCCCGTGCCGCGAATTTCTAATTTTTGAGTGGTGATATTCCCGCGCACCGCGCCTGCTACGATCACAGTATTGGCACGCACATTTTGGCAGGTAACGCGTCCCGTCTCGCCGATCACCAGCATACCGCGCAAGGCGATCTCGCCCTCAAATGCGCCTTCAATGCGCACGCCGCCAGAGCCGTTGATACTGCCATGCCAGATTAAACCTGAACCAAGCACAGACGTAATGCGTTCCACAGCTTGCGATTGTTGAGTAGATTCATTTATGGGGGTGTTGTTTTTCTTGAACATAATAATGATTTTACCTTAAAAAATTAGAGCGCCGATTTCGCGAATCAACGCCCTAATCACTGCTCACTAATCCCTATTCACTATCAGTTACTCACTCTTCTCATTCCCTTTATCTGTCATCTGCACGCCTACGCTATTGAAGCCAGAGTCTACATATAACACTTCGCCAGTAATGCGCGTGGATAAATCAGAAGCAAGGAATACTGCCGCGTTGCCCACATCTTCAATAGTCACATTTTCGCGCATGGGGGCCATATCTGCAAAGTGCTTGTACATATCACGGAAGCCACCCACGCCCGCCGCCGCCAAAGTGCGAATCGGTCCCGCAGAAATTGCGTTAACCCGAATTTTTTCAGGACCCAAGTCATACGCCAAATATCTTGTGGAAGATTCCAACGCGGCTTTTGCCACGCCCATCACATTGTAATGAGGCGCAACCTTTACCGAGCCGTAATAAGTAAGACACATTACCGATGCGTTTTTGTTCATGATCGAATGAAAGGCATTGGTCAGCGCAACAAATGAAAAGACCGAAATGTCTAGTGCGTTCTTAAACCCTTCACGCGAGGTCTGGTAATAAGGTTTGCTTAATTCGTCACGCCCCGCAAATGCGATCGAATGAACCAACACATCGATCTTGCCAAAATGTTTTGCGGCTTTTTCTGCCACCAAATTAATCTGGTCATCTTTTGTAACATCGCACTCTTCCACCCATTTGCAATCCACTTTTTCAGCCAGCGGCTTCACACGTTTTTCCAGCATCTCGCCCGCGTAGCTAATACCAATGTTCGCGCCTTCGCGTTTGAAAGCCTGTGTAATGCCCCAGGCAATAGACTTATCATTTGCCAGCCCAAAAATCAATGCGTTCTTGCCTTCAAGTAATCCCATGCTATTCTCCTCGAAATTCGATAGTAGATACTCGATTTATCGAATTTCGAGTATCGGCTCTTTCACTAAAAACCTCCAGGGCTTAGACAACCACGGCTCTGGCGTATTATTTAAACCCACACGCGGGCTTTTCGTCACGTTTTTATTTGGAACAAAAACGCCCGCCTCAATTCTCAAGCTGGAAGTGGATTCTGTCAAATTAACATAATTCTCGCTTTTGGTGATTCCCAGCGCCTGCGTCAGTTTGCCTGGTCCCAAAGTATCGCGCCCCGCACGCCTCTCAATCATCACCTCAATCCCCTCGATCGGCTGAATCGCGCGAATCAATACCGCCGCCGGGAAGCCCTCTTTTTCAGTGACCGCGTTCAACATCCAATGATGCCCATAAGTGAAATATATATAGGCGTGCCCAGCAGGTCCAAACATTGGGTCTGTGCGTATTGTCCTGCCTGCCTTGGCATGGCTGGCAAGATCATCAAAGCCAAAATATGCCTCTGTCTCACTGATCAACCCAACCAGCTTGTGCCCATCAGAAATATGAACCAAGCGCGCGCCAAGTAATTCACGCGCAACAGTCAAGGTGGGGCGGTTATAAAAACTTTTGGGCAAGGTCATGGCGTTTTTACGTGATAACGTTTCAACGTTATCACGTTATTTGAATCGCACATCTCGCTGAAGCGTCAATCGCAACCCATCCTCTAGTTTGATCGAAGGTGTAAAACGCAATTTTTCTTTGGCGAGATTTAAATCTGCTCTCATGCGTGAGACTCCCGCGGAAGATTGCGAGTTATAAACGACATTGGCTTTACTGCCAGCCACAGTTAAAACGACGTCTACCAGATCCTTGATGGATGTATCCACTCCAGAGCCTACATTGATCACAAGCCCATTGATACTCGGCGCAGTGGATGCGGCGATCATGGCGCTGACCACATCATCTACATAGACATAGTCGCGGGTTTGGCTTCCATCTCCGTGCGCTACTAAAGTGCCTCCGCGCAAGGCTTGGCGTAAATAATGAGGTACAACAGGAGGGTGAGAGGGCGGTAGGTGTTGACCCGGTCCGTAAGCGTTGAAAATCCTCAAGCTGACAGTTTCAATGCCCCATAAGCCGCCAATGGTGCGTACATAATATTCTGCGGCAAGCTTGGATACCGCGTAAGGAGAGCGCGGATTTGGCGTGACAGATTCTGTCAGCGTGGTTTCGCCCATGTCGCCGTAAACAGCCCCGGAGGAAGCCAGAACGACGCGTTTGACTCCCACATCGCGCATGGCTTCCATCAAAGCCACCGTCCCGCCAACGTTTACAGCGTTGTAATCGCGGGGATATAGAATCGATTCTTGCACAGAAACACGCGCGGCGAGATGATAGACAACATCTACATCTTGTAGCAGAGTCCATAGCTTTGGGCGGTCGTTTACATCTCCGCGTGTAAAGTGCACATCAGGCGCGAGCGCTTGCGGATCGCTGGTAGAAAGATCGTCGAGTGCGCGCACTTGATGACCTTCGCGCGCAAGTTGATTGGCAAGGGATGAGCCGAGAAAACCTGCGGCTCCGCTGATTAAAAAATTCATAGGGCAGGGATTATACCCGCAATATTGGGGCTTGTTTTTTATTGACTTGCGTTGGTGAGTGTGATATCGTTGAGGCTGATAGGAAAACGGTAGTTACGTTGGTTTGAAAGACAGCAACAGCTCACGGTTTACTTCGTGAGCTGTTTTGTTTTGCCCTCCGATGGAACAAACAGATTTACCTAATAATTTTTTCAATTGCCAAAGGAGGCAAAAAATGTCTGATCGTATTAATGGTACAGTAAAATGGTTCAATGGTGAAAAAGGTTATGGATTCATCGAGCGCGAAGGTGGCGCAGATGTATTCGTACATTTCTCCGCTATCCAAGGCGACGGTTTCCGTAACCTTCAAGAAGGCCAGAAAGTTGAATTCACCGTCGAAAAAGGTCCTAAAGGACCTCAGGCGACGAACGTAACAGTTCTCGGCTAATTACAAAAAAAGAGCCTGACGTGAAAACGTCAGGCTCTTTTTTGTTTAAGTAAGAGTCTCATCGCATTGCTATAATATACAATTAGGAATTCAAATTTATTTTTCATCCTTGACACATCCCTCCCTCCGTCATAGAATACCGCCCAATACAATATATAAAACGCTGACGAGGACGAGTACACTTCAAAGCGATTAACAGAGAGCCAAGCAAAAGTTCTGAAAGCAAGGCAAATGCGCAGAAGTAGAATGGACCTTCGAGTTGCGAAGAGAAAGTTTGATAGTTGATTAGTTACATAGTCAAGTAGTCAAGCAAGTACCAGAGTCGGGAACTGCGCCCGTTACCCCGTAGAGTTTCTTAGCGAGATAGTAACGAAAGAACTACAAAACTATCCAACTAGCAAACTACAATATTGAAGCTGGCTTATTTTCCCTGGTGCATCATTCAGGGATTTTTGTTTTAAGTGCATCCTTACCCTTTAACCTGCAATTTTCATTCTTAGGAGAACTGCCTATGTTACTTGAAGGAACTACCGTAACCACCATTATCCGCGAAATATCTGCAGATCTTGAAACTCCTGTCAGTTTGTATCTTAAACTGCGCGGAGATGGCGCATCCTTTTTGTTGGAATCTGTCGAAGGCGGCGAACGGATTGCGCGTTATTCTTTTATCGGCGTTCAACCGCGCGCCGAATATATTTTGCGCGATGGTGAAATTGAGATCAAAGATAATCAAGGATCGCGTATTGTACAATATGAAGGCGACCCGACAAAATTTTTGCAAAATGAAATGAAACGTTTTCCCGCTGTGCGCTTGCCGAATGCGCCGCGCTTCACGGGTGGGCTGGTGGGCTATCTCGGGTATGAATCTGTCAGGTTTTTTGAACCAACTTTACAGTTAAGTATGAAGCGTTCTTCTATCCCTGATGGAATTTATTTGCTGGCGGATACAATCATCGCGTTTGATCATGCGCGTCGTACTATCTTCCTCATTGCAAATATTTTGGATGGTGACACCGAAGCCGCAAACCAAAAGCTCGATTCAATTGCCGAGCGAATTCATGCGCCATTGCCGCCTGCGAAAAAAATAAATGTTGCGCCGTCTAAAGTCAAGGCGAATCATACGCAGGGAACCTACGAAGATATGGTACGCGCCGCGAAGGAGCATATTGTTGCGGGCGATATTTTTCAAGTGGTGCTTTCACAGCGCTTCAGCCGCGAAACAAATGTCGAGCCTTTCGATGTCTATCGTTCTGTGCGCCGCCTCAACCCTTCGCCGTATATGTTCTTTTTTGATTTTGGACTCGTAGATGATGAACCGCTTTTTATTGTTGGATCATCGCCAGAAATGTTTGTGCGCTTAGAAGGAAGAACCGCATCGCTCCGACCGATCGCTGGGACGCGCCCACGAGGAGCCGACTCCAACGCCGACGATTTGTTAGCAAAAGAATTACTCGCTGATTCAAAAGAACGCGCCGAGCATGTGATGCTTGTGGATTTAGGTCGTAATGATTTAGGGCGCGTGTGCGAATATGGCACAATTAAAATTTCTGATTTTTTCACTGTTGAAAAATATTCACATGTGATGCATATTGTCTCTCACGTTGAGGGAACTCTGCGCCCTGAGTTAACCGCATTCGATTTAGTACGCGCCGCATTTCCCGCAGGCACGGTCAGCGGCGCGCCGAAAGTTCGCGCGATGGAAATTATCGCAGAGTTAGAATCAGATGCGCGTAACGCTTACGCAGGCATGATTGGTTATTTCGGCTTCGACGGCGCCATGGATACCTGCCTTGCTATCCGCACCATGGTCGGGCGCGGCAACACTGTCAGCGTACAAGCAGGCGCGGGCATTGTTGCGGATTCAAATCCGTCCACGGAATATCAAGAGACTGTGAATAAAGCGAGCGCAATGTTGAGAGCGATAGACGCAGCGGAAAATCAAGGATGAAGGATAAAGGATGAGGGATGAATAAAACCATTCCACATCCTTTCTTCTTTCTTCTTTTGAACTTTTTTCATCCTTCATAATTCATCCTTCA
>VFJR01000017.1 GCA_009885945.1 Anaerolineaceae bacterium
ATTCTATTAGCAGACTCCACGCTGAATCCGCTCGCCTCAATCGTCAGCCTGATGCTACCCACAGGCTTAAGCCAGCAAGCTGACGTCGCCTATGAATTACGTATCACGCCTCACGAACTACCCGCATCCACCATCACCACACGCATCATCAAACTATTACAAGAACGCGGCGCACTACGCGGACGCCAAATCGACTCTCATTTTGCAAAAGTAGATTGGCGCAAGACTGCCAATATTTTGGTTAATAAAGGTGTGCTTTCTGCCAAGAATGTTTTGCCTCCGCCTAGGGTGAGACCAAAGTACATTCGTGTGGCTCAGCTTTCAGCTTCGCCAGAAGAAGCGCAAACGCAAATGGAGTCGTTGGGATCAACACAACAGACTCAAGCGCGGCGCGCATCCGCGTTAAAGTTTCTAATCAAACAACCCGATGCAATTAATCTTTCATGGGTCTACGCCGAAACAGGCTGTAATCTCGCTGACCTGCAAGAGCTGGAAGAACGCGGCTTGATCCGTTTATTTGAAAGCGAAATCTTTAGAGACTCGTTGGAAAAAACGGGGAAACAAGTAGACAAGCTTGCAAGTACACAAGCAGTGGAACTTACGCCCGAACAATCATCCGCGCTCAAACAAATCACTTCATCCTTCACCCTTCATCCTTCATCCTTCCTTTTACACGGCGTCACCAGCTCTGGCAAAACAGAAATTTATTTACGCGCCTCAGAAGAAGCGATAAAAAACAGAAAACAAGTGATCGTGCTTGTGCCAGAAATTTCACTTACCCCGCAAACCGTGCGTAGGTTTTTAGCGCGCTTCCCTGGGCAAGTTGGGCTTGTCCATTCCAAATTATCAGAAGGCGAAAGATATGATACTTGGCGCAGGGCGCGCAGCGGGCAACTCAAAGTCATCATCGGCGCGCGTTCTGCATTATTTTCTCCATTACCCAACATTGGTTTGATCGTTGTAGATGAATGCCATGACAGTTCCTACTATCAGGGCGAAGCGCCTTTTTATAACGCCTCAGCCACAGCGCAAGAATATGCCCGTTTATGCGGCGCGGTCTGCGTGCTGGGTTCTGCCACGCCCACCATTGAACAACGCTATCAGGCGCAAAATAAACAAATTCAAAAACTAGATCTACCGCGCCGTATCGGCGACTTTAACCTGCCGCCCGTTCAGGTAGTAGATATGCGTGAGGAACTTAAAACAGGCAACCGTGGAATTTTTTCTCGCGCCTTAGCCGAGTCGCTAGCTGAGACGATTTCACGTAAAGAGCAGGCGATTCTTTTTCTCAACAGAAGAGGAACTGCTACTTATGTCTTTTGTCGTGAATGCGGCTTTGTATTGAAATGCCCCAATTGTGATACCCCATTGACATTACATGTAGATGGAATAAAGGTCGAAAGTCAAAGGTCGAAAGTTACAGACCTGCGACCTGCGACCTTTGACTTGCTATGTCATCGTTGTAATTACACGCGTAAAAAGCCAAGTCAATGCCCACAATGCAACAGCGCACAAATTCGTGAATATGGTTTAGGCAGTGAAAAAGTAGAAACAGAGGTTGCGGCATTATTTCCAGGGGTACGCACTCTGCGCTGGGATTGGGAAACAACGCGCCAAAAAGATTCGCATGAAATGATCCTCACTCATTTTGCGAATCATCAAGCTGATGTTTTGATTGGCACACAGATGCTTGCAAAGGGATTGGATTTACCGTTGGTGACATTGGTTGGTATTGTGCTGGCAGATGTAGGCTTAAGTTTGCCAGACCCATTTGCCAGTGAACGAGTCTTTCAAACACTGACGCAGGTTGCCGGGCGCGCGGGCAGGTCTGCGTTGGGCGGGAAGGTTGTCTTGCAAACTTTCATACCTGAGCATTACGCCATCCAAGCCGCATCAAAGCATGATGTCAATGGATTTTATGATACTGAGTTGGAGTATCGCAAAAAATTAGGCTATCCCCCATTTGCAAGGCTCGTGCGCTTAGAATATCGCCATGCCGACCCTGCCAAGGCGCAGGCAGAAGCTGAGAAAACAGCGAGCAAGCTCAAGGTTAAAATAGAAGCGCTGAAGATGAAGCAGACTGAGCTAATTGGTCCCGTCCCATCCTTTTTTGCGAAGATGGATGGCATATTCCGCTGGCAAATTGTATTACGTGGACCAAATCCAGAATTACTGTTGGAAAACGAGAGATTCAATGAGTGGCGCGTTGAAGTAGACCCAATAAGTTTGCTATAATTTAATTGACTCAAGTGTAAGCGAATACATCAGCAAGCTGATGTATTCCAGAAATAATTCATAGAAAGGTTAAGATAAAATGCAACAAGGACAACGACGCGAATTGGTTTCGTGGGAAGAAGTAGATAAATTGATCGATCATTTGGTACCGCAGTTTCGGCGCGAATTTACCGCAATGATCATGATCACACGCGGCGGCATTATCCCCGGCGGAATGCTGGCAGATGCAATGGATATAACGCACATTCTCACTGCGGCGGTAGACTTTCCCGCGCAAATGGAAAATCAAAAATCCTCCTTAATGATGTCTTGGCCCGAATTTATTCAATTTCCTGCCGAAGATAAATTGCGCGGCAGACCCACTTTGATAATAGATGATGTGTGGGGCTCTGGGCGCACCATCACTGCTGTTAAAAATCGCGTCTCTGCGGCTGGCGGTTTCCCTGAGACTTGTGTTTTGCACTTCAACCCATATCGCAATTTATTCGGCACTGCCCGCCCAGATTATTTCGCGGCGACAACCGATGCGTTTATCATCTATCCTTGGGAAATTGATCGCGGCACAGACTCAGTTTTGGCAGGGGAAACGAACTAACGCAATTCGTACTTTACGTCAAAAGAGGCGCTAACGATTTTATGGTTAGCGCCTCTTTCTTCTTTCATCTTTTTTTCTAACAACTTTCCACTTTCTATTTTCTTATTTCACTTCTTCAAATCCTTCAATCAAAATTGAGATTTCGTCGTCCATCGCATCTTTGATAAAGTCGAAGCGAATTTCGCTGGGAAAGCCGCGCGTCTCATCGTAGTTGACAGTGGTTTCTTCCGCCTCATCAGCCTCCAGCTGAGAGAAGAGGCGTTCGATGGTGGCATACTTGGCGAATGTTTCCATGCTGGGATCGTCAGCGGGAACAAGAGTTCCATCAGGGTAAGTCATCGAAACAACTTCACCATTTTGTACTTCAACAGTTAACGGCATTTTATTACGAAAAACGCAGAAGCATCCTACAAAAAGGTCGAAGCTGTAATGGGTGATTTTTGCATCTTGCCACGTTTGGCGGTTACGCTCCAAGTCTGACACGGGGCCAGCTGAGCAGGCAGTTAATACGATCACAAGCAGAATAAAAATTATTTTTTTCATTTTATTTTTTCCTTTGAGCATGGACGTAAAGACCAAACGAAAAGTTCCCTACTTAATTTTATAACTTCTGCCCTTCCAAGTAACCCCTTTGCCTGAAACGACCTTCCATGCAGAGGTGAACATCATGCCTGCAAACACAGCCGCACCCAGAGGCGTAGTCAACGCATACCAAAGAGGGATATTCATGCGGTGAATTACTACCATGCGCACGCTTATTAATACTGCCCACATTACACAGGATTCTAAAATTACTGCAACAGCCATCCAGCCGCCAGCATTGAGATACCACCCAACCCCAAGCAGAGGCCAAGCTGGCAGAAAGAATGCCGCGGTCAAGGATAAAAATGCACCAAAGACGCCCAACCAGAGCATGAGCGGGTGTTCTCGCAGCCCAAGATAAATATTTTTCGTCCAGCCTTCCCACATGGTCGAAAGTGATGTGTACATGCGTGTGCTGACTACCTGCATTCCGTCGGCAACAATAAGGCGGTATCCATTCCATTTCACTTGTTCAGAAATCGCCTTGTCTTCCACGATCTGATCTTTAACTTTTTCGTGGCCGCCAATGGCATCATATACAGCACGTCGAATCATAATGAATTGTCCGTTTGCAACCGCGTCACGGCGTGACGGATCATTAATTTTACGCGGAGAAAATCCCACTGAAAGCGCGGTCATTACCAACGGCATGACTACTTTTTCCCAAAATGATCCAAGGATTTGCTCGGTCATTACTGTAAAAAGATCTGCTTCTGTTTCGATGGCTTTTGTGTAACAAGCAGACAGCGCATTGGGCTTGAGAAAGGTATCCGCATCCACAAAACATAACCACTCGCCCTGCGCAACAGCTGAGGCTTGGTACAAAGCGTGAGGTTTGCCAGCCCAGCCCTCAGGCAAGTCTGATCCGCTGATTGGGAGCAAGCGAGAGTCTCGGGCGGCAAATCTATTGAGTTGAGTCAGAGTCGCATCAGTGGAGCGATCATCCAAAACAATAACTTCAAAATTAGGATAATCCTGCGCAAGAATAGACTCGACACACTTACTAATATTATTTTCTTCATTGCGAGCGGGAACACAAACAGAAATAAGTGGTGCATTTTTTAACACAGGCACAGGTCTAACAATAATATCCATATGATATTGGGTATGAATCCAATAGATCACGATTATGCCCGCAACAAAAAGAAAAGTTGAAATACTAAAATAGACCATGAATGTATTTAAGAATTAATAACTTTTACCACACTGCCGCGCTCTGTCTTTTCCACCTCAATGCGTGTGGGAAAAGCATCTTTTAATTCGTCCAGATGCGTGATGATCAATATTTTTTCGAAATCGTTTTGCACCAGATTAATAGATTCGATCAGCCTTTGCCTGCCTTGCGCGTCCTGTGACCCAAAGCCTTCATCGATCACCAGGGTTTGCAAGCGCGCGCCTTTGCGTTGAGCCAGCACCTCAGAAAGCGCGAGGCGAATGGCAAAGTTCACGCGAAAAGCCTCGCCGCCTGAATACATTTCATAATCCCGTGTGCCCGCCGAATCACTGATCTGAATATCCAGCGTTTCTTTTAGATCATCTCGCTTTTTATCTTTATATTCCATTTGAGTAACAAAGCGGATGGACATTCTACCGTCGCTCAAACGATCCAACAGATCATTGGCTTTGGATTCAATTTGCGGCAGAGCTTGCTCAATCAACAATGCCGGCACGCCATCTTTTCCAAAAGCACGCTCCAATGATTTAAAGCGCACGATCACCTGCTGATGTTCGTCACGCTGAGAAATATATTCTGTTTTTCTAATTTTTTGCGCGGCAAGCACTTCCACACGTTGACGCGCGCCGCCTAGCTCACTGCGCATTTTATTTTCTTCTTCACGCAGGCGATATACATCCTGTTCTGCTTCATCCAAATTGGGAGATCCCGCTTCAGCTTCTTCTAACGATTTTGACGCTTTTGTGTAATCTTTTTCTTGCTCAACAACTTCTTCTTTCTTCTTTCTTTTTTCTTCTATTAGCTCTGCAATTTCCCCTTCGATCTGCTTGGTTAACTTCCGCGCTGAATCCAAATTACGATAATCATCTTCAATAGCGCGTAATTGCAATTCTTCTTTTCGTTTTGCATCATGAGCCGAAGCTTCATATCCCAGTTTTGCCAATTCTTTATCCAGCTTGGCAAGTAGCTTGCGAGACTCGCCAGCAAAGGATTCTTTATCTAGTTCTTTAGCTACTTCTGTCAATCTCTTTTTACCCGCATTGCCCCACTCTTTCGCTGATAAATTTAATACGGCTTTTCGTTCTTCAAGTTGAGAAATTGTTTTAGAGAATTTAACGCGCTCATTATCTACATTAACTACTTTTGCAACTTTACTTTCAATATCTGCAACCAATTTTTCGTTGGTTTCCATTTCTTTTTTGTTATCACGGAAGCGATCGCCTTTGACCTTGCCATCCTTATTCAAAGTTTTGAGCGTTGCTTTACGGTGAGTTTCGTTCAATTCTTGTCCACAAAGCGGGCAAGTTGCACCATCTGCTTTTTCAAGCGCTGCGATTCGCGCAACAAACTCATCCATTTCAATCTTGAGCGTCTTATTCTCGGCTTGCACTTCTGCTTGTCTTTCTCTTGCAGTTTGCGCTTGTTTTGTTATCTCATCTCGCTCTTTTATTTTCGCTTCCACATCCTGCAAAGATTTTTGAGCCGCGAAAATCTCGTCATCTAGTTTACTGATCATTGCCAACTGCTCACTAACTTCTTTTTCCTGCAACACCAAGCTACCGCGTTCCTGCACCAATTTTGCCTTTTCCACGTCAATATCACGCAGCAAGGGCTGTCTTTTTGTATCATGTTCACGGAATTCGCTGGCGCTTTTCTCAAATTCTTCCAAATCTTTTCGTGCTTTCTGCCAGTCTTTATAATGAGATTCAATTTCCTTGGCGCGTTTGACCAAGTCGGCATACGATGCATTTTCAGATTCTTTTTCAGCCAAGCGAGTCTCAAGCGCAGAAAGAGCCGAGCGGGTTCGTTCTACATTTGCCAACAAAGTCTTGGTCAATTCTTTTTGTCGCTCAAGAGAATCGGCATTACGTTTAATGCCTTCTAGAATTTTTTCCTGCGCAGTACGTTGAGATTCCAAACGTTTTACATCATCCATCATTTGAGTCAAACTCGCCTTACGCGAATCTTCTTCCGCAAGCTCCGCATCGATCTCTGCAAGCCGCCCATCAATGATCTCAACTTCACGTTCCACTTCTTTACGCTTCTCCCCTGCGCGCACTTTATATTCTTCCCAAGTTTCCAAACCGAGAATGTTGCTCAATACTAGCTTGCGCTCGCTGGCTTTTCTTTGCGTAAACTCATCTGCCTTGCCTTGCAAAAAGAAAGAAGCATTTACAAAAGTATCATAATCAAGCCGCAAGGTTTGGCGAATGCGCTCCTGAGTATCACGGGTTGTTTTTTCGGTAAGCGCTCTCCACTGACCCGATTGCAATTCTCCGTCCAAAACTTGAAATTCCAAAGTGGTACTTTTACCTTTTGGCAGAGAACGAATCACGCGATAGGTATTCGCCTCATATCGAAAAGTGTAAATTACCTCAGCGGCATTCGACTGCAAATTTATGACCGCATCTTTTTGGCTGGTACGCGCTTCGCCAAATAATGACCAAGTAATGGCATCTAACAAAGAAGATTTTCCTGCGCCATTATGCCCAGAGATAGACGCCATTTTGAACGAAGAGAAATCAAGCTCCACTGAGTCTTGATATGAAAGAAAACCTGAAATTTGTAAAGTAATGGGAATCATTAACAAGATTATAACCGCTTGCCTACCCTGTGAACTAATGTTATTATCGCAAGCATGTTTGATCTTGAAGACAAAATAACAAAACGCAGGTTCACCCTCGCCGCAGTTTCTTTGCTCACCATTCCCTGCTATTGCATCGGCTGGATTGCCTTAACCATCGCGCCAGATTCTATTAATGGAACTCCGACTCCCAGCCTGACATTTACAATCACGACCACGCCTCACACCCCTACCCCAAACCTGAATCCAGTGATCGTGACGGGCACCATCACCCCAACGCCTACAACCTCAACGACTCCAACTGCATCCTCTTCGCCAACCATTACAAATACACCTTTCCAACCTCAAACCACAACCTTTACTCCCACTTCAACATTAACTATCACAAGTACTTTCACAATAACTCTTACTCCAAGTGTGACCAATACACTCCCGCTCACATTGACTCCATCTACTACGCCTACATTCACGCCTTCATTTACAGTCACGCCCAGCCCAACAAATACATCCACACCTTCTTTAACTCCCATCCCTTAGGCGGTACTCACTCAATGACAGAACTTCTTCCTTTTCTAAAATCCTTAATGTCCGTTTCCGCCCTCTCTGGCTTTGAAGGTCCCGCCTCAGAGATCATCGAAAAAGAATGGACATCCCTAGTAGATGAAGTAAGCAAAAGCAAACTTGGCTCTTTGCATGGACTCAAACGCGGGAATACAAACATAAAAGGCAAAGCCAAACGCCCATCTATTCTGATTGCCACGCACATGGACGCTGTTGGCATGATGGTCACAAAAGTGGTGGATGGCTTCTTATATGTGACCGAGATCGGTGGGCTTGATCCGCGTATATTGCCCGGCACGCCTGTCCTAGTTCACGGCAAAAAAGATTTATATGGCGTAGTCGCAATGCGTTCTAATAGACTTGTACCAGACGATCATAGAACCTACGAACACGATCTCGATTACCTATTGATTGACACTGGACTCACCCCGAAAGAAGTTGCCAAACTCGTACGCGCGGGCGATCTTGTTTCATATAATACCCAGCCTATAGAAATGTCTGGCGGAGAGATCATCAGCGGACACTCGTTAGATAATCGCGCATCAGTGGCGGCGCTCACAGTTTGTTTGCAAGAATTACAAACCCGCCAACACTTGTGGGATGTCTGGGCTGTAGCAACCGTCCAAGAGGAAGAAACCATGAGTGGGGCTTATACCTCCGCCTATCAACTCAAACCTGACATCGCGATTGCCATCGATGTGACTTTTGCCAAAGGACCCGGCTCCAGCGGCTGGGATACTTTCCCGCTTGGCGATGGACCCACTATCGGCTTAGGTCCGAACGTGCATACTTTCATCCACAAAAAAATGAAGGAAATCGCTGAACGAATCGAAATTCCACATGCCATTGATTTTCTGCCGCGCCACTCCGGTACAGATGCTTATATGCTGCAAGTTGCAGATACAGGCGCCCCAACTTTAGTGATCAGTATTCCATTGCGCTATATGCACACACCCGTAGAAATGATCAAACTAAAAGATGTGCGCCGCGCTGGCAGATTACTGGCTGAATTTATTGCATCATTGGACGCAGATTTCATAAATAAGATTTCGTGGGAATAATATGCTAACTATTGGAAGCCCTCAACTTAAATTGCTTGAAAAACTTTGTAATGCCATCGGCGTCTCTGGCGATGAAGGCGAAGTGCGCAAGATTGTATTGGAAGAAACAAAACCTTTTGCTGATGAAGTAAAAGTAGATGCACTTGGCAATGTGCTTGCTGTAAAAAAATCACGCGCAAAGAAAGCCTTGCGTGTAATGCTCGATGCGCACATGGACGAAGTGGGATTAATGCTGGTCTCTGCTGAAGGCGAATCTTTCGGCTTCGAAATTGTTGGCGGCATTGATACACGGCATTTATTTGGAAAGCAAATGATGGTTGGTGCCAGCCACGCTCCAGCTGTGATTGGCGCACCGCCTCCGCATAAAGCCAGCGATGGAGATTATTTACGCAAGCCCAGCGCCAGCTCCATGCGTATTGATATGGCACCCGGCAGTTCTGCTAAACTGGGCGACCGCGCCACCTTTGCCGCAAACTTTAAACGTGTTGGACCATCCATTATGTCCAAAGCCATTGATAATCGCATTGGCGTGGCAACGCTCATTGAACTATTGAAACACGCGCCAACCAACGTAGAACTCTGCCTCTCGTTTTCAGTTCAAGAAGAAATTGGATTACGCGGCGCTCGCGTCGCTTCTAACTACTTCAAGCCTGATCTTGCCATTGTAGTTGATTCTACGCCTGCGCGTGATCTGCCCGACCACGAAGACCGCGAGAACACCAGCTACAATACAAAGCTCGGGCTGGGTCCTGCCATTTATGTTTACGAAAGCCGCGCCATGCATAATCCCGCCTTGATCGGCTTCTTGGAAAATGTGGCGCAACGTGAAAAAATCCCCTACCAAATTCGTCAGCCTGGCGGCGGGGGCACCAACGCAAACATTATTCAAATGTCGCGCGAAGGCATTCCTACAGTATCCATCTCTGTGCCGCATCGTTATACACACTCCCCTATCAGCGTGGCGCGCATTGATGATTGGAAGAACACACTCAATTTGATTCATGTTGCATTGAAAAAAATTACGCGAGATGTGATTAAGAAATAGCAACTCTGGAGTCGTTCAGCTCGCTGAACGGGTTTAAACAAAGTACATCAGCATACTCTAAAGAGTACTTAGCTGATGTACTTCAAAATAACACAACAGGTGAAATGAACGGACTTATCGCATTACTCGGCTCAGGTGAATATTTACCCGTCATGAACGACGTGGATAGATTTTTGCTTGCCAACTGTAAAACAGACGGGCGCAAACCGCGCGTGGTTTGCCTGCCAACTGCGGCAGGCAAAGAAGGCGAAGCCAGCGTGAATCGCTGGTCAAAAATGGGCGTGGATCATTTCACCCGCCTCGGCGCCGACGTGGAGGCGGTTCCTGTTACAGATGCAGAATCAGCCAATGAGCAGAATCATGCCTCTCGGGTGGAAGAAGCGGACCTCATTTATTTTTCAGGCGGCGATCCGGGCTATCTCTTCCGCACTATGCAAGACAGCCTAGTTTGGAAATCTGCACAGAAAGCATTTGCACGCGGGGCGATCTACGCGGGTTGCTCGGCAGGCGCAATGATTTTGGGCAAAGAAATCCCAGATTTTCGCTCGCTTGGGTTACGATCTACGCCGGCTTTTGGAGTAGTGCCCGCAAATTTTGTGTTGCCTCATTTCGACGCCATCCCCATCATTTGGAAGCCCATGCTGTTGGCTTTGCGCAGGAAATTAAAGGATAATGAATTTTTGCTGGGTGTTGATGAAGATACCGCCATTATTAGAACGTTAAATGGCGCGTGGCAAGTGATGGGTAAAAGCAAGGCGCACGTGTTTACGAAAACAGAAGAGAAGGTTTACTCGAACGAAGAAGTATTTAATTTTTAATCCCCACTGTTCGGGGGATTGTTTTGGGCAAAGAACAAGAGCGCCCTCGCAATGACATAATAAAAGGAATCATAATGAAAAAACTTTTAAAAACGTTAACAGAAACATTCAGCCCGTCAGGATATGAAGATGCCATCCGTGAAGTGATTCGCAAAGAAATAAAGCCGCTCGCAGATGAAATTCGTGTGGACGCGCTGGGCAACTTGATTGTGCGCAAAGGGAAAGGCGGCAAAAGAATCATGGTTGCCGCGCACATGGATGAAATTGGCATCATCGCCAGTCATGTGGACGATAACGGATTCGTACGCTTTGAAGGTGTGGGCGGCGTAATGAGCCGTCACTTAATCGGCGGGCGCGTGCGCTTCATCAATGGCACTGTCGGCGTGATCGGTTCTCAGCGCGGCAAAGAAAATTCAATGGAAGATATGTTTATTGATGTAGGTGCAACCAGCAAAAAAGATTGCCCGGTCAAAGCAGGTGATATCGCCGCATTTGAACGCCCTTTTACAGACATGGGCTCGCGCTGGGTCGCAAAATCTATGGATGACCGAATTGGCGTGTTGGTGGCTATTGAGGCGTTACGTGCTTTGAAATCTACGCCCAATGAAGTGTATTTTGTCTTCACCACCCAAGAAGAAATCGGCACTCGCGGTGCGACCACCTCTGCCTTTGAAATCAATCCTGACATTGGCATTGCCATAGATGTAACTATTTCAGCAGATACCCCTCAAGCTATGAAAATGGACGTTGGCTTGGGTAAAGGTCCCGCCATTAAGATTAAAGACTCGGGCATGATCTCTGACCCGCGTGTTGTGCAATGGATGGAAAAAACCGCTGAAAAAGCAAAGATTCCGTATCAACGTGAAGTGCTCGGCGGCGGCACAACGGATGCGCGCTCTATTCAAATGGCGCGTGCTGGCGTGCCCGTTGGATGCATCTCCATTCCCTGCCGCTATGTACATTCTCCATCTGAAATGGTAGATGAAAATGACGTGAAGAACTCGGTCAAGTTATTGACCTTGCTCTTGAAGACAGAATCAAAAAACTTCGGAAGTCTTTAGACTTCCGAAGTTTTTTTCTGCTTCTTTATTTCTCTTCGTCTTTCTTTTTTGGCATTCCAGCCATCAAGAGAGCCACAGCTGCGCCCAGCGCAAATGACCCTGCTGAGCCAGGGCTGGAAAAATGCGTCAGCCCAACCACTGTGCCAAAAAGCGCAGCAACCAGAGCAGCCTGCACCTGCCAAACAGCTTTATTATAGGATTCGTTCACAAAGCGCGATGCAACAAAACCAAACAGCAAAAATCCAAAGGCGCGCAAAAGAAAACCAACCAAACCTAACACTTCAGAAATCATAGGGGGCATAATATTTCTCCTTTTTTATCCTCAGAATTATTTCTGAGGTGATTTAATTATTAGACATTATTGGTAATAGTAAAAACAATCTTTTATCCACAGATTACACAGATTTTCGCAGATTTTTCTCTTATAAATTTCAAATCTGTGTAATCTGAGAAATCTGCGGATTATTTCCGATAACGTCTATTATATCGGTTTATTACAACCAAGCCCATAACATCCAAAACAATACAATCGCAATACCCATTGCAAAACGCGCGGCAAATGAAAGTCCCCAGCCTGTTAAATATGCCTTGGTATGTTCAAGCGCGGCTTTACGATCTTTAAGGCGATACCACTCAGCAAGAAACAAGCCCACTGGCGCGGCAAGCATACCAATTAAGGGCGTGCCAACAATACTGCCGATCAAGCCAGCCGCGTACGCCAATAAAATAGATTTCCACGGTACTTTTTTATCAAGAATACTCTTGGCGATGATGACATTATCAATCACACTGCCAACGATCATTAGAGTGGTAATCAATGCAAAGATGAGCCAATCCCAAACATTCATATTCCCTGAGGAGGCTTGCACAATAGCGTACACCAGCGTGGCAAGCCACATCACCACTAAGCCTGGGAATACTGGGATGACCAATCCTACTAAGCCAACTAGTAGGACAGAAAGCGTTAATGTTTCAAGCATTACTTGCAACCAAAAGGCAAAATCTATCATTGAGCAGAGTCTCCTTAATGCAAAACCTGACAGGTCTCCGAGACAAATCGATCATCTTTCACCTTTGTCCATTCAATAAGTCATGTTAAAAGTGACGCTGATAAGACCTGTCAGGTTTATATATAAACGTTACGCCTTAATTATATCAATCCCGCCCATCCAAGGCTTTAGCACTTCAGGCACAACGATTGACCCATCTTCCTGTTGATAATTCTCCAAGACAGCGATCAATGTGCGCGGCAAACCCAAACCCGAACCATTTAATGTATGCGGAAATTTTGTCTTGCCGCCATCTGTGGCACGGTATTTAATATTGGCGCGGCGTGCCTGAAAGTCTTTTACATTTGAAATTGACGAAACTTCCAGCCACTCATCACAACCGGGTGCCCATAATTCAAGATCGTAGGTCAATGTAGCGCAGAAGCCGATATCGCCTGTGCATAATTGCTTGACACGATAAGGAACGCCCAACAACGCGCAAGTTTCTTCTGCATCGGCAAGCATTTTCAAATGCATCGCTTCTGAATCTTCTGGCTTGACGTACATATACATTTCCACTTTATCAAATTGATGCCCGCGCTTAATGCCGCGCACATCACGTCCCGCACTCATCTTCTCGCGGCGGAAACAGGGCGTATATGCCGTATACAATTTGGGCAATGCGGCTTCATCCAAAATTTCTTCCATGTGCAAACCTGTTAATGGAATTTCTGCAGTGGGCACAAAATAAAAATCTTCTTCGTGATCTTTATATAAATTATCGGCGAATTTTGGCAATTGTCCCGCGCCATACACTGTTGCCGTCTTGACCATAAATGGCAAGTATTGTTCACGATACCCTTGGCGCACATGCAAATCTAACATCCACGCGATCAACGCACGCTGCAAACGCGCACCCGCGCCGCTCAAAACATAAAAACGTGAGCCTGTTAATTTTGACCCGCGTTCAAAATCGATAATCCCCAAGTCAGTTCCTAAATCCCAATGTGGTTTTGGCACAAATGAAAACTTGCGCGGCTCGCCCACCGTACGCATGACAATGTTTTCGCTGTCATCTTTTCCAAAAGGCGTGCGCCCATCAGGAATATTTGGCAAGGCGGATGCAATTCCATTTAATTGCGATTCAACCTCAGCCAGCTGCGAATCCAACGCTGCAATTTTATCTCCGACCCCGCGCATCGCCTCAATTTTAAGCTGCCGGCTGGTGGCATCTTTCAGCTGCGCGATCTCCTTTGAGACGGCGTTGCGTTCAGCTTTAAATTGTTCAGTCTCAGTCAACAAGGTACGGCGCTTCTGATCGAGAACCAGCAAAGCATCCACTGGCGAAGCGTCCATTTGACGGTCCTGTAAAGATTTGCGCACCACATCTGGCGTTTCCCGAATCAAATTCATATCTAACATAATGCACCTCCAATGTGCAGGAAATAAAATACGCCCCATTCCATTGCAGGACGAGGGGCGTCTCGTGGTGCCACCTGCTTTCATTATTACTCCCTCTCGTTTAGGAGAGAGCCGGGGTGAAGTATCCACAGCAATAATCTTGGATTCGCGCTAACGGGCGAGCCCGTCTCTCTTACGACAAATAACGCATCATGTTTTACGCGTTATTTGCCCCTGCGAGAGAAACTTGGTGAAGCGGATTTCATCATTCGGCTGGTCGTCTCGCACTCCCGACGACTCTCTGCACAGCGTATTGATTACTTGTCTTCACGCGGGTCTTTTTGTTTATCTGCAAGGATTATACTCCCCCACATTCTGGAACGCAACAGCTTGCTATTATTAATCTAAGGATATCGTCCGAAGGTTTGATAGACTCAACAAGGTTTTTCAAGGAAACCTTCGGGACGTTCTGCGTAACATCAGTTAATCATTCCCCTTAAAATATTCAACGGTTGCCTGCCCTTCTTGATTAATTCCTTCGCGCGACAAAACTTTCCATACAGTCATAAAAATAATTTTTATATCCAACCAAAACGACCAGTTGTCTACATACCAAACATCGAGTCTAAAACGGGTTTGCCAGTCTGCGGCGTTGCGACCGTTGACTTGCGCCCAGCCTGTCAGCCCGGGCGGCATATTATGGCGGCGAGATTGCTCGGGTGAATAAAGCGGCAAATATTCCATCAGCAAAGGGCGCGGACCAACGAGACTCATTTCTCCGCGCAGGATATTAATCAGCTCGGGCAATTCGTCTAGGGAGAGGTCGCGCAGGAAACGCCCAAGGGGAGTCAAACGCTGGGCGTCTGGGAGCAGGCTTCCGCTAGGTGTGATGCGGTTCTTCATCGTGCGAAATTTATAAATATTAAAAGGTATCCCCTGATAGCCAGGGCGCTGTTGAGTAAATAAGATCGGGCTTCCATGAACGAGAAGTACAAGTATCGCAATGATCAGCATAAATGGCAACGCGAGTAGCAGCGCGATGGATGCAAAGATAATATCGAAGAGTCGTTTGCTAAATATCATAAGATGATTCTAACATTAGAAGCTATAATCTTTGAAAAATATTTGGAGGCGTTATGATCGTTGCATCAGACTTAATGGGAACGTTAACCACAGGCTCGCCATTTTTGGGCTTGGTGGATTGGGTAAAAAATAATCAAAGTAAAACGCAGGCGAGATTTTACACGGCGATGATTTTGCCATCTTATTTGCTTGCAAAAAATGGTTTGATTGATTGGCAAACATGGGGGCAAAAATTAATGGTGGACAGCCTTGCCTATATCAAGGATGCGAATCCTGAAAAATTAAAACATGCTTCTGAATGGGTTGTGGAAAACAACTTGTGGAAGTTGCGCCGCGAAGATGTAATTGCGCGTTTAATTAAGCATCGTGAAGACGGCGCAAAAGTTTATATTGCCAGCAGTGTAGTAGAACCATTTATTGAGCCTTTTGCCAATCGAATTGGCGCACAAGTCATTGGCACACCTGTTGAAATTAAAAATGGGCGGGTGAAAATGCTTGGGGATTTGATGGCGAACGAAAAAAAGATCGAACAAGTGTTAAGCCGCTTGGCTGTTGAGCGCGTGGATGTGGCTTATGGTGATACGGTTTTAGATGTGCCTTTGCTGGAACATGCAGATCATCCTGTAGCGGTGTATCCTGATGAGAAGTTAAAAGCAATTGCAATAGAGCGCGGCTGGGAAATTATTGGCGTGCGGGAGGGGAGATAAATAAATGATAAATAACTTTGGTGATTGGTTTATGAACGGCGGGCATGTGATCGTTGGTTTTGCCAGCATTATCATCTCCACCCTAATTCATTTTTTACTGATCAAAGAACGCAACTGGAACATTGGCGCTGAATTGTTATTAATGTATTCGATCGGCGTGCCAGGCTTTAAAGGAATCTTCGGTGGATTCTATATGCACTTTTTTTATGCTGACGCGATGGCGGCATCTATTGGCTGGCCCGCAAGGAATCCGTTTCAAACAGAAGTGGCTTTCTTTAATTTAGCAGTTGGCGTACTGGGAGCGTTGGCATTCTTCCGCAAAGATGTTTGGCTACCGTTTATTATTGTTTCTACTATTATGGGCTGGGGGGCGGCTTACGTGCATTTGGCAGAGATTTTTGAACACGGAAATTTTGCGGGAAATAACGCGGGTCCCATTTTGTATGCAGATATTTTGATGCCAATTTTGAGAATTGGGTTGTATTGGGTTTACGCGAAAGACGCTGCGCGTAAAATGTTATAGCGTTTACACGTTTGAACGTTACAGCAATCTCGCTTGCCCCTGCTCGGTATACGTATACCCCAAATGTTCATAGGCAGATTTTGTTGCAACGCGTCCTTGTGGAGTGCGATCTAAAAAGCCGAGTTGCAAAAGATACGGCTCAACCACATCCATGATCGTATCTTGCTCTTCGCTAATAGATGCGGCAATGGTATTCAGGCCAACGGGTCCGCCATTATATTTTTCGATGATGGTTTTGAGCACGCGGCGATCTACATCGTCCAAGCCCAGCGGGTCTACTTGAAGCAGATCAAGCGCTTCTATCGCCACCTTTTGGTTGATGACCCCATCAGCGCGGACTTGCGCGAAGTCACGCACGCGGCGTAATAAACGCAAGGCTACGCGCGGAGTTCCACGTGCGCGGCGCGCCATTTCTTCGATTCCTTTTGCATCCGCTTCGACTTTTAACATGCCTGCGGCACGAGTGACAATTTTTTTCATAGCTTCAATATCATAATAATCCAAACGATAGACTGCGCCAAAACGCGCGCGCAACGGCGCTGTGACGAGAGCGAGTCTCGTTGTAGCGCCTACTACAGTAAACCGAGGCAACTTCAGGCGTATGGAGCGAGCCGAGGGTCCTTTTCCGATGACGATATCTAAAGCGTAATCTTCCATGGCGGGGTACAGCACTTCTTCGACAGCGCGTCCCAAGCGATGAACTTCATCAATAAAAAGAATATCGCCCGCGCGTAAATTAGTAAGGATAGCGGCGAGATCGCCAGCACGTTCGATAACGGGACCAGCAGTCACTTTGACGTTGACACCCATCTCGTTGCCAATCACATGTGCGAGGGTGGTTTTTCCCAAGCCAGGCGGTCCATAAAATAAAACGTGATCCAGCGCTTCGCCGCGTTTCTTCGCCGCCGAAATCAAAATAGAAAGATTATCTTTCACTTGATCTTGTCCAATCAAGTCATTCAGTTTTTGCGGGCGAAGCGCGTGATCTACGCGGTCGTCGGGTTTGGCTTCGGGGTCAAGCGGGCTGGGAGTTTTGGTCATAGAGTTGATTATACATAGAAAATAGTGCGAGGGCCAATTTACCATTTGCACAACCTATCATTGCTTGACACAGCAATGTGGATAGCTTATTATTTCGCTAGTTATTTTTCGACTATTAAAAGGATTGAGATGAATAAAAAAGGTTTTGGAATATTAGTGGCTATCGGGGGGATCGCTCTTTCAGTATTAGCATATTATTTTGACCCATTAAAAAACGAACCCATCAGTCTCGCCGTTGTACAATATGTCGCAGTGCTATTTGGATTTGGTGTTTTTCAAATTGGATTAAGATTGATCAGCGCACCCCTATCGCGCAGTTTTATTAAATATTTGTGCGTGGGGCTTTTTATATCCGGCGGAATATTACTCGGATTGAATATTTATGGCGAGTTTACGTCCCTGAGAAATCCAGCAATTTATAATGGATTTGAGTATAGAGGCAGATTACGCATCCCCAAATACAAACCTGAGGAAGTCTACCCTCTGCTAGATAAACAAATACAGGAAACTAACGAAGAATATGCATATAGGCTTACGCAACTGGTCTATGATGCAACCGTTCATTACTGGGATCAATCATCTGATTATTCTGAATACAATCACAGAGTCCCAATTTATGAAAACTTCCTGTTGTGGCAGGAGCACCCAAAAAATTACGAGTTTTGTAATGCGGAGATTGCCATTGAGCGCGGGGTGAGTATATGCAGCCAAGCCACGCGAATCATTGTGCAAACTTGGAAGAAGAATGGTTTATCTGGAAATGAAGTTGCTTTAGACGGCCACGTTGTTGCCGAAGTATTCATAGGCATGAATAGCCAAAATAACCGCATCAAATGGGTGTTAGACAGCGATTTAGGGGTAGTATTTGAACACCCGATAAGTTTTCTTGAAGAACATCCAGAAGTTGTACAAGCCACATATACAAAAGCAGGATACCCTGTGAACGTAGGCGAAAAAATGGCGCTTATTTACGAAAATAAAGGCAATTATAAAATCACAACCAATGGCTACTGTGATTATGAAAAATATTCATATATATTGAAGTGGAGAATTCCTTTACTGCTTACGACCCCGTTTCTTTTATTGACATTGTTGGAAATCCGAAAAGAACGGATTATGGGTCACAAATTGGGTTAAAAGGCTGAGAGACATATGCCTTATCTAGAGCTGGAAAGGCAATCATTCGAACATCGAGATATTCATTATTTACCCAACAACCTAATACAATGGCGTCTTGCCCATGAGGCAGATCCAATTGGCGAGCTGGAATCACTGCATTTTGCAAAGTTTGATTAATCAACAAAAAGCCTGTGCGTGAAAAATCACGAATTACATAGGCAGGCCATTTTGGGGATGAGTACCCATTTTCAGCTGAAAAAAAACGCGGGTACAGTAAGCGACCTTTGCTCAACTTTGCCGTAGGTTGAGATGTAAATTGCTGCATATCTGTAATAGAAATTAGTGTGGAAACTGATGGGATCTTATTCAACTCAGCAGTCAAAGAAGCTGTGGTTTGGTCGGGGTAACGAGGAGGAGATATACTTTCTAAAACCCAAGGCAATAATGCAAGTGAAATAAAAAACAAGAGGCCTGCTAAATATTTTCTAGTATATATAGGTAACGCTGCTTCAGTTTTAGCATTATCCATATTTCCCCGCCTAAATAAAATTAAAAAGATATTGAAAAGCTCTACAACGCCAATAGCGAAGTAAAAATAAACAACCCAATCTGCGGGGAGGTCATAACGCCAGCCAGAGAAACGCCCAATGGCAGTGGCAAGGGCGTATCCTATATTAAAAGCAAGAGGCACTAAACCTGCCCAGCGTAATCTCTTCCAAGCTGACGTCAAACCGAGCGAGATAAAAACAAAGTAAAAAACCAAAAGAATGGCGTTATGCCATTCAAGAAAACCGTTCCAAGAAGTCCAATAGATATTAATCGGCTCAAAGAATCCGTTATAAGGTTTGATTAATGGGAGAGCGAGTAGTCCATCTACTTGGGTGGCTAAAAAATGGTTAGAAATAAAACCAAAGACAAATTTAGGATCTTTAATAGCAAATTCAAGGAGGATTTGCCCTACACCCTTTCCTTCAAGGTCAATGCTTTCATGGTCCAAGTTGCCTGTGTATGCATATTGACTAGCAATAACTTTGTATTGAAATGATGCATCCAAAGCCAGCTTGCCTGATTGAAGGTAATTATGTAATAACCACGGCGAAATGGTTAATAGAAAACCGACAATGAATGGAAGAACAAGGTAAAAATAAGCAGTCAATCTTTCTTTATAGGATTTTCGTATATCTGTTAATTTTTCTTTGTCTGGAAAAAAAACATCAAGAAGTACAACAACTAGGATCACGGGAAGCAGTAATAGGGATTGAGTTCTTAAAAGGAGCAAGATGCCAAACGCTCCTCCCGCAAGAGCGGCGCTTTGCCATCCCTTTTGCTTGAGCCAATTGAAAACAAGAAAACAGGCAAGCAGTAATAATAACCATGTGGGCAAATCCACCAGCATGCTTCTTGAGTTGGAAACGCGGGTTTCGGATGTAAGCAGGATGCTGTTATATTCTCGAAAGATCGCGATAAAGGCTGCCATCAGACCAGCCGCTGGGGAATGGATGCGCTTTCCTAAGAAATATAGAAAAACTGGGATAAGCGCCAACACAAAAGTTTGACCTGCTAGAATATTCTGGTAATTTTCGCCAAATATCAAATGCAATATAGCCAGCAATGAGATATACAAAGGTCGAGTGGGAATCTCTCCTTGAAAGGGATGCCCAATTAAAAGACTATGCGCCATGGAGTCATAGTAGCTCGAATCTGAATAGGGAAATGGCTGATTTGTAGGAGGTTCTATAGAGACGTAGAATCCGTTTTTTACGATCTCGATGGGGATGGAGAGCCAGAGAATGAGGGCGAGGAGATAAATGGTTAATGGTAAATAGAAAATAGAAAGTGGTTTGTGAAGCTTGATGCGTGATGAATAAAAGGCTAGAAAGGCTGAAAGAAAAAAGATGATGGTGAGTTGCCAAAAGAAGATGGGGACGCCGGGTTCGCCCCAATAAGCGGGGTCTGGAGTGATGCCGAGTTTGGTGATTGAGATGAAGTAGAAAGTGGAAAGTAGGAAAAGAAAAGAGGAAAGAAGAAATGGAATATGGGACTTATATTGGCGAAGGTTTTGAGGGTGAAAGCCATATTGAAGGATAGTGAATAAGATCAGTGATTGAATGCTGAAGAGTAGTAGGAAAAATAAAATTGGGGCGGCTCGTTGATAATAGGCGAGCAGTTGAACTGGGTTGAGATACCTTAAGAGGAAGAGGCTGAGGGTGAAAATAACAGCCAGAAGCGCTGAGGCAGGTATCAGCTTGGGATAGTGATGCGGGGAAATTAATGAGGAAAATTTTTCGGTGTTGGATAATGCCAATAAAGAAGATAAAAGCGCGAGCGTTGGAATTCCTAAAAGAATTAATCTAGCTGTTGAAATACCTTCAGACGGGATATTGAGAAGTGCAAATAGAAAACCTGCTGACTCGATTACAGTCAGCAGGAAATAGATGCGCCAGTATTGAGCTTGATTAGAATTGGAAGCCATTGCGGGCAAAGACAATCTTATATGAAAAATTCTTTACGTACGCACCCAGGCTGTCTTGCAGTTGATACCAATCATCAGAACGCATGATGCGATATGCTTGAGTTGCATCGGGGGCAAGTAAACCAACTTGAATTTGCGGATAAGATCCGTAAATAGTTGCCCATGCTTCGGCTGTCTGCAAACCAAGGCGCTGCACGCCAGGGACAAAGATGCCGATCACAAACTCAAAATATTCTTGGTCGCGCTCGGCGGCAATATCCCATGTCATAATTACTTTAACTGGCATATTAACTCGTTTGGTAATCCAAGACCATCACGTGGGTTTCGTCGGGCAAGCCGCTGCGAGTCACTTTAAGAGAGGGCTGAGATTCGACTTTATTGAGTCCCATTTCTTTGAGGAACTTGTTGAGCGGGTCGAGGGAAAGTTTTGATGCGGGTGTAGAGTAATGCATTGGCACGACCAGATTAGGTTCGATCATGCTGACCACTTCTGCGGCTTTAGCGGCATTGAGGCTAGACCCGCCCCCCACTGGGATCAAGACAACATTGACCGTGCCGAGGGCTTCGATCTCTGCTTGGGTAGGAACGGTTTTAAGATCGCCTAAATGCGCTACTGTAATACCGTCGTAATCAAAAGTGTAGAGTGTGTTGCGCGATGTCTTTTCTTTTTTCTTGCCCCCAGCATCAGTTTGTATGGCAGTGATAAATACTCCGCCAATCTCAAATTCACCTGCGCCAGTGATGACGTGAGTAGTGCCTTTTACGGTGTCGCTGTTATTGTGCCCAGGTGCGTCGTGACTAATGGTTACGATCTCAGCTTTTAGTTTGAGCATGTCGTAGCCAATTGCTTTATTGTCGAAAGGATCCGTCACCACTGTAGCGTAGTTGCGTTCAGTGAGACGAAAGCAGGAATGTCCGTACCAGGTAATTTCCATGAAGTATTGCCTCCGACGGGTATTATAAGGGAGGAAAGAGGAAAGAGGAAAGAGATTAGAAAGTTGAAAGTGGATGATAGATGAATGGAGAATAGATAATAAAAAGAGGAAAAATATAGATTAAATTAAAAAGGGCGAAGAGACAAGCTCACAACCCTTTTGTGATGCTTAATAATCCTATCGCCACGCGCCTAAAATAGCGCCCATCACAACGAAAGTAATAAGATGATTACCCGCTTCAAGTACCCAGGCTTTTATTCGATCTGCGAACAATTTGTTGGTTAAGCTGGATGGGGCAACAAAGCCAAGCCAGAGCATGAACCCAGCCGTTGCGCCAGAGACGAGCGTAGGTCCGCCTTCAATCATACTGCCCATGGCATTGACCATAAGAGACATGAAAGTTGCTTGAACGAATGCGGAAAATACTATCAATCCCCACACCAGCGCCATGCTTGTGCTGCTGCCAGAAGGGTCTTGGTTATCTGCCTTGCCAATTGCTTTCCACCAAATAGGAAAAAACGTCTTTGGACCAAACCAAATACCGCCGATGATCATACTTGCCACAACACAAACAACAACAGCAAGCCAATTAACAGAACTAATATCCATTTTATTCTCCTTTGATTATATAGATTGGCACGCGCCAACTCTTCCGGATAATTATAACAGAAAATTTGTTCTATTTTCATTGTTACCATAAAAAAACAGAGGCATCGAGATTTTATATTCTCGATGCCTCTGCAAATTACTTTCTATTTTCTTCCCTAAATCTTGCCTGCCACATAATCCAACACGTCGATCTTTGTCAAAATTCCAATGGGACGTTTATTATCTACGACAATTAAGGCATACCCAGAAGTAAGCGAAGACATGGCTACTTCAAGAGAAGTCTCAGGTGAGAAGACTGCCCCGGCGCTTTGCACAAGCGCATCAATCGGCTGGTCTTGATTATTTTGGGGTTTGTCCAGCAAGTGATTGAGTAAATCCACTTCTTCGATAAGACCCGCCAACGTTCCATCCACACCGATCACTGGCATCTGAGATACTGCATTTTGATGCATCGCTGACACTACCTTACGAATCGAGTCGCCCATCGCGGCAGTTAGTAAGATCTTGTTTGGCTTCGCAATCAATAGATCACCAAGAGCCGTTTCGCCGAATTCCATCGAGAGGAAGCCAAACTCACGCATCCACTTATCATCATAAAATTTAGAAAGATAGCGTGTGCCAGAATCTGGCAATATGACAACTGGCAAACGATCTCCGCTTAACCTGCGGCAATACTTAATCGCGCCTGCCATCGCCGAGCCAGAAGAACCGCCCGCAAAAATTCCCTCCTGCCGCACCAATTGCCGCGCCCATAAAAATGATTCTTTATCGCCAGCGCGCTCAATTGCATCTACAACTGTGATATCCATTGCAGATGGCAAAAAGTCTTCGCCAATGCCTTCTACTTTATAGGTCTTAGGGTACGCGCCTGGGGGAATAATGCCTTTGTTTTGCCAAATTTCAGTTAATATCGAGCCTTCAATATCAACGCCCACAATTTGAATATTTGGATTCTTCGACTTGAGATATCTGCCCACTCCGGAGATTGTTCCGCCTGTGCCAATACCAATGATCACATCGGTCAATTTTCCTTCGGTCTGCTCCCACAACTCAGGACCGGTCGTCATCTCATGCGTTTTTGGGTTATCTGGATTGTGATATTGATTTGCCAAAATTGCGTTAGGAGTATCGCGCGTAAATTTCTTTGCTACTTCATAGTATGAGCGTGGATCATCAGGTTCTACTGCTGTGGGCGTAATCACTACTTTTGCGCCGTAAGCACGCAATAATAAAATCTTTTCATTGCTCATCTTATCTGGCATCACAAAGATGGTCTTATACCCTTTGAGCGCCGCCGCAATGGCAAGCCCCACACCTGTATTACCAGAGGTTGCTTCTACAATTGTGCCGCCAGGCTTAAGCTCACCGCGCTTCTCGGCTTGTTCAATAATATTCGCCCCCACACGGTCTTTGACCGACCCGCCGGGATTCATAAATTCTAATTTTGCATATAGCGGAACCGGTAAATCTTTTGCAATACGCGCTAATCTTACTAAAGGCGTATTGCCCATTGCCCCCAAAATACTGTTAAACACTCGTCTATCTTTTGATTCAGGTAATCCTGTCATTCGCTCTCCTTGGTTGATGGTATTTTACCTTACGAGAGCCTGCATCAAAGATGGATATTACAAATTCCTAAAATACTCCATCATCTCCGGACCAGCGACGATGAGTAAAAGATAACCCAAAACGATGCAAATAAAAATAACGTTCACAGCCGAAAAACTAAGCGCAATGACCGACCACACTCTTTGCCGAGGGTCTTTCCACGCTAAAAAAGCAAGCACCGCGCCCACGATTGCAAACGGCAGGTTACACGTGGGAAATAAAGACATCATGCACAAGCCAATGACATTCATCACGATAGAAGCAATCGCAAAGGCTTGCTCATTACCGCTGAGATTAATTACTACAGGCTGGTTTTCTGGGAATATTGGGGCGTTTGAGTTTTGCATAAAGAAAAATTAAACAAAAGAGCTGCAGACCGAACATCTGCGGCTCTTTGCAAATTATGGAGCTAATTGCCTTTGAATGCCGCCAAATACACCTGAAGTTGCCGCCCAAATTAAAGCAGTTTGCGTTTTTGCTTGCGGGCTTTCTGTAATTTCAGCAAAAGTTTCTTCATTGGGCTTCGTAACTACTTTCATCCATATCTGAAACCAGCTTGCAATTCCAGAAGGTCCGCCCGATGACATCACTGGGGTGTTATCTGATTCATTCATAATACAAGATCCTATAATTTTTTAAGAAATTATAGCTCCCTGCAACATGCAGGGAGCTATAAAAAGTCGTCAATCCTTATACCAAAGATAATTTACGGGGAAAACTGGATACCCTGTCCTGTAAAGCCCAAATATGCTCCCCAAGCCCCATTAACACAACCTGCAAGTAATCCAATTCCACAGAGAGCCATACCAATGATTGCTATGGTTTTTTGAGATGGGTCTTTCATACCGAAATAACCAAGTACGAGACCTCCAATTGAAAGTGGAATCCCACAAATGGGCAGGAACCAAGCGCATAAATTAATAATACCTAAAACAAGAGAGCCTATCGCCATCATCTTTTGGTTGCCATTAGAAGTTTGTATAGGGGTATTAGAAGGGGTTTGTTCCATAATTTATATTCTCCTTTTAAGTTAAGTTGGTTTTATCCATTGTATAACGAATGAAATAAAAGTCAAGTAATTCTTTTGGCACATCTTAAAACGACCTTGATGGGAATTACCACAGTCAATCTTTTGACGAAATAACGATCTGTTTTGGCAACTCTGCCTGTCGTCCGAGCCACCATGAGGCAACTGGATTAAATTTGATGAACAATTCATAAATCAAGACTGAGCCTGCCACCCCCATAATGAATCCACCCCAAATCGAAAAGGATATATTGTTGGTTAGGGTTAATATTTTCTGTGCCCAAAAATCTTGAACAGGGACATGAAAGATTAGAATGATCATTGATATACGCCCAAAATATCCAAGCAATGCAGCCAACTTTTTGCTATGCAACTCTACTTGACCTGAAAGCGCAAGGATAAATAATATACCAACAATAGCTTGCATTGTATTAATGAATAAAGATTCATAAACGCGGGTATTAAAATCGTTTCGCGGGCTAAAAAATAAATTCAGCAAAATAATACCCGCTGCGCTTCCAAAAAATATAAATGGATTCTTAAAAGTCTTCTCCGTAACAATCCGCCGAATCTCACCGCCTAAAATAAAGAAAAATCCGCTTAGAAATAACAGATCTAAGCTAAAAGGCAGACCGAAGAGCTCATACTCTTTTCCAGATATCTTCAAGATGAACGGAAAATAGCCTTTCAAAAACAGGTTGGCAAGTAATAGCGTTGAAAGAAGAACAGCCCATTTAACAAAGCGGTTATCCACTTTTGCAAATATTTTATAGAAAAAGAAAGCATAGATGCTGACGGCAAAAAGATGTGGAAGGAACCACAACTGAGCCCAATTTATGTAACGTCCGCTCGCATACAAAGATTTGACGATACGCCCAAGCGCCGTTTGAAAGCTCATAGTATCAAACGATGTTGAAACAAAATAAATAACAAAAATAGTGAACAAATATGGTTTTAAGAGCGTGTTAAATTTCTTTATGACAAAACTCTTAAAATCAATGGATGAATTGAAAAAATAACCTGAAAGGAAAAAGAACAAGGGCATATGAAATGAATAAATGACTTGGTACGCAAACTGCGAAAACAATCGGAAATCATTATGCCCAACCACGACCAACAAGATACCAATACCGCGCGCAATATCAATATACCCAACTCGATTTGACATATAAGCACCTTCCTTTTAATTATTTTATCATTATTCTAAACAAGAAATTTTATATACATCCAAATAAACGCTTTCAATAAAACGATTCGAATACCCAAATTTATGAAATAAATCAACCTACAAGCGATTGCCTTTGACTGATAAAAGTAGTGTTGACTGCAGGCTGAATAAAATGAAAGTCAAGTAATTCTTTTGATGCATGTTAAAATGAACGAGATGGAAATTTCTGAAAAACTCCAAGGTATCCTAGCCACCTTACCCGCCAAGCCAGGCTGTTACTTGATGCGTAATGCCGCAAACACAATTATTTACGTGGGCAAAGCAATCAACTTGAAGAATCGTGTGCGCTCGTATTTCCATGCCGATTCAAGCCACGACGCCAAAACACGCCGCCTTGTACACGACATTGTCGATATTGAATGGATCGTGGTTGGCTCAGAACTAGAAGCGCTTATCCTTGAGATGAATCTGATCAAGAAGCATCGCCCAAAGTACAATGTGCGCCTCAAAGATGACAAGCGTTACCCTTATATAAAAATTCATTGGGCAGAAGCCTATCCGAAAATAACTGTCACACGCCAAATGGTAGAAGACGGATCGCGTTATTTTGGTCCGTACACATCCGCCTGGGCTGTTTATCAAACCTTGGATGTGTTGCGACGCATCTTCCCCTATTTAACTTGTGACCGCGAAATAACGGGCAATGACAAACGCGCCTGTCTATACTACGATATCAAGTTATGCAATGCGCCCTGCATCGGCGCTGTTGACCAAGCAGGATACCGCCAAATGATCAGCGACTTAATGGATTTCTTGGGCGGGCATAGCGAAGGCATTATCACGCGCATGGAACAGGATATGCAAAAAGCATCCGACGAAATGCGTTTTGAAAAAGCCGCCGCAGTGCGCGACCAGCTTAAAGCGATTTCATCCATTATTGAACGACAAAAAATCATCTTCGCTACTGATTATTTAGACTCAGATGTCCTAGCGATGGCGCGCTCAGATGGCGAGGCTTGTGTGCAAGTCTTCTTTATTCGCGGCGGTAAATTAATTGGACGCGAATATTTTATTTTGGAAGGCACCGAAGATACAGCTGACAATGAAGTAATCGAACAATTCATCACGCAATTTTACACAGAAGCAGCGAACATTCCGCAACAGGTCATGCTTCCGCAAGAAATTGAAGAAGCGCAAATTATCAGCCAATGGCTGCGCTCCAAACGCGGCGGCGAAAAGGTGGAATTCTTTGTGCCAAAAGAGGGGCAGTCTCATGATCTTGTCAAAATGGCAGCAGAGAATGCTACTGAAACTTTACAATCCCTGCGCGCGCAATGGCAGGCAGATGCGCACAAACAAGAACAAGCCCTTGCAGAATTACAACAAGCTCTGCATTTATTAGAACCACCCAATCGAATCGAATGCTACGATGTCAGCCACACGCAAGGCGTGGCAACTGTAGGCGCGATGATCGTCTTTCAAAAAGGCACGCCTGCAAAAAATCTCTATCGCAAATTTAATATTGACAGCACCAGCATTGGCAACCCAGACGATTTTGCTTCGATGGAGGAAATGCTCACGCGTAGATTCAAAAGATGGCAAGCGTCTCAGGAAACAGAATCAAACCCCGGCGCAAAGCCTGAGGCGTCTTTTTCTTTCCTGCCTGATTTAATAATTATTGATGGTGGTAAAGGTCAACTTGGGCGTGTGGTTAAAGTGCTTGAGCAATTTAATTTATTTGATAAAGTTCCCGTGGTGGGCTTGGCAAAACAGGAGGAGGAAATTTTCTTTCCGCACAACAGTAAACCATTGCTGTTGCCCCGTCACTCACAAGGACTTTACCTGCTTCAGCGGATTCGCGATGAAGCGCATCGCTACGGAATCACAGCGCATCGTTCTCGCCGCTCAAAATTGGGACTGGCATCTCAGCTTGATTCAATCCCGGGCATTGGACCCGCACGCCGAAAGGCGCTCTTGAAACATTTCGGTTCGTTGGATAAGATTAGAGAAGCAAACATTGAAGAACTCGCCGCTATCAAAGGCATGAACGAAAATGCGGCGCAATCAGTAAAGGCAAATTTGGAATGAACCATATTTGGGTTGTGGACGATGATCCTGAAATGAGCTACGCGGTTTCTTTGATGTTAAAGATGCTGGATTACAATGTACAACGTTTTTTTAATGCACGTTCCGCCGCACAGGCGCTGCTGGCAGGAGAAAAGCCTGATCTATTTATTTTGGATATCAATATGCCCGAAGTATCAGGGTTAGATTTCCTTGAATTCATACGCCGCCGCGCAGAGTGGAAAGATGTGCCCGCTGTTATGCTCTCCACCGAAGCGCAGGATGTGACCGTTGACCGCGCAATAGCGCTGGGCGCAAATGGCTTTGTGACCAAACCCGTCACAATCGAAGAATTAGAAACAGTACTTAATAAAGTTTTGAGCAGAGATAAAAATGACAAAGAAAATCAACAAGACAAAAAAAACGCCCAAAGTTAAAGAAGTGAAAAGAATTAGCACAGCACAGGTTATATTTCTAATATTATCTGTATTGCTTGTGCTTTCTATGATCTTGAGCACGTTTGCAACATTCTAAAACCTAGGATTTTATGAGAAAAAATATTCAGCTTATCACTTCTATAATCATGGGAATTATTTTTGGCATATCTGTTTACAATTATTGGCTAATAGATATATTGCCTCCCGCAAGTAAGCGAATATTAATATTTACCTTCCTGGCATGTCTGGGCGGAGTATTTGGTTATTTTATTTTAATAAAATTTTGGATATTCCCTCGTTTTGAAAAATTGATCAAGGCGCAGAAATGGCATTTTATCTGGGTAAGCATCTTTGTTGGTAGTATTTTGATGCTGGCAGGCACGAATGCCTGGCAATCGTCATCAAGGTATTTCAGGCCTTTTTTGCCAACATCATCGCTGGAAATCTCAGCATCCCCCCCAGAAAACAACAAAGCACCTGAAGTAACCATTCTGTGGATTTCGTCTGCGTTAGGTGACGTTTCTCTTGAGACACTTACATATCAGGGTTGGGAAAGAAAAGGAAATCAAATTATCTTAACCAATCCATTAGACAATGTGCTGAAATGGGAGGGGGCGACAGGCGCAAATGCCTTCATCTTGTTTCGTAAATCTCCCCAAGCAGGAAAAGTAAATATCTCATGGAACGGAGAAAATGAAGTTGTTGACCTTTTCTCAGAATCAAAAGGCGATTATGTTTACGAGCATAGTTTTCAAATCCCGTTCTATGCATCTACAATGTTTTCGTTCTTGCTTGCCCTGCTCAACTTCGTATTTATCGGGGGCGCAGTCCATCTCTTGTTTATTGAGAAAAAAGAAGCTGCAATAGAAATTATCAATAAAACAATATTGACACTCCCGCCCTCCATGAGAATTGGGGATATAAAAAACAAACAAGACGATAAAATATTGTTTGAGTATACGCCCATCTTCATTTGTATTTTGTTAGCTTTTGCACTGCGTGTTTTCAACCTTGATAATTTATACCCGTACGCAGATGAATATCTTCATCTTTTAGCCGCAAAAGAATTATTGAATGGCGCAGCATTAGGAGATGTGTATCAAAGGGGATTATATATTGTCACCTTGCCGATAACAGCTTCATTTAGTTTGCTTGGCGCTACTGTATGGGCAGCTCGATTACCGGGGGTAATACTTAATTCGTTGGCAATTATTCCTCTATATTTGATTACTCGAAAAATAAACAAACCTATTGCATTAATCTCCTGTATATTATATGCAACAAGTCCATATATCATTTCGTTTGCAAGAAATGTAAGAGAATATGCCTATTACCCGTTCTATTTTTACTTGATCATTCTTGGAGCTATTGCAATCCTTCGGGACTTTCCAAACAAATTCGTTATCCTATGGGATTGGCGAAAAATTCCTTCCAATATATATTTGTTTTCAGCGATATTTGTATTCTCGGTGATATATGCCATATTTATCGACCCAATATCTACATTTAAAATGGTTCTGGTTATCTATGGAGTTTTGTCAATCTTCTTAATTGAAAAATTTGACATTAAAGATAAGGGCAATTTATACATACTGTCTGCGTTTGGATTTTTTATCGTTATAAGCCTTTTTTTTGTTATTCATGCTTTTATGGAGACAAATAGCTTAAGTGTTAGCTTGCGTTTTTTACAGTACTTTTTTGGAAACCCACAACAGCAATGGTATTACAACAGGCCCATATTCGTATTGTTACCTGGGTTAATATATGGGACATTTTTAAGCTTCGCTATGCGGCGGGTTAACTTTATCCCTAGCTTTCTATACAGTTTATTTTTTTTCTTTTGCGTCTTCTTTGCCTTATTATTCAATGCCACCGGCTACAATATGCATCCGCGCTTTTTGATGACTGCGCAATTGTGGTTCGTACCAATTATCGCCCTTAGTCTTTATTACACATGGGTATATCTTGGTTTGTTTTTTCAAAAAAATAAAAGGGGTGCCTTGTTGGCGTCATCCTTGATAGTTATCTTAATAATCAATCCAAGTCAGGTGTTATTACCAACCTTTTTTCGCGGTGAATACATGCCCATTACAGAACTAATTCACGATGACCTGAGCGATGCGCAAGAATATATGATATTGAACGCAAAAGAAGAAGATGTACTGATCAGCTCTGTATACGCAGGTTATTCAGAGTGGCAAGGATTACCAAAGTTCAAAGCCATATATAGCTACACATTAACTAGCTTTAACTTAAATAAAACAAACCCAAAAGATTATGTTTTTGCAGCAATCGAAGCAAACAAATCTGGCTGGATCGTAATTGATGATCTCCGATACGGGATTACAAAGCAGCCCATACCTAAAAAATCCTTTGTTATTCAAAACAAGCAAGTTGAGTATGTAGGTCAATTCGAAAGTCAATATATTTGGCGCTGGGTAACGATTGAATAAGTTGTTGATAAAGGCGAGGCCCATTTGATTTCCTGATTTCATACGACCAAGCAACATTCACAAGGATGTTATAATATTTATTACGCGGCAATTGTGCCGCGTTTTATTATGAATTTTTGCAAGAGGAAAAATGCTCGACAAATTACAGGCGATTGAAGAAAGATATGAACAACTTGGCAATGAACTGCTGGAAGTAGGCAGTAACTATCAACGCGCAGGGGAGATTAACAAAGAACGCGTGGATTTGGAGCCTCTGGTCTTGAAGGCGCGCATATACCGTCAGGCTGTGAAAAGCTTTGAGGAAGCCAAATCAATTATCGTTACAGAGCATGATGCGGAATTGATCGCGTTGGCAAAGGCAGATGTAGATGATCTCACGCCCAAGATTGCCATCCTTGAAAAAGAAATCAAAGGCATGTTGGTGCCAAAAGACCCACGCGATGATCGGGACATCATTGTCGAAATTCGCGCTGGCGCAGGCGGTGATGAGGCAGCTATTTTCGCGGCAGATTTGTTCCGTATGTATACACGCTATGCCGATGACAAAAAATGGAAAGCCGAGATCATGTCTGAAAGCTCCATTGGCATTGGTGGCTATAAAGAAGTGATATTTGAAGTAAAAGGCAAAGGCGCGTACTCAAAATTGAAATACGAATCGGGCGTGCATCGTGTGCAACGCGTGCCTGCTACCGAAGCCCAAGGACGTATTCATACATCCACTGCCACCGTAACAGTTTTGGCTGAGGTGGATGATGTTGAAATTGAAATCCCTGAAACCGATATTGAAATTGAAGTCTACCGCTCCTCAGGTGCGGGCGGACAAAATGTGCAAAAGAACTCAACCGCTGTGCGTTTGTATCACAAACCAACGGGCATGATCGTTACCTGTCAAGATGAGCGCTCACAACTGCAAAATAAATTGCGCGCCTTATCCATTTTGCGGGCACGTTTATATGAAATTGAACAAAAACGCCGCCAAACAGAGCTGGAAGCTGACCGACGTTCACAGGTTGGATCAGGCGAACGCTCTGAAAAGATCCGTACTTATAATTACCCGCAAAGCCGCGTCACAGATCATCGCATCGGATTCTCAAGTTACAACCTGCCCACTGTCATGGATGGTTCTATTGACCAATTCATCGAAGAACTCTCCACCCGTGACGAAGCAGACCGCCTTGCCGCAACGGGTGTAGATGATGACTAAAAAATATTTAACACGAAGGGCACAAAGATCACAAAGGAAAATCTGTAAAGTTTTTAACCTTTGTGTTTAAAAGGAGAGATTAGTGAACGACAATCCCGCATTTGGCGCAGGCTTACAACCTTTTATGGGCATCCCGTCTTTTATGCGTTTGCCAGTTACGCGTGAACTAAAAGGTGTAGATGTTGCCATCATGGGTGTGCCCTTTGACAGCGGCACTTCCTATCGCACAGGCACACGTTTTGGACCACGCAAAATTCGCGAAACATCATTGATGATCTGGGGGCATAACTCAACACTCAACGTTACTCCATTAAAAAAGCTAAATGTCGTAGATTACGGCGATGTATCTGTAATACCCACGTCCATTGAACTTACAATGACGGCCATCACCAAAGCCGCCAGCGAGATTATCGAAACAGGCACAAAGCTGATTACCCTCGGCGGGGATCATTCTATTGCATTGCCCTTATTACGATCCCATGTGAAAAAGCATGGACCCGTCGGCTTAGTTCATATTGATGCGCATATTGATACATGGGAATCTGAGTTTGAAGGTTCGCCTTATAGCCATGGCACACCATTTCGTTATGCTTTACAAGAAGGATTAATCCGCAAAGATGAATATGTGCAAATTGGCATTCGCGGACCGTTAAGCGGCGAGAACGATTACGCAGACGCAAAAGCTCTTGGCGCGCGCACGATCACCATCCACGAAGTGATGGAAAAAGGAATCAAGGAAGTTCTCAAAGAAGTGCATGCGCGCATGAAAGGACCTGTCTACGTTACAGTAGATATTGACTCTGCTGATCCCGCCTATGCGCCAGGTACAGGCACACCTGAGGTTGGCGGACTCACTAGTTATCAGTTACTTCAACTTGTACGCGGATTGCACGGGCTTGATTTAATTGGCTTTGACCTTGTAGAAGTATCCCCCCCATTTGATCACGGCGACATTACTGCCATCCTCGCTTCAAATATTGTTTTTGAATATTTGTCATTATTGGCAATTAAATAATTTTGAACATGTCACAACTTCTTTCTGACATTGCAACCCGCCTTGCCTTGTTCAGCGATACGCCTACGTTGGATGCGTCCGTGTTATTGGCGCATGTCATTGAAAAACCACGTACTTGGGTGATGGCGCATCCAGAACTTGTGTTAAATCAACAACAGCAAGAAAAACTAAACGAAGCAATGGATTGTTTGGATAAAGGCGAAGCCTTCCCGTACATCATCGGCAAATGGGAATTTTTCGGACTGGAATTCAACATTACCAAAGATGTGCTTATCCCTAGACCCGAAACAGAATTACTTGTTGAAAAAGCCATTGCTTGGTTAAACGCCTCGCCAGAAAAAAGAAATATTGCAGATATTGGCACAGGCTCAGGCGCGATCGCAGTTGCCCTAGCAGAACACATTCCGAATGCACATATTACCGCCACAGATATTTCATCCGCCGCGCTGGAAGTAGCAAAGGGAAACGCACACAAGTTTAATGTTGAAAATAGAATCAATTTCATTGAATGTGATTTACTGCCTGATTCGAAAGTCAAAGGTCAAAAGTCAAACGACCTGCGACCTGCGACTTTTGACCTTATTTGCGCCAACCTGCCCTACATCCCCACCCAAACCCTGCATCAACTTTCTGTGTACGAGCGCGAACCCACTCTCGCCCTCGATGGCGGCGCAGACGGCTTAGATATTTTTCGCAAATTATTAAACATCGCACCGCAATGGCTTGCGCCCTACGGCATGATATTGCTCGAGATCGAATCATCACAAGGTATGAAAGCCTTATCTATTGCGTACGATACATTCGCAAACGCCAGCATCCATTTATACAAAGACCTGAACGGGCACGATAGACTACTCGAAATCTCTCTGTCATGAAAACAAAAATCATTTCCCCAAATGAAATTCAGCTTGCGCTTGATGAATTAAATAACGGCGGGCTGGTTGCCTTCCCTACCGACACCGTTTATGGTCTTGGCGCACTTGCATTTAATCAACATGCAATCGAATCCATTTATATTGCAAAACAACGTCCTATTGAAAAAGCAATTCCTATTTTGATCGGAGACTTGAGTGAACTCGATAAAGTTGCGGAGTATATTCCAAAGATGGCTCTCCATCTTACTACCCGCTTCTTGCCTGGACCCTTGACCTGCATCCTCCCCAAAAAGCACACTCTCCCCTTAGCCATTTCTGCCACTGCCACCGTTGGCGTGCGTATTCCAAATCACGAAATCGCGCGCGCCTTATTACGCGCCGCGGGTCCAATGGCTGTTACCTCCGCCAACATCTCAGGTCAGCCCAGCCCCACATCTGCGCAAGAAGTCTATGATCAACTTAACGGACGCATTCCCATCATCATAGACGGCGGCGTCACGCCCGGAGGCGTCCCCTCTACTTTAGTAGATTGTACTGGCGCAGAACCCGTCATCTTGCGTGAAGGACCTATTTCGTTAGAAGAAATTTTATTGGCGATTGGCAATTAAAAATTTTGGAGTACATCAGCAAGCTGATGTACTCCAAATGTATTATTTCAAGGCAACGCCCAAGTCGGCGCCACATCAAAATCCAACTCTGAGACATGCCCATTCACAAAACGATAGTATCCCGCCGAGGCGATCATGGCGGCGTTATCGGTACATAAAGATAATGGGGGAATATGCACAGGAAATTCAGTTTGTGATTTAAACATCTCACGCAAGGCGCTGTTGGCAGAGACGCCGCCCGCAACCAAAATATCTTTTGCGCCATGTTCGCGCGCGGCTTTGATGGTTTTCTTGTATAAAGTTTCTACTACGGCTTGTTGAAATGAGGCGGCGAGGTCGGCAACAGGCAACGATTCATTCTTCTTTTTCAGGTCATTAACTGTATATAAAACTGCTGTCTTTAAGCCGCTAAATGAGAAATCATATTCACCATCCAAACGCGCGCGCGGAAAGTTGAAGCGATTCGCATCCCCACCCACTGCCGCCTTTTGAATAGCAGGACCGCCGGGATACCCAAGCTCTAAGAGGCGAGCAACCTTGTCGAAAGCCTCACCAGCCGCATCGTCGCGCGTTGAACCGAGACGTTTGTAGGTCAAATGCCCGGTCATGAGATTCAATTCAGTGTGGCCGCCTGAGACGAGCAAAGTCATCAAAGGAAAGCGCGGCTCCGTAGTTGGAACATCGCCCGCTTTTTGCACCCACGCCGAATAAAGATGCCCCTCCAAATGATTAACGCCGATGATAGGTTTACCGCTCGCAAGCGCGAGACCTTTTGCCATATTCACCCCCACCACCAGCGAACCTGTCAAGCCGGGACCGCGCGTTACTGCAATCACATCAATATCATTTATCGTGACGCGCGCCTGCGCAAGCGCCTGTTGAACAACCGGCGTGATGCTCAAGACATGCTGACGTGAAGCCACCTCTGGGAATACCCCGCCATAACGCGCGTGCATTTCCATTTGTGACGCAACGATAGAAGATAACAGAGTGCGTCCATTTTCAAGAACAGCGCAAGCAGTTTCATCACAGGAGGTTTCGATGGCGAGGATGCGAGCAGGAGAGAAGGTAGTCATTGCTTCACGGGTAAGTAATAATGATGTCTGTTACATTTGCCCCATTAACATAAATTGCACCCTCACAAGTTTGCGTTTTGGTAATTACACCCGCGCCGCCATACCAACCAACCGGCGGAGTATTGGGTCCAGCATTAGGGTCATTCACCCCGAGGAAATATATTCCGTTTGGAAGTTGAATTTTAAATTTCCCATTGGTGGAATCATGTCCATAGCAACCGCCAAATTTGGGACACGCGCCAATCGAATATCCTGCCAATATTTCGCCAGAAAGATTGGTCACAATTCCTTCAACAACATATTTCTTGCCATCATCAACTGGGAGTGGATATCCGCAAGGTTGACTGAGTGAATCTATGAGTACATCTGCAGGGACACGGATGACAATCTCATCGGTTGTTTTTCCTTCGTGCACATTGAAAACACTGCTGATCGATCTGTCGGGGGTGAAATTACTTGGATTTTTATCATAATAATACCCGCTCCAATTTATGCCGTCTACTTTGAACCAAATCTCATAATGATCTGCAGGTAGGCTTATTGAAAATGCGCCATTTTCATCTGTTTCAACACTGGGACAAGGCGGGTTTCCTTTACAGAGAAGCACTAACACTTTTGGAACTGGGTCTCCCTTCTCCGAGAGAATTTTTCCAGTTACTGTACCCATCCCAACCGCGATTGTAGGCACAGGGGTAATATAAGCAAAGTTCACTGCACGATACGATTCAAAATTGGCTGAGAAAGTATCTGGGGACATTCCAAAAACTTCTCCAAATGAATCTTCCCATGTTTTATCTGAGCCAATCACTTGGAACAAATTAATTAGAGAATCGTAACCGTAAGTGTCTACCAAATAGCGAACCGCCAAAGAACCAAGGGAATAAACCTGGACTCCTTCATACTCATTGCCAAGCTCGGCGACAGTTTTAGTGTTTGTTCTTAAATAATCTTCTCGCCAGAGCCAACTTTCGGATGCAGTTTTTGATTCAAGGTCTCCAAGAAGAAGCAATTTGAAATAGTCCGCGCTTCCTTCAAGCATCCACGGCGGAGCAATTCGTCCCTCTGCTATTTGATTGTTCTTCGCTATATAATTTTGAATAACATGAAAATATTCATGAATAACAAAGGCTGATAGGTTATCCGCCTTATTTTCAAAAACAGTTGGGTCGTAAGAAATAAAAACGCCTTTTATTTGAGCAAAGTATTTTGCACAAGCACCCGAACCCACACCAGATACTTCCCCTGTTTTGGCTAAATAGGCGGCAAATGCTTCATTAAGTTTCACGCAATCTTTCATCACGTATATCTCAGCAGGAATAGTTTCTCCGTTTACAAACTCACTCACATACGAATATGCCAGATCAACAGATTTTTTGACGATAGTTTGTTCTTCAGTGGTCATACCATCATCAAAAAAATATTCCGCGCCATTTGCGGTTTCAGACGGGTTAACAGATAATATTTTTCTGTAAGCCAAATCCGGGGTGGGCGAAGGCGTAAGACTTGGCTCAGGTGTTGCTGAACTAATAGGTGTAACAACGCTAGGCTGAACAGGAGAAGCAGGAGAACAAGCAGAAATCAAAATAATAGCTAGAAATAAGAATTTTATTTTCATGGTTCCTCTACATTATGAAAACACGGGTGATTAGAAATTTACTTCCATTAAAATCAATTACAAATGTCTCAAAAAAGAAACTGGACTGTTCAAGAAATCTTTGGTGAGTTTAACATGCTCAAGTTCATCGTACTGAACTTGTTTAATTTTGCTATTCTCAAAACTCAGGATGGTTGCTTCTGGAAAGGCGAGAATAATTGGAGAATGAGTAGCAATGATAAACTGCGCATCCTGCTCGATCATTTGTTTGAGCGCTGAAATAAAAGTTAACTGCCGCGAGGGCGAAAGTGCGGCTTCGGGTTCATCAAGCAGATATAAACCGTTTGCCACAAAACGCGATTGGAACAATGCCAAAAAACTCTCGCCGTGTGAGCGGTTATCCAAGCCACCTTCATACCGTTCTTTCATGGCATGTAACTCGCGCCTGTAGGGCAATTTGGCAAGGTCAACTGCTAACTTGGAGCGTCCTTTATATTCAGCATCCACAGCATCTAAATCGTTTTGCAATTCGTCCTGTGTTTGCTTCATACTTTTTGCAAAGCCGAAAAAATCTTCTGCGCGTAAAAAGAAACCTTTGTGCGTGCGCTTTGACCATGCCAAACGAAAATATTGTGCAAGCTTGCGGACATGCGCCAATGTTTTATCGGTCTTTATACTTTCACTGCCCACCGTCACAGAACCTATCGCGCAAGCAATTGCTTCCATGACCGTGGATTTGCCCGAACCGTTCTCGCCTACAAAAAAAGTGACGGGGGATATAAACTCAAGTTCTTTCAGCGACTGGATAATTCCTAGCGAAAATGGAAAAGACGCAACATCTTGCGCATTAAATTCTCGAACAGTCAAAGCCTTTAGATGAATCACGATTTACGTTTTTTTCCACTTCTTCATTGGCAAAACAAAATCATACGAAAATTCTGCAAGTTTTTCAATGCCACCATCTGGACGCACCCATAATGTATCTTCAATACGAAAGCCCATGCCTTTTTCAGGATAATATAGACCAGGCTCAGAGGTGATCACGACACCAGATTTCAAACGCTGATCATCGCCGACTGTAGCTCCGCTGAAAGGACGCTCGTGAATATTCAAGCCAACGCCATGCCCCAAGCTGTGCACATACCCTTCAACCGGGGATCTCGTATTGAGCAGTGTTTTATGCCCCTTGGACTCAAAGTATTCACAGGTCATATTTTGATAATGTTTGAAGGGGGTATTCAAATCAAAATTATCCATCAATGTATCGTAGATCTCTTTAACTTGATCAAATACTTGTTGAGCTTCTGGAGTTGCATATCCCAAACTCCAAGTTCGGGTGAAGTCATAATAATATCCGCCGCCCGCTTCAGCAGGGTAGATATCAAAGACAATCGTTTGTCCAAGCTTGAGCAGGTCACTAGGGTTACCGCCAGAATGCGGCACGCCTGCATCACGCCCTTGAGCAAAAATAAAACCAGAGGGCAGTTCCGCGCCTAATTCTGAAACCCATAAACGAATTTTGGAATGCACATCACCCACTGTAAGAGGCGTGCCATCCTCTTTCATCAACACTTCGTCATCGCGCACATTGCTGGAAACAAGCAGGTCACGTACTTTACCTACCACCGTAGTAGTCACTTGACCCATTTTGCGAATCCGCGCTACCTCAAATTCATCTTTGGTTTCCATAGCACGCATTAATATTGAATCCTCGCGTGGTTCACCGATAAACTCAACTTTAGGCATCAATTTTTGCAAGTGAGTTAACACTCCAAAAATAGCGCTGATATCATAAGTGCCATACACGCCTACTCTGCCTGACGCAATTCCTACATCCTTTAACATAGACTGATAGCGCACAGCGCTTGCTAACAGCAGATCATTATTTGCTTCTTTTAGCATGGCGCCATAATCATATTGGCTGTAAGAAACACACTTAAGCCCGCTTTTGGTGGCTTCATCGCGCTCCATGTCTCCGTGAAAAAGAACGGGCTCACTGCCGCGTTTTTTAATCAAGGTTGCGTGGCTGACATGCCCGCCGCCAGTGAAATAATACATAGGCGGGTTATGCTCAGCATTTCCAAAAATCATAAGCGCATCTATATTTTTTGTTTGCATTAATGCATCGATATCAGATCTCATCTATATTCCTTTTAAACGCAAATTTGCGAATTAGCGAATGGTTCGAATTTTTTACTTAATGATTTGGCGAAGCCGCGGGGTTATTGGCTTTCGCTTTGTATTAACTACACGAGAAGATTGTACACTTTCAGCGCCAAAATTAATCACAATCGCGAGCGGCAACCCAGTTGCTTTTAGATAAGATAACGCCTGTTGCTCATGAATTCCTAAAATTTCTTGTACTGCTTTTAGCTCAAGAATGATTTTTTGGTTCACTGCCAAATCCAAAATAAATTCACCGAGAGGCTTGTTTTTGTAATTTACAACGATCCTCTTCTGTCGTTGTATTTAAAAATTTCTTTCAGTCAATTCACGAACCATTGCTTCTTCATAAAGAACTTCAGGAAATCCCGGTCCTAAATGGCTATGCACTTCAAAAGCCGCTTGCATAACCAAGTACGATAGTTCCTTTTCAATAATTTCGCTCATGAAAAATCCTTCGTGAAATTCGCTAATTCGTTATATTCGCGTTTAAAGATTTTTGCAATCCATCCAACAATGCATGTTCCTGTTCGGGCAAAACGGTGCGCGGGTCGAGCAGAATTTTGTTGTTTTCTGTGCGCGCAATGATCGGCGGATTTTGCTGGCGAAGTTTCTTTAAGAAAGAGTCGGGCGATTTTACACTAATTGACAGTAAATAACTGGGCAGGGATTCGCCCGGTAAACTGCCGCCACCTACCGTTGACTCGCCTCTTACCACCGTACCTTGACCCAACGCCTCTGCCCACGCCTCTGCCCGCGCCTGCAGCTGATTCAGCGTCAGAGACATCATCTTCACGATAGGGATTTCTCTCTCCGCCTCATCTTGCAGATAATGCGTCAGCGTAGCAGTGAGACCTGCAAGGCAAGTTTTATCTGCGCGTACAGCGCGTGCTAGCGGATGTTTCTTTATTTTTTCTATTAAATCCTTTTTGCCGATAATGATTCCAGATTGGGGACCGCCAAGTAATTTATCGCCTGAAAAACAAATGACATCCACGCCTGCTTCAAAAGATTCTTGTACTGTCGGCTCGTGCGCAAGTCCATATTTAGCAGTATCGTATAACACACCTGAACCAAGATCATCCATCACAATGATCTCGTGTTGATGTGCAAGTTCAACAACATCTTTCAGAGCGGGTTCTTCCGTAAAGCCAATGATCTTAAAATTAGATGGATGTGCGCGCAGGAACATGGCTGGATTCTCGCTGAGTGCTTCTTTATAATCTGCGAGTCTTACTTTGTTGGTGGTGCCTATCTCTACCAATTTCGCACCCGATTGCTTCATCACATCTGGCACACGGAATCCGCCGCCAATTTCTACCATTTGCGTGCGAGAGATAACAACACGTTTTTTATTTGCCAAGGCAGATAAAATTAGTAAAACTGCTGAGGCGTTATTGTTCACCACCAAAGCGGATTGTGCGCCGGTAAGTTTTTGCAAAATAGCTTCAGCGTGAATCAAACGCGAGCCGCGCTTGCCTGTTTCGAGGTCAAACTCAAGGTTGGAATAATTGAGCGCGGCATCATTCATTGCTTTGATGGTTGCATTGGATAAGGGCGCGCGTCCAAGGTTAGTATGCAGGATAACTCCCGTAGCGTTAATAACAGGAATTAGGGTTGGCGTTGTCCATGCATTTAGGTAGGATTCGGCTTGGGTTAAGATAATGCCGATTGTGGGCGCATCCGCCTCGGGGTTGAGTTTGAGGCGTGTGCGGGTTTCCTCTACCGTTTGGCGGATGGAATCCAAAGTAAGGGGTCTGCCGAATCGCTGAATCAGATTAGAAGCAGATTGTAAAATTTGTTCAACGGAGGGGAGATTCTTTAGGTTGCTCATCTTCAATAGGTGTGGTGGGATGCCATTGGGCAAGCTCGCGAACGCGAGTGAAATATTCGAGGGCGATCAAGCCGCCTGCTAAGCCAAAGATGGCATAGAGTGTAACAAGGCGACCTAATTGAAGCCAGGCAAGAGTTGCGCCAAATATGCCAGCCCAGATTGCCTGCCGAATCACGATGGGCGGCGCGGCGGGAGGATCACTGGGAAAACGGTCGTTGAAATAATATGTGATGGGCAAGGCTGTGCCTGTGAGCGCCATGACCCAACATAAAAAGAATACCCAACGGGGCCAGACGGTTGGGGTTGCGAATATGATAATGGATATGAGTCCGCCCCAGCCGCCGATGATTAGAAATAATGTAGAGGGGAGGTACGCGCGAAAGGTTGGTTTGGGTTGCATTAGGTGAATTATACTCGGGAGATGAGATGGAAAGTGGGGATTAGTGGAAAGTAGAAAGTGGAAGGAGTTAGAGGAGTGAAGAAAGAAGTGATCAGTGGCAGGTGATAGTGAAAACGAAAAGGAGAGTCTTATGAATGTAGCAGATGCAATTAAGATGAAGCGGGCAGTGCGAAAATTTTTGGATAAGCCTTTGACAGATGATGTTGTAACTACGATATTAAATGCAGGCAGACGGTCACAGTCTTCAAAGAATAATCAGGCTTGGCAGTTTATTGCGATACGAGATAAACAAATTTTGAAAGATTTATCGGGATGCGGCGAATGGGCGGGGCATATCGCGGGCGCGGCTTTGTGCGTTGCAATTCTGACGCCTGATCCATCAGAGAAATTTCAGATCATGTTTGATGCGGGTCAAGCGGCGGCGTTTATGCAGTTGGCGGCATGGGAATTGGGAGTCGGTTCTGTACCCGCTTCATTGTATGAATTTGAAAAAACGCGCGCGATTTTAGGCTTCCCTGCGGAATGGCATTTGCGCATCGCGCTTTCGTTTGGATATGCGGCAGATGAGGAAAAATTATCCGCTATGCCAAAGAAGGGCGGGCGGGTGACGTTGGATGAAGTGGTACATTGGGAAAAATGGTGAGTATAATAAGATTAAGTCCTCAGTATGCTGAAAATGAATAGCTAGAAAAGGAGAAAGCCATGGCTACTAAAAAATTTTCATCTGAAGAGATCAAACACCTTGAATTTATTCAGGATGTGATCACACGCATGAACGGCAATTCCTTCCAAATGAAGGGCTGGATGGTGGCAATCGTATCGGCTCTGCTGGCGATCTATGCCAGTACGCAGAACAACCGCTTTGTGCTTGTCGCTATTGTGCCGACAGTCATTTTCTGGTTTTTGGATACATATTACCTGTGGCAAGAACGAAAATTCAGGGGCGTGTATGACGATGTGGCGGGGGTGACAAATAAAAACAAGATCGCGCTCTTTGCCATGCGCCCTGACTTGTATACTGGTGGAAAGTATTCGTATTTCAATGTGCACTTCTCAGTGACGATCCTGTGGGTATACCTGCCCGTGATCGCGATATTGTTGGGAATTTATTTTCTTATGTAATAAACCGTCCACGAATAAAGCCACGAATGAACGAATAGGCGACTCTATTTTCGTTTATTCGTGAAAAAATCGTGGACGGTAATTGTGACGCACAGGGAGCGCTATCAACATGAGTCATTGCTTCATAAGTTACTCCAACGCAGACGGGCTTGAGTTTGCTACAAAACTCGCTACCGAACTTGAGAGCGGACAGCCGTTCATTAAGGTTTGGTTCGATAAAAACGACATGACCTCCAGCGGCGCGGATTGGGATGAACAGATCTCTTCTGCGATCAGCTCGGGCAAATGCTTGTTGTTTGTCATGTCTGTGGATAGCACCGCTAAAAACTCGAACTGCAAAGAAGAATGGGCTTGGGCGTTGAAATATAAAAAGCCCGTCATTTGCATATCCATTGATAAAAAAGCCGAAGACCAATTCCGCTTGAATAGCCGCCAGAAAATTGATTTCACGACCAACTTCGATGCAAGGTTGGCGAAATTACGAAAATCCCTCGCACATTTGGATTCGCCCGAAGGTGAATTGGATGAACTCAAACAACGTTTCGCCGATGCTCAACGCGATTTACGCCGCGCCAAGGAAGAAGACCAGCCTCGGATTAAAGCAGAACTCGACGAATTGACCGAGCAGATCAAACGTCAGAAAGAGATCGTTAGGAATCCCAAAGCGGCGGAAGAGAAGACCGAGAAGAATATCCAAAGCGGACTCGAGCGCGAACGTCAGCCTGAGAGACCCGTCGCAGGGAAAACGTCCACGCGCTTTATCAATCCGCCGCCAGGGATCGCGCCGAATTATTTCCAGGATCGTTTTGATGAAATAAAAGAAATCAAGAAATTCCTTGAGAATGACGCGCAAAGATTGTTGACCATCGTGGGGCGCGCAGGCGTGGGAAAAACTGCAATGGTCTGCCGCCTGCTCAAGGCGTTGGAAAGAGGCGAGCTTCCCGATGACCTCGGCGAGATGA
>VFJR01000006.1 GCA_009885945.1 Anaerolineaceae bacterium
GTTTTACTAAAAAGTTGATGTCTTTGCGAGCCGCGCTCGCCTGCCCCGATGTACTTGCGGGTTTGAGATTGCTTACTCTGCGAGTATGATGTCGGACGACGAACAAGTGTTGTGCTGACCGGAGGTGTCGAAGTAAGCCTCCTCGCAACGACATAGCATTTTTGCGTAAGACGAATTAATAACTCACTTTAAAAATAGAATTAAGTTCAATATCACATTACTGATTGGCAAGAGGTTTAATAAATGAAATCGCGCACCAGGGCTAGAGGCATTGCCCTGCAAGTACTTTACGAAGTGGATATGGCAAATCACATTGCGGGGGATGTATTTAAGGAAAGACTCGAGGATGCCAAGCTAAGCGACGATCTAGCGGAATTTTCGCGCAAGATCATTTTTGGCGTACTGCCTTTGGCAGGAGCGATTGATCTGGTAATTTCTAAAAACGCACCCGAATGGCCCATGGATCAAATTGCAGCAATTGACAGAAACATCCTGCGCATCGCTTGCTGGGAATTTTCTGTAGATGAAGAAACCCCTATTAAAGTAGCAATTAACGAAGCGGTGGAACTGGCAAAATTATACGGCTCAGATTCTGCCCCGCGTTTTATTAATGGTGTATTAGGGGCACTGGCAGACCGCCAGCATGAAATTAAAGAACAGCTTGCGAAAGTATCAAACTCTTTGTTAGAGAAAAAAAATGACCCTGCTCCAACAACCGATGAAGAGATAAGCCCACCTCCTTTTTCGGAAAAAGATGATGATACTGACAGCGGGCAGCAAGGATAAATTATGGAAATACTCGGCATTGGAATGCCTGAATTAATGTTCATTCTCGTCATCGCCTTGATCGTGCTGGGACCAAAAGACATGGAAAAGGCTGGTAAAACCGTAGGCAAATGGCTGAGAGGCATTGTGACGTCAGATGGCTGGAAGGTCTTTCAGCAAACGTCGCGCGAGGTGCGAAACCTGCCTACTCGTTTGATACGTGAAGCCAATGACGAAATAGGAAAAATCAACAACGATATGAACAACGCCATTGGCGGAACAAAACCTGCTGCATATTCAACGCCGTCTAGTTCACGCCCTGTGCAACAATCGGTACCTGCCCAAGAGTCAAAAGTTGAAACCGATCCTCAGCCGTCACAACAATCTAGTATAGAAGAGACCCTCAAGCCCGATGCGTAATTTTCTTTCACGAGTATGGAAAGGCATCACATACCCATTTATCTTATTTTTCAAGGTTATTTCTTTTCCCTTCATATTAATATGGAAGGTAATTTCTTTCCCATTTAAATTAATTCAGCGCTTTCATAAATTCCTCAACACCAGCCCAGAGGAGCACTCGCTGGGCGATGTGGTCACCAGCATTATCAACGACTCGGATATGCGCTCCTTTATCATGCATGAAGTTGAGTTATTTCGACGCCATTTACTGCGCTCGGTGCTGGTACTTGGGCTAGCCGTGCTCGCTATGTTTAAGTATGCCGAGCCTGTTATGGATTTTCTATCGCAGCCTGTGGGCGGGCTCAGCCAACTACAAGCCATTGAGGTCACTGAGGAAATCGGTGTTTTTATGCGCGTGGCTATGCTGTGCGGGATTGCGATTGCATTTCCTTACATTACATTTGAATTCTGGTGGTTTGCGGCGCCAGGCTTGCATCCGCGTGAGAAAAAGATGGGACTGTTAGGAATCCCGGTGGCGACTGCATTATTCCTCAGCGGTGCGGCGTTTACATTTTTCGTCTTACTTCCATCGGCTTTACCGTTTTTAGGGAGTTTCACAAGCATTGCACAATTTTGGTCGGCGCGCGAGTATTTTAGTTTTGTAACCGGCTTAATGTTATGGATCGGTGTCTTCTTTGAATTCCCGCTGGTGATCTACATTCTTACCTCTATTGGATTGGTCAAACCAAGTTTACTGCTCGAACAGTGGAGATTAGCCATTGTTATTATTGCAATTATTGCCGCAGCAATTACCCCAACGATTGACCCAGTTAATATGGGCTTGGTGATGATCCCTATGATCATGTTGTACTTCATCAGCATTGGCTTAAGCTACATCGCCTATGCCGGGCGAAGAAAACGCCAATTGGAAACAGAATCAAGTTCCAGTTAAGTAAGAACGAGGAGAGAAAATGAATCAATATCGCCGCGCTATAATTTTCGCATTAATTTTATGTATCACAAGTCAAGCTTGTACATTATCCCTGCTGCAATTCCCAAGCATTACAGGTGGAGATAACGGCACAGGTACTCCCGTGGTCATTTCTGGCGCAACCGCTACCCCGCAACCCAAAGCACAAACTACTTTTATGGTGACATTACCCGAGCCGCTCGCGCCCGGCGAGACTCTATTGCTGGCAGTTTTAGATGAGGTGACGGGGCTGCCTTTCAATCCAACATATTATCCAATGCAAGCCAGCAACGCGCAAACATATTCGGCTGTCCTTCCGCTTACTTTAAATTCACACGTCAAATATAGATATATGCGCCAGAGCGGCTCATTGATCAACGAAGACCTTACCAACGGAATATCTGTGCGCTATCGCATGTATTACGTCAGCGGACAAGGCGAGGTTCGCGACATTATCAATGATTGGGGTGATAAAAACTACAGCCGCCCCAATGGCATAGTGAACGGTATGGTTCTCAATGCAGATACTGGCACGCCTGTTCCGAACTTATTGATCACACTGGGCGGCGCACAAACCGTTACAAATTCCAGCGGACAATTTACATTAAACGGACTTGCAGATGGAACACATAATATAGTTGTGTATGCAATGGACGGCAGCTATCAGACCTTTCAACAAGGCACAACGGTTGCGCAAGGATTTAATACTTCATTTGAAGTGCGCGTGCGTGCCGCGCCGATGGTGGGCGTGACCTTCCTCGTGCGCGCGCCAAGCGATACCGTGCCCGGCGCCCCCATAAGACTGGCTGGAAATATCTTACAGCTTGGCAACACCTTTGCTGACCTGCAAGGCGGTGCAAACACCAGCCCGGATCGTATGCCTGTTATGAATCTGACAGCCGATGGAAGATATTCTTTAACCATCAACTTACCAGCCAGCGCGTACATTCAATACAAATACACGCTTGGTGACGGCTTTTGGAATTCAGAACATTCAAATGAAGGCGGATTCATTTTGCGTGAGTTTGTTGTGCCTGCTCAATCCTTCACAATTGAAGATAATATCCAATCATGGAAAGCCGGCGCATCATCGCCAATTTTATTTGAAGTGAACGTTCCCTCTGTTACCCCGCCCGGCGATATTGTTTATATTCAATTCAACCCTTATGGCTGGATGGAGCCAATTCCCATGTGGCCGCTTGGCAACAATCAATGGGCATATAAATTGTACGGTCCGTTTCTATCCGCAGGCTCGATTCATTATCGTTATTGCCGTAACGCGCAATGCAACAGCGCGGATGATTTGACCACCCAGGGAAATTCCAGCAGAGGACGAGAAATATCCACCAGTTTATTAAGCCAAGATATTAAAGATACTGTCAATGCTTGGGCTTGGTACGAAAACCCAGAAGCCACTGCAATTGTAGGCGCATCCATCATCCCGCGCATTGGTGGATTTGTTTCAGGCGTGGAGTTTCAACCTGGATTCCATCCAAGCTGGTCTGCGTATATGCCGCACGCCTTTGTCTATATTCAAGCTATTGGCGCAAATCAAGTTGTCATTCCTGCAACATGGACTTATAAAAACACTTCCCCAATTGATTTTGGCCCCGTGCCCGGCTCTGACCCAATGTGGATTGATACTGCCATCATGGTCAGCCAGGCGCGCGCTTTGAATCTACAAGTGGCACTTTTCCCTACGCCTCGCTTCCCCGCTTCGGGTGGATCCAGCTCCAGTTTCTGGAATTCTGCGCCGAAAGATGGGCTGTGGTGGCAAACTTGGTTCGATAGTTATCGCGCTTTCGCAATTCATTATGCCGACCTTGCGACTCAATCCGGCTCGCAAACATTAATTCTCGGCGGTGATTGGATTACGCCAGCAATGCCAAATGGCGTATTAGCTGATGGAGCCTCATCCGGCGTGCCCGTAGATGCCGAGGCGCGCTGGAAAGCCATCATCACGGATGTGCGCGCACACTTCAAAGGAAGCGTGTTATGGGCAATGCCTTATGTTCCTGCCAAACCGCAAACCGCGCTGGAGTTCATCAAAAACACAGACGGCGTTTATTTGCTTTGGTCAGCGCCTATCAGCGCCGCGCAAAATCCTAGCAAAGATGAATTGATCACTGAGATTAGCCGCTTATTAGACAACGAAATCTCCCCGATCCCATCCATCACTGGCAAGCCAATCATCATCGCTTTGAATTATGCATCCATTAACGGCGCGGCACGCGGATGTGCAATTGACTGCCTAGAATTTTCAACATTAAGCCGCCCCAACCCGGATAATCCATCTGTGGCATTGGATTTACAAGCTCAGGCAACAATATATGAAGCCATGTTCACTGCGATTAACGCGCGCCCTTGGATCTCTGGTGTGGTCAGCAGAGGCTACTACCCTCCCGCCGCCTTGCAAGATAAATCTACATCCATTCACGGCAAACCCGCCGCGGATATTGCCTGGTATTGGTTCCCGAGGTTTACGGGGGCAATTAAATAATATAAAAAAACTTTAAACGCCAAGCTGTACAAAAGTCTCCAAGGAAAATCTTGACTTAATTTCCTTGTATTTACTTTGTGTAACTTGGTGTTTTTTGTATATATTTTTAACTTTAAAATACTTGGAGACAAAATGCAAAAAATAAAAAAAATCATAGCTCGTATCTTAAGCGCCATCCTCATTCTCGTATTGATCGCAGGCGCAGGCGGTTTTTATTATTTCAAGGTTCATCTGCCTAATAATGTTGCGCCTTTATCTTTCCCGCAATTTGACGGCGAGATTCAAGTCGAAGGATTAAATGCCTCCGTTGATGTATACCGTGACCAAATGGGCATCCCGCACATTTACGCATCTACAGCTCACGATCTATTCTTCGCGCAAGGCTACGTCCATGCCCAAGAACGCTTCTGGCAAATGGACTTTTGGCGGCACGTCGGCTCGGCGCAGCTTTCTGAAATGTTTGGCGAAAGCCAATTTGAAACCGATGCCTTCATCCGCACTATGGGTTGGAGAACAGTAGCAGAGGCAGAATGGGAAGCGCTCAATGAAGAATCAAAAACAAACCTCTATTCATTTACAGCCGGTGTAAACGCGTATCTCAAAGACCACAAAGGCACTGCCGCCAGCCTTGAGTATGCCGTGCTCAAATTGCTGACACCCGATTATGAAATTGAAGAATGGACCCCGATTCACTTGCTCACTTGGGGCAAAGCAATGGCTTGGGATCTAAGAGGCAACCTCGGCGAAGAAATTGAACGCGCCGTTTTGTTAAAAACACTTACACCCGAACAAGTCTCACTATTGTTCCCCGCTTATCCAGCAGACCGCCCCACCATCGTAAATAAAATCGGCGAGGGTCAAAAAACCACGTCAAACGTCGAACGTTTAACGTTTGATTATTCATCTCTTCCATTAGATGCTGTTATCCAAAACACCGCATCCCTCGATGCAATGCTCGGTGAATGGAACGACGGCATCGGCTCCAACTCTTGGGCGATCTCTGGCGAAAAAACCGCAACAGGCAAACCCTTGCTCGCCAACGACCCGCATCTCGGAATTCAAATGCCTTCCATTTGGTTTCAAATGGCGTTGCATTGCGCACCCAAAACAGACGAGTGTCCTTATGATGTTGCAGGCTTCACCTTCCCCGGCGTGCCCGGCATCGTGATCGGGCACAACGATAAAATTTCGTGGGGCTTTACCAATGTCGGCCCAGACGTGATGGATCTGTTCATCGAAAAAATAAATCCAGAAAATCCAAACCAATATGAAGTCAAGGGCAAATGGGTAGATTTTGAAACGCGCGAAGAAATTATTAAGATCGCAGGCGGTGAAACAAAAACCATCACTGTGCGCATTTCACTCCACGGACCGATCATCTCAGATACCTACGGACCTTTACTCAACACTCCGCCCGCAAACCCAGCCGATGATTTCAAACCATTCAAAGATCGAGTCGGCGTAGAACTATCTAAACAATACGTGCTGGCACTTTCATGGACCGCGCTAACGCCCTCCACACCTTTTGCCGCCATTTGGGGCTTCAACAAAGCTCAAAACTGGGATGACTTCCGCCAAGCCGCGCGTGATTTTCACGTGCCCGCCCAAAATCTTTTATATGCAGATGTAGAAGGCAACATCGGCTACCAAATGCCCGGCGATATTCCTTTACGCAAAAAAGGCGATGACACCCTGCCCGTGCCCGGCTGGACAGATACTTACAAATGGAATGGCTACATTCCATTTGAAGAATTGCCTTACACTTTCAATCCCGCCGAAGGATACATTGCCACCGCCAACAATCAAGTGCCGCCTCGTGATTACCCCTATTTCATCAGCGCAGATTGGGATTATGGCTTCCGTGCCCAACGCATTGTCAATATGATCGAAAATGCGCCTGCCAAAATTGATATTGCCTACATCCAAAAAATGCAAGGCGATAACTACGACCTCAATGCAGAAATATACGTACCTCTTCTTTTAGATATGAAGCCCGCTTCAGAGCTCACGCCCGCGCTGGATACGCTAAAGAATTGGGATTACCAAGCCTCAGCCGATTCCGCGCCCGCCGCAATCTTCAACGCGTTCTGGCGTCATCTTTTACAAAACACCTTCAACGATGATATGCCCGAAAAGCGTTACTATCCTGATGGCGGCTCACGCTGGAACGAGGTCATGCTGCACTTGAAAGATGATCCCTATAATACATTTTGGGATGACATCACCACAACAGATATCATCGAAAGCCGCGACGATATACTCAACAAATCATTTGCAGATGGCGTGGCAGAATTACAAGACACATTTGGCAAAGATATGACTCAATGGAATTGGGGTGAGATGCACGCCGCCACCTTCAAAAATGGCACACTCGGCGAATCGGGCGTCTTCCTGATCGAAGACCTCTTCAACCGCGGACCTTTCCCCGTTGGCGGCGGTGAAGCCATTGTCAATGCTACCGGCTGGTCTGTCAAAGACGGCTACGAAACCAACTGGCTGCCCTCCATGCGTATGATCGTGGACTTGGGCAATTTAGATAACTCGGTCACCGTACACACTACCGGCGAATCAGGTCACGCCTATCACAAACACTACGACGACATGTCCACGCTCTGGGCAAACATTCAATACTATCCCATGTGGTGGGAACGTGATTCAGTTGAAAAAGACAGCGAAGGGCATTTGATTTTGGTGCCGTAAATAAAAAGTAGAGCGAGATAATATCTCGCTCTACTTTTTTTAACCGCCAACCAACCCCCGATCAACACTCCAAAGATGCTGGCGAATAAGTCAAACCACTCCATAGTACGAGTGGCAAAAAATTGCTGAGACCATTCCTCCGCGGCGATGAATAAGATGAGGATCAAGCCTGTTGAAAGCGCAACCGGCTTTGGGCGTTGAGTATGAAGCGAGGAGATAAAGGCGCGAGTGAGGAAAAAATTCAATAGTCCGTAAAGGATAAAGTGTCCGAGCTTGTCCCCATTCGAAAAATCATAAAGAAAAGAAATGCCGCCAAGTTGTCCGCGATCTGCAAGAACGATGACAGTAATAATAAAGAGCGTAAAAAGAATGGCAGTAAGTTTCATAATAAAGCGGAGCGAGGTGTTATCTCGCTCCGCTTGTTAATTATTTATTACCTTCACGGCGGGCTTTCCACCATTCATAGATCATCGGCACAACTGAAAGCAAAACGATCACAATGATCACCAGCTCAAAATTCTTTTGCACAAATTCCAGAGCACCAAAGAAGTAGCCGAGTAAAGAAAATACAACCACCCAAACCACACCGCCAACAACATTATAAGTAATGAAATAACTGTAAGTCATTTTGCCGATGCCCGCTACAAAGGGCGCAAAGGTGCGCACGATTGGCACAAAGCGCGCCAATACTATTGCCTTGCCGCCATGTTTTTCAAAAAAGGCGTGCGTCTTATCGAAATATTCTTTTTTGATCCACTTGATGTTATAAGCGCGCTCGCCTAAATAATGACCAATTGAATAATTGACCGTGTCGCCAAGGATGGCGGCAACGATCAGCAAAACGATAATGTACACAATGTTCAAAGAACCCTTCGCCGCAAACGCGCCCGCCGCGAACAAAAGCGAATCACCCGGCAAAAATGGCATGATCACCAGACCTGTTTCTACAAAGATCACCGCGAACAAAATGGCATACGTCCATGTACCATAATCGGCGATGATTTGAGCAAGTTTGTCATCCAAGTGTAAAAACAAATCCATAAAACTTTTAAGTAAATCCATTATTTTTTCTCCATTAATATGTTATTAATATCATAAAATCGATTACTGTTGCGCTATCCCGTTAAAAAATAGAACACAGATTAAACGGATTTACACGGATAAATAATTAAAAAATCTGCGTTGATCCGTGCGGATCCGTGTTCTATTTCTCTCAGAAGTTTTTTCAACGCGCAGATTATACCTTGCCGTTTTTCTGAGTCAAATCAAATTTTTCCCAAGCATAGAAAGCCGCTAAAAACAAAATGCTGAAGAGGCTTGCATTTCCTACATCCAATGCGCCAATCATGCCAAACAACCAGCCGCGCCAAATGCCGATAAAGTGCCCTGCAAAAAAACCAAGGCAGGCTATTAATATATACAGCCCAAGTTTCGTACGCCCGCCGCCCACAAAGACATGAAACAGCGAACCGATCAAACCGCCTATCAAAATGGATAACACTATTGAAGGGAACGGCATAAGACTACGGCTTTAAATGTTTCGCAAAGAAATCTGCGATGGAGGTATAACACACCACGCGATTTTCATATTTAAGCACGTCATGCCCTTCGTTCTCAAAGATCAGCAATTCCAAATCTTTACCTTTGGCTTTTAGCTCGCGCACCAAATCTTCAGATTCAGCCGCCACCACACGCGGGTCATTTCGTCCTTGAATCACCAGCATAGGCGCGCTCATGTTTTCCATATACGTCTTTGGCGAACGTTCTTTAAGGAATGCCAGACCTTTTTCTGTTTCGGGGTCAGCCAGCGCAATCTTAAAGTAAGGCTTCCAAGTGGATGGGATTCTCTCCATGAATGTGAGCAAATCATAAGGACCGAACATATCGCAAGACGCCGCCCACAGATCAGGATGTTTGCCCGCCAGCATCAGAGTCATATATCCGCCATAAGAGCGCCCTACAACTGCCGCGCGTTTTGCATCCACGCGTTTATCGTTGGGCAAAATCTTTGTCATAGCATGAACATGATCCAAGCGATCCTGCCCGCCCCAATCTTGATCTACATGCTTGGTGTAAGAAAGTCCATAGCCAGTAGAACCGCGCGCGTTGGGTACAAACACAGCAAATCCACGCAAGGTCAAGAATTGAATCAACGGCATCGAGAACCACGCAAAGTCCGGGCGTTCCTGCCCCTGCGGTCCACCATGAATGTAATACACCACAGGGCGCGCACCAGAATATCCAAGTGACTTGGCAGGCAAATATAAACGCGCCGAGACTCTCAAGCCGTCATGCGAAGTGAAAGAAGCATCTTCCCCGCCAGAAAGATGTTCAAATGGAATGCCGAGGATTTTCTCATTGGTATGCAGGTTAATTTTGTTGCGCGCTTTTCCTTCGATCGTATAGATCTGCGTCGGCGATGTAGCTGTTGAAATAGAGAAGACATATAGATCAGCGTCTTCATCATATGCCATGTGTTCCAGTTTCCCATTATCAAATGGGCGTTTGCCAATCAAAACATGAATCACATTCATCTCAAGTTTTGATTCGTTAAATACGGCTTCATAAGCCCACGAACAACCATCAATGTTATACGAGATCAAAAAGCGATTGTCTTTAAGATGCTCAACGCCTGTCATTTCCCCAATACCTTTGTGTTTAATTCCCTTTATTTTAATTGGCGCTGCTTCTCCTGGCTTGGCAAGCGCGATATACCCAAGGCTGTATCTATCATCCCAAACTGCGCAGGTCACGATCACGCCCTTTGCGCTCGGAGAAAATAAAGTGGAACCAAGCCCATTCAACGCAACATTTTCGTCATCTTTTCTTTCTTCAATCGGCTTGCCATAAATCGTTTGAAGATCGTTTCCTTTGTGTAAGCGCACAACATCATCGCCAACTGTGTATCCTTCTCCCAACAAAAGCTGGCTATGATTTTTATTATATGCCGCTGGATATCTACCCCACTCGCTCTCGGTAATTTTTTCCAGCTTGCCTGTCTTTAAATTTCCACGATAGGTTTCGATCAAAGCAACATCGCGCCGTTCTGCTGACAGATAAACAATGTTTTTATCTTTGTCACACTCGCCTGTATGCACACGGTAGCTCGCAAAAAAATTATCGAAAGCAGGTTCAGGGAAACCGCCATTCAACGGAATCATCATTGGCTGATAATTTTCATCACCATCTTTATCAATCATCACCAAAATTTTGCCGAGCTTTGAAAATACAAAATACGACGCCCCGCCAATCAACTCCGGGTTTTGCAAAGCAATATGCGGCGGCAACAACGGCTCTGGCACAGACCCGCCATATCGCATGGCATACAAACTTAACTGCCCCGAAAGATTGCTCAAAAAATACAAGCGCCCGCGGTCGTGCTGTGGGTACATAAACAAACGTGCAGACATCAAAGATTCAACGCGATAATTCATGATTCACATCCTTTTTTATTATGTCATTGCGAGGGCGTTCTTACTCTATGCCCGAAGCAATCTGCTAAAGATTGCTCACTTTAAAATCTTATTGAATAATTCCACCGCCGAGCACTTCCTCATCTACATAAAATACCGCCGCCTGACCCGCCGTTACATCTCGAACAGGCGCCTCAAACTTAACCGTAGCCTGATTCGCCTCCAGCGGCGTTACCTCAGCCCAAGCCAACTTCGCAGAATAACGAATCTTAACTTCAGCGCGAAACGGCTCGTTTGGGATATTACCACTTAACCAATTTACATCTCTGGCAAGTAATTCTGTAGAACCAAGTTCATCTTCAGTACCAACTACTAACGCATTACTTCCAGCTTGCTTGGTCAATACAAACAAAGGCACCGCCGAGGGAACCCCCAACCCTTTACGTTGACCAATTGTATAGTTTGCCAAACCATTATGTTGCCCCACCACCTTACCATCGCGCGTTACGATCTGGCCTGGCTTGAGCATTTCAATTGCATTACGTTGTAAAAAATTGCGGTAATCATCCCCCGCCAAAAAACACAGATCCTGGCTATCTTTGCGGGAGGCAGTTGGCAGACCAAATCTCTCCGCAATTTGGCGAATCTCCGTTTTAGGATAATCTCCCACCGGAAAAAGCGCATGTCTCAGCTTCGCCTGATTCAAGACATGCAAAACATAAGATTGATCCTTGCCCTCATCCACTGCCCGAAACAAACGCGTCTTTCGGCTTTCATCTTTTATCTGCTTCGCATAATGCCCCGTCGCCATAAACTCCGCGCCCAAAGCCAAGGCATGGTTAAGCAAAAACTCCCAACGAATCTTTTTATTACAGATCAAACATGGATTTGGCGTCCCACCTTGAGCATATCCCTCCAGGAAATATTCCACCACCGTTTCTCGAAACACATCTTTCGCATCCACCACATAAAACGGCACATCCAGAATATTGGCTACACGCCGTGCCTGAGCCATCGAATCTGGCGTACAGCAGCGATTTGTATCTTCCTTGCCAGGCTCTGACCACAGGCGCAGCATCATACCCGTCACGTCATGACCTTGCTCCTTGAGCAAAGCCGCCGCAACAGAAGAATCCACCCCACCAGACATGGCAACCACTACTTTTGACATTAATTATTTAACCAGAGATGAACGGAGATGAACATAGATATTAAAACCAACTACTTATTTTTCTTCCAGTTTGGGGATGGGTACAAACGTCTAATTTGTATTTTAGGTTTTCCAAAGTTGATAAGTAAACCTGTCGGAAAACCTGTTGCTCTTAAATAATTTAGGGCTTGAGCCAAATGTTCGTCTGTTAACTCTGAAACTGCCTTCAATTCTATCAATACTTTTCCTTCAACAAGCAAATCTGCGTAGAACTCACCTACAATCACACCGTCAAACAAAACTTTAATTGGATATTGTTGAATCACATCAATTTTATTTTTTCTCAATAAATGGAAGAATGAATTTTCATACACTTTTTCCACAAACCCAGAGCCGAGAATATTACTAACCTCATAAGCAATGCCTATAACTCTCTTGGTTAACTCGTCTAACTCTCCATCACCCATAATAATCCTTCAAAAAATGTTTATCTTGTTTATCTCTGGTTTAAATTACGAGCTTTTTCAACCAATGAAGGCAATATTTTCAAAAACGAATCTACGTCAGCAACCGTATTATCTTTACCCAAAGTAACCCGCAATGAGCCTAAGCCCCACTCACGCGGCAAGCCCAAGGTGTTCATTACTTCGCTGGGCTCAGGGTTGCCCGTTTTGCACGCCGAGCCAGAAGAACAGGCAAAGCCAGCAGCATCCAATAGAGTCAATAATAAATTACCATCTACATCTTTAAATACAAAACTGGCATGGTGAGGCAAGCGCACGTTCATATCACCTGTCAATTGAGAATCGGGAATTGTTTCTAAAACAGCGCCGATGATTTTGTCGCGCAAAGGCTGAACATGTTTAATACGTTGCTCGCGTTCTTGAGCTGTCAACTTTAGCGACTCTGCAAAGCCAACGATGTAGGCTACGTTTTGAGTACCTGCACGGAGATTATTCTCTTGTCCGCCGCCAGTGTTGTGAGAAATGAGCGGCGTTCCTTTACGAACATATAATGCCCCAACCCCTTTGGGTCCATAAAATTTATGCGAACCCAGCGACATCATATCTACACTTAGAACTTGTACGTCTACGGGCAAATACGCCGCCGCTTGAACTGCGTCAGTGTGAAAGAGGATTCCGTTGGCGCGGCAGATTTCAGCGAGGTCGCGAAGCGGGTTGATCGTCCCAATTTCATTATTGGCATACATCACCGAGACCAATCCAGTATTGTTGCAAATCGCCTTGCTCACAACTTCAGCAGTAACCATGCCCTGCGCGTTGACATCCAACCATTCAGGTAAAAAGCCGTAATGCTTACCAAGTTGTTCAATTGTTTTTGTAACAGCAGGATGTTCGGCGCGTGAAGCAAGAATCCATTGCGAACCGTTTTTTTCACGCATCCCTAACGCCCCGCCGCGAATGGCAAGGTTATCTGATTCTGAGCCGCAAGACGTGAAAATAATTTCAGCGGGTAAACAATTTAAAAAAGACGCAACCATCTCACGCGCAGATTCGATCGCAGCTTCGGCTTTCTGCCCATAACGATGAATGGATGATGGGTTGCCAAAAGATTCCGTGAGGTATGGCATCATCGCATCTAAGACACGGGGATCAATTGGAGTAGTAGCGGAGTAGTCGAAATAGATCATGGAAATGAAACGTTGTGCTATTTCCTACGAGCTGGACGCGCCGGCGCTTTGGCTGGCTTTGATTTGGTTTTGGCAGGTTTCGTTTTTGCACCAACAGTTGTAGTTTTCTTCTTGCTCACCAATTTTTTTGCCGATGTAGATTTTACAGCGCTTGACTTTCTGGTTAAAGATTTAGCCGCTACTAAAGCAAGAGGAATGTCTGACAATTCTTTCAACTTCCTCCCAGTCTTGTTCTGACTCGAAAGGGTGTATCCATCCTGCCAGTCACTAGCGAAAGCGGCTTGCAATTTTCCATAGCGGATCAGCAATATCACAATGCCTACAATGGACATTATTAAAGATGCCAGCATTGTATATGTGACAATCGAGTCACCGATGCGCGGTTGATCCGGGCGGAATAATTCAATCACAGTTCTTGAGAGCCCAGCTAGAATTAGCCACACTCCAAAAATTGTGCCTGCTTTAAAGCTTTCTTGATAACGGCGCGCAAGCCATAATAAGAAAAGCACGATTGCTACATTTAATATCATTTCATATGCAAAGGTCGGGTGAAAGCGCGTCGTTTCCACTGGGAATTGGCTGGCTGGGTAGCTAGGCAAACGATGGTCAGCAGCAATAGAAATACCCCATATTAAATTAGTTGGCGGACCATATAATTCCTGATTAATAAAATTCGCAGGTCTTGCAACTGCCTGCCCTAACAATACAGCAGGCGCAATAGAGTCTAAGAAGAGCCAGATGTCCATGCGATTCTTGTTCAAGTAATACAATAAGGCAATTCCGCCAAACAATAACCCGCCAAAAAAATGCAGCCCCCCTGCGCGAATATTTAATATTTCCAAAGGTTTAGTCAAATATAGAGAATTTCCGCCAAGTGTCGCGTTGACTACAAACCATAAACGAGCGCCAATTAAGCCGACAGGCAATACCCAAACCAACGCATCCCAAATCACCTCACCATTTTCGCCGCGCCGAGAGATTTCTTTCTCTGCAAGCCAAGTGCCGGCAACTGCGCCCAGCATAACGATCACGCCATACCAATATAGCGGAAACTGATATCCAAAAATATTAAACGTGTAAATTACAGGGTCAATCATATTCACCTCATTAAGAATATTTATTTCTTCAAACTAGTTTGAAGATTATATCACCGCGAAAAGGTATAATCTAATAAACACAGGAGACAAGATATGGAAACTAAACCTGCATTAGACTCAAAAATCGTTTTTGAATTTGTCGGCAAAGCTCATGCTGATCTTGAACGCGTCAAAGAGCTTCTTGCCCAGCAACCTGGATTGGTAAATGCATCTTGGGATTGGGGCGCTGGCGACTGGGAAACCGCCCTTGGTGCGGCGGCGCACATGGGACGCAAAGATATTGCCAATTACCTACTTGAACATGGAGCGCGTCTCGATCTATATGCCGCGGCAATGCTTGGCAAACTGGAAATCGTTCAAACAATTTTAATGACATATCCTGATGCAAAAAATATCCCCGGTCCACACGGCATCCCGTTGATTGTCCACGCGCAAGCAGGCGGAGACGATTCTAAGCATGTGCTGGAATTCCTGCAATCGCTTCAGTAATAAAAAGTCAGTCAAAAAAAACACAAACAAGGAGAGAAAATGAATAAGCCATATCGAGTTCTATTAATGATGATGATCAGTTTATTTTTACTAGCCTGCGCCACTATAATGAACGGAGTATCGAGCCCTGATGTTGATAATAACCACCCTTCTACAAAAGCCCTGCCCACAGAAGCACCAGTTACAACCGGCAATGTTATTTATAAAGACGATTTCAGCACAGAAAATGATGTGGTTGAGACCTATCAAGACAAAGACGGGATGACGGGATTTTCAAACGGCGTATTTTCCATACAAAGCTTTAGTGATTTATGGACATGGTCTCGTATTTCAATTGAATCTACAGACAGTTATATAGACGTAGACATTGAACAGGCTTCGGGGCCGCCTGATAACAACGCCGGCTATGGCGTGGTTTGCCGATTAAATCATAATGACACCGACGGATCTTCAGGGTACGTGTTCGCCATCAGCGGCGACGGATACGGGGTAATTATTAAGATCGAAAAAAACGAGCTTTCTGCTCTTGCAGATTGGAAATTTTCAAGTGCGGTCAATGAAGTCAATGCAAGTAATCATATACGGGCATCCTGCATTGGCGATCAATTAACACTAGAAGTTAACGGAGAAGTAATCGCAGAAACCACCGATTCTAGCTACACATCTGGCGACGCGGGGTTTGCCGCCGCATCCTTTAACGAAACCTTCTTAATCGTGGAAGCTCATTTCGACAATCTTGTTATTAGCGAACCATAACATCACTAAACAGGGATAAAAAAACCGATTCATATTCGAATCGGTTTTTTTATCCCTCAAAAAGAATCAGCGCTTAAACACTGAGTTAGCGCACTACTGAATATTCTTTCTCGCCAACGCAGAACGAAATATTTTTTCAAAAAACCCTTTATACCCTTGGTCATCGTACAAGATCATATAATCTGCAGGACCATATTCCTCAGGCTTAAACATAATACCGCCGTTGGGATTGATCTCCAAAATAAATAGCTCACCCTGCTCATTCATACGAATATCACAGCGTCCATAACCAGCAATACCCATAGCGAGGAACATTCTTTTCGCAATTTCATGCAAATGTGCGATCAATTCTTCATCGGTCACTCTTTTAAAATCAAAAACTACGTCATAATTCCACTTCACGTCAACATGCCAAAATTCTTCTCCAGGCGGAAAAACCAATTCAGCAGGCGGGTATGCAAATGGCTTGCTTAGGTCGTCCGCATTTTCAACCACCAACACATTAAATTCTTTGCCAACAATAAACTCTTCCATGCGGGCCGCGCCAAACTCTGTACAAATTCTTTCTACTTGTGCACACACTTGCTCTAGCGTATCTGCGCGGGATTCACGCGTCATGCCGGTACTGCCATAACTCTTCGGATGTTTGATCATAATTGGATAGCGCAAATTTTTCACCAATTTTTTTGCTTCTTCCGCATTTTTCACCTGATACCCCTTCACAAAATTAACTCCATTGGCATCTGCGATCGCCTGCATCTCTTCACGGGTAGGGTCATAACAATTGGAGCGCGCCCCGGTAAAAGACAAGTTCAGCTTTTCCAGCGCATCAACTACTTCAGCTCCCTCATACTCCAAAGGATCATCCCCATCCATCTCGTAGCCTTCACAAAGATTCAAAAAAACATCAAACTCATTTTTCTCAGCAAGCGGCTTTAAAACATCCATCACAGGCGCGTGCATGGTCACCATCTTCCAATCAAAATCTTTGATATAAGGCGATGGGTCAAAATTCTTAATTTCTTCGTCAGACAAAATACATACGCGCATGCGTCACCTCTTAAAATGGAGTAAACGAACATTATCACAAAATCAAGCACGATACAATGTTAAGCAAAGTCTAATATAATACTGCCATGCCTATTTCAAATCCATTTACTTTCTCCCAATCTTCATTGCAGGATTACCAAGATTGCCCGCGCCGTTTTCAATTGCGCTACATAGAAAAACTCGACTATCCCGCTATGGAAAGTGAACCCGCCCTCGACAATGAATTACACCTTAAAGAGGGTGAATTCTTTCACCGCCTTGTTCAACAACATCTTTTAAATTTACCCGACCAAAAAATCGCCCGCCTTGCCAACTCGCCTAATTTACAAAGATGGTGGCATAATTTTTTTATTCACAAACCCGATCTAGATGGCTGGACTCTTTACCCAGAATTCACCCTCTCCGCTCCATTACGGAACTCGCGCCTGCTTGCCAAATTTGACCTGATTGCCATCTCAAGCGAAGGCAACGCCCGCATCTACGATTGGAAAACATATCGCAAGCGCCCAAAAAATGAATGGTTGGTCATGCGCTGGCAAACACGCGTATACCGCGCCTTAATGGTCAGAGCTGGATTGCAACTAAATCAAGGAAAAACCTTTAATCCTGAAAATATAGAAATGACCTACTGGTTCTCAGACTTTCCCACAGAGTCAGCGGTTTTTCCATACAATGCCGCACAATTTAAACGAGATTGGAGCGCATTGGAAAAACTGGAAGACGAGATCATAAGCGGCAAAGATTTTCCACGCACCGATAACGAAAAGACATGCCTATTTTGCACCTATCGTTCTTATTGCGAACGCGGCAAGAAAGCCGGAGACTGGGCTGACGCCGAATCAGAGGCCGAAGCGCAGGAAACTTTCGACATCAATTTTGAACAGATTGGAGAAATAGCATTTTGAAATACTACATTATCGTTAATCCAATTTCAGGGCGCGGACTGGCAGGAAAATCCATTCCGCAAATTGAATCTACTATTACAAAGGCTGGGCTTGATTACACTTTAGTGACCACAAATAAACAGTGGCACGCCGCTGAGCTTGCAAAGAATGCCGCTCAAAGTGGATACGATGTGATCGTATGCGCCAGCGGCGACGGCACACTTAATGAGGCGCTCAACGGTTTAATGCAAGCTCGCAAAACAGGATTTACAAAAAATGCCATAGCAGTATTAACGATCGGCACAGGCAATGATTTTGCCGGCAGTGTCGGTATTCCCACAAACTTGAAGGACAGCCTGCAAACATTAATTTTGAATCGCAGGAAAAAAGTAGATCTCGGCCTGGTCAAAGGCGGAGACTATCCAGATGGACGCTATTTCTGCAATGGTATCGGCGTGGGCTTTGACGCGGCAGTTGGACACGAAGCAGTAAAAATCCGTTGGACGCGCGGCTTGCCTGCGTATCTGATCGGCGTGATCAAAACTGTCTTCATTTATTACAACCCACCCACACTAGAGATTATCCTAGACAACGAGAAACCTATTCAACAAGTTTCGCTGATGGTTTCTGTGATGAACGGTAAGCGCATGGGCGGCGGCTTTCAAATGGCACCCGAGAGCAAAGCAGACGACGGGTTGTTTGATCTATGCATTGCAGAGAGCGCATCACGAGCAAGAATCCTCGGAATGATTCCCCACTTCCTACGCGGCACGCAGGGCACCCAGCCTGAGGTTAAGATGAGACGCGCCAAACGGGTCAGCATCCGCTCATTGGACAAAACTTTCCCCGCTCATGCAGATGGTGAATTTATTTGTTTGGCAGGATCTTCTTTAACTGTAGAGATATTGGCACAGGAATTAGAAATCGTTTTCTAATGTTTGTACCTTATTGCACATGTGTTAAGGTACGCGTAGGTTGACAACACCCCTAACAATTTTGTAAACTGTATATAACTCTGGGCGTCCAGAGAAAATTATCACAGGAGAAGTATATGTCTGTTCGTGTTTCAACCAAAAAACCGTTCGTCGTATTATCCCTGCTCGTTCTCACAGCGCTAATCGCTTCATTTCTCGGCGCTACGGTTCCTACTGCTCAACAGGAACCTGCCAAAGCCAAACGCAAGACTGTTGGTCCTTTGGCATCCGTTATTTCTGCACAGGTACCTGCTGGTGTGATTGCCCCTGCCGCCCCACCCGCTGGTTTTTCTTCCCAGACTCGGTTGGGGTTTTTTAATGGTGATCAATGGGAGCCTGCGATTGCCTCTGACCGTTTTGGTCACGTCTATATGTTATATCCTCAATACTATGGCGTGCCCGGTTGTGCCACATGCGGCAACCCAACCCAGATATTACAGATCAGCAACGATCACGGCACAACTTGGGGAGCGCCAACTACAATTTATATTGACGGTGCCAACACTGGTCAATGGGATTCTCAACTATCTGTTGACCCTGTAGACGGAAGCACTGTCTACGCATCCTGGATGGAAGCCAACAAAAGCGATATCGCTGTTGCCAAATCCACTGACTTTGGTCAAACTTGGAGCGTAGTGATTGCAGATGCTACCAATGCCGCAGTAGATAAACCGATCCTGGCTGTGCGCGGGCAAGATGTATATGTATCCTATACCCATACTCAAAAACTATATGTTGCCTCGTCTCACGATGGCGGGCAAACATTTACCCAATCTGAAGTTAAATACACCGGCAAATTAGGCTGGGCAATGGCGGGCGGCGGATATGTTGCTTCAAATGGCGCAGTGTTCATGGCTTGGGCTGGGTATGAAGCAAACGGCGGTGCTAGAGGAAAAGTCAATCTAGTAATTAGCAAATCCACTAACGGCGGCGCTACATGGACGAGCAAAGTTGTAGATGTTTCCCGTGCTCCTGAGAAATGCCCCGCAGATTATTTATGCGGTTGGGCTTATCTCGGCGCGCAAATCGTTATGACTGGCGACGATGCAGGAAACTTATACGCGCTTTCCAACGCTAGTAATGTAGACTTTGGTCCTGCTCATACCTACTTCTACAAATCCACTGACGGTGGCGCAACCTGGAGCACACGCGCAGATGTCTCCACTGCTGGCGCAACCATCTCGCATAATTTCCCTGCAATTGCCGCAATTGGAAATGGAGATGTGCGTATTTCATGGATGGACGAACGCACCAACGGCTCGTGGAATACTTACTATCGCCGTTCGACCAACGGCGGTTCCACATGGACAGCAGAAAAGGATATCTCTGATTACGTCAGCGGATACGCTTATATCACTGCTGATGGCTTCCGCTTCCCATTTGGTGATTACTATGAAATGGATATTGACGAACAAGGCACAACTCACATCATCATGGGCGAAGGTAATTCCTACGATTCACCTGGTTCTATTTGGTATGTAAGAGGGCAGTAAAGCGTTACATAAAACCGTAAAAAGTAGAGCGAGATAATTATCTCGCTCTACTTTTTAATATGCTGTACAATAGCGCCCATGCCTCGAACCATCAATATCTTGTTTTTAGCCGCAGAAGCGGAACCTTTCGTAAAAGTCGGGGGGCTTGGCGATGCGGCTGGCGCCTTACCTCGTGCATTACGCGCCCTTTCTACCGATGAAATTAAAATTGACGTACGTCTCGTTTTACCTATGCACTCGGTTGTGCATGCAGAAACGCGTCCGCTGGCATCATATTCATTAAAGAGAGGCGACTCCCAGCTTGCGGTTGAAGCGCACACCACAACGCTAGACGGCATGCCTGTTTACTTCATCAATGGTGAACCAATTCGCAGCAGTGGTTCTGTTTATTCATCTGATCACAAATTAGATGCGGAAAAATATGCGTTCTTCTCGTTAGCCGCGCTTGAATTACCGCGTCACATCGGCTGGGATGTTGATATCGTCCACTGCAACGATTGGCATACCGCTCTTGCCGCATATGGAAATTTAGTGAAACGCTGGGATGAAGGTACACGGCGAGTCGCTTCGATTATCAACGTTCACAATCTCCCTCAAATGGGTCCAGATATAAGCGAGATTGTCAACGCCTATGAATTGCCTCACGCCCAAACAGACCTGCCTGAATGGGCGCGCATCCTGCCAATGCCATTAGGGCTATGGGCATCCGATGCGATCGTTGCAATCTCACCTTCTTACGCGCAGGAAATACTTACACCCGAATATGGATATGGTCTGCAGGATTTTCTGCTTGCCCGCAAAGAAACACTGCATGGCATATTAAACGGCATGGATGCGCAATCATTTAATCCTGAAGATGATCCAGCCATTGGGGTTAATTATTCGATCGAGACATTAATGCAGCGACCTAAAAACAAAATGGTCTTGCAAGAACGTTTGCGCCTGCCTGTGGAAAATCAAGTTCCGCTATTGGGCATGGTCACACGCATGAATGCACAAAAGGGATTTGATATTGCCCTAAAATCTTTGACGGGTTTGCTGAAAACAAATATTCAAATAGCAATTCTAGGCACAGGCGACCCCAAACTTGAAGAGGAAGCGCTTAAGTTGCAAGAGCTTTTTCCTAAAAAAATAAAGGTTGAAACCCGCTATGATACCGGGCTTGCACGTCAGATTTACGCGGGAGCAGATATGTTTATTATGCCGTCGCGCTACGAGCCTTGCGGTCTCTCACAGATGCATGCCATGCGCTACGGGTGCGTACCGATAGCGCGAGCTATTAGCGGCTTAAAGGATTCAATCGAAAACAATGAAACTGGTTTTCTATTTCAAAAGGAAACAGCGCTATCATTATCTGCTACTATACGCAAAGCAATTAAGGCATATGGCAACCACGAGCAATGGGAAAAGCTTCAACATGCCGGCATGTTGAAAGACTTCTCTTGGCAGGCTTCAGCCGCAGAATGGTTAAAACTTTATCTATCAATAATTCACAACAAAGATGTGCAGGGCGCTTAATATCCCTGCATCGCTTGCCCGAATGTATTCGCTATGCTAAAATACTGACCGCTGGACTTTGGGGGCTCGTCTAATGGCAGGACGATTGACTCTGACTCAATTAATAGTGGTTCAAATCCATTGCCCCCAGCAATAGAAAGAGACTCTTTATAAGAGTCTCTTTCTATTTAGTACTTCAAACGTGAAATAAGTTCAAAATCAAACACGAATAGCGCGAACGAGCGAATACAGCTAATTTTTTGAAGATTTTATTCGCGAAGTTCGCATTTTCGCGGCATTCGTGTTAAGCAGTTGTTCTGTTTTTAATTTCATATCAGATATTTAATGCTTCTAACCTTCATTTAGATAAAACCCATTGCTCCAAGTAGGAGTTGTAAATGCCAGTTGCTTAGAGTCAAACCCAAGCTTGAGTGAAGAGAGTCTTTCATTAAAACATTATCAGAAGTAATCCGCGCATAAAGTCTATCCAATTTCTATGGTAAACTTGCGCTCGTTCAACTCAACAGGTACGTTATAACAATACGTGCCTTTCCGCAACTGGCTCACCTACGGTGTGAACAGGAGCAAACCCATGGAAAGGAGGATTTCCCTAATGCACAATTATGAACTCGTTTGTATCTTCCAACCTGACTTGGATGAGAACGCTTTTAAAAGCGTTGTCGAAAAAGTTAAAGGCTGGATCACTGAATCAGGCGGCGATATTACCAAAGTGGATGTTTGGGGTCGTCGCAGACTCGCTTACAACATTCGCAAGCAACGTGAAGGCCAATATGTTCTTTTCAACATGGCGCTCAAACCTTCCACTGTCGCCGATCTAGAGCGCAACCTGCGCTTTCAAGAAACAGTTTTACGCCACATGCTGACAGTCGTTGCGTAACTGAAATTAATAATCCGGGATAAGGAGAACCTGTATGAGCCGAGGCTTAAACAAGGTAATGATTATCGGGCATTTAGGGCGCGACCCTGAAATGCGCTACACTCCCGTCGGCAAGCCTGTTACAACCTTTACGGTTGCAGTCAGCCGCTCATGGAATAGCGCAAACGGAGAAAAGCATAGCGAAACCGAATGGTTCAATATTGTAGTGTGGGGTTCTTTGGCAGAGATTTGCAAACAATATCTCGTCAAGGGGCAACAAGTCTATATTGAAGGACGTTTGCAAACTCGTAAATGGGATGATAAAGAAGGCGGCAAACACGTCAGTGTTGAAATTGTTGCCAGCGAAATGATGATGCTTGGCGAAAAACGCGATGCATCCCATGCTCATCACAGCGAACAACCCAGCGCCCACGCCGACAATCTGCCCACCCCGCCCGAAGAAGACGAATTTCCGTTTTAGTTATTTAAGTACAACGTGAAAGATTAATATCCACTTTTACATAAAATGTAAAAGCTCAAACAAGTAGGAGTATACAATGGCTGACGATCAAATGATGGGAGGCGAAGGCGGCGACCGCCGTTTTTTTGCCAAACCAAAAACATGTCAATTTTGCGGCGATAAGTCTATCGTAATTGATTACAAAAAAACAGAATTACTAAAAAAATTCATCACTGAAGATGGAAAGATCCGCCCTCGCCGCCAAACCGGCGCATGTGCCAAACACCAGCGCGTAGTAGCCGCCGCCATTAAACAGGCGCGCCACATCGCCATCCTGCCCTTCACCGGCAGGTTTATTGAAGAACGATAAAAACACAATGGCGTGAGCAAATCATCGCACATGCCGTTCAAAACAAGGGCAGGTGAGCGTCACTTGCAGTGACGCTCACCTGTTTGCTTATGTCTTAAAGAGCAATTTCAAGGAGCAAGAGTCATGCCTACACCCAATGAGGGCCATAAACCCCCGCCTCACAAAAAACACGTAGCTCGCTTACAGCGCGAACAACAACAAACAAAGATCATCCTATACATTTTTTTAGCGATCATTATTATTGTTGTCGGCTTGCTGAGCTACGGTTATTATGATGAAAAATATCTACAACCTAACAAGCCTGTCGCCACAGTGGGCGATGTAAATATCCCCACACACGAATTTCAAGCGCGCGTTCGGCTCGAAGAACGAAGCCTATTACAAAGCTATCAACTGTATCAACAATACCAACAGTTTGGCTTTGATGTATCTGCACAGCTAAATCAAATTCAACAATCATTATCTTCCCCCGCCGCACTTGGCAAAACAGTTCTCGACCAAATGATCAACGAAGAAATCATCCGCCAAGAAGCCGCCAAGCGCGGTATTTCAGTCAGCGAAGATGAAATTGATGCAAAAGTTCGGGAACTCTATGAATACTTCCCGAACGGCACACCTACCCCAGCGCCAGAGCAAGCTACCGCCACGGCATTTATCACACCAACCTATGTTGCAGAAACAATTAAACTGCTCACACCAAAAGCGCCCTTGTTTACAGCCACATCGATTCCTGCAACCGCCACTTTAATTCCAGCCACAGAAACGATTGCAGAAACACCCGCCTCAGCCACAACCGAGCAAGCTGGTGCAACACCAACAGCCGAATCCACGCTGACGGCTACGCCAACCAACGCTGCCACAGCAACAGCCGCGCCAACATCAACGCCTGCGCCCACAGCTACCCCCTATACTGAAGAAGGCTTCAAGAAAGCACTTCAAGAAAATATAGACGGCTATGCAACACTTGGCATCACCGAAGCAAATTACCGTAAACTGGTAGAAACCGACTTACTGCGCGTTAAAATTTATGAAATAATCACCAAAGACATGACCGCAGAAGTTGATCAAGTATGGGCGCGTCATATTCTCGTTGATACTGAAGATGAAGCCAAACTTGTCAGCCAACGTCTCGCCAACGGTGAAGATTTCTTCAATCTCGCCCTTGAATTATCCAAAGACCCTGGCTCTGCAGAAAGCGGCGGCGACCTTGGCTGGTTCGGACGCGGCGCAATGGTAGCTCCTTTTGAAGATGCCGCCTTTGCCCTTAAAGTTGGCGAAATCAGCCAGCCTGTTCAATCTGATTTTGGATTTCACATCATCCAACTGCTCGCGCGTCAAAACCGACCCGTATCAGATGTAGACTTGACCAGCGCAAAAGACAGCGCCTTCCGCACTTGGTTGGAAGAATCACGAACCGCATTTAACGTTGAAACTTTCGACTTGTGGATGAACGTATTACCTACACAAGAACCCGCACAATAAACATAACAATGGTATCCGCAGATTGATGAAATCTGCGGATACCATTTGGAGCATGAATGATGAACATAGATGAACAAGTAGAACTCTTAATGCAAGGCACCGAATACGGCGATGAAGAAACAAAAAAGAATATGACCGCCGAACTTCGCCAACGCCTGACCGAATCTCAAAAAGAGGGTAGACCTTTACGCGTCTATTGCGGCTACGACCCTACATCTACTGACTTACATCTTGGTCATACCATCTCCATGCGTAAACTGCGTCAATTTCAAGATCTTGGCCACGAAGTAACTTTTCTGATCGGCAGTTATACTGCCCTCGTGGGAGATCCTTCTGATAAGAATAAAGCGCGTCCCGTTCTCACGCAAGAACAAGTTGCATCCAACGCAAAAACATACGCAGAACAAGCCTTTCGTGTATTGGATCCACAAAAGACAATAGTGCGCTATAACGGCGAGTGGCTCTCAGAACTTTCCCTGCTCGATCTGATTCGTCTTGGACAAAACTTTACCATCCAACAATTTTTAGCGCGCGAAAATTTCGACAAGCGCCTCAAATCCGGCGAGCCTGTGTATTTGCACGAAACCTTCTACGCACTCATGCAAGGGTATGATGCCGTCGCTATGAAAACAGACGTACAAATTGGCGGCACAGATCAATTATTTAATATCATTGTTGCAGGCAGAAAACTTCAAGAAGCTCTTGGACAAAGACCTCTGGTTGGTGTCATTTGCGGAATTCTACCCGGCACCGATGGCGTGCAGAGAATGTCGAAATCCACAGGCAACATTGTGCCGATCAACTCTGGCGCAGATGATATGTATGGCAAGCTAATGTCCATTCCAGATGCTGCCATGGAAAAGTTTATGAACCTTGTTACACGCTGGTCGCCAAAAGAAATTGAGACTCTTTTACAAGAACTTGCATCAGGCGCAATGCATCCGCGCGATGCAAAGATGAAGATGTCGCTTGAGATTGTGAGCATCTTCTATGGGGAAGAACAAGCTCAAGCCGCGCAAGAAGCGTTTATCAAAACATTCCAAAAAAAGGAAGCGCCTGACGAATTGCCCGAATACAAACTACAGGATGGTCAAACTATTCTTGATGTAATCTTGGCAACAAACTTGGCGCCCAGCAAAGCCGAGGCACGCAGATTAATAGAACAAAAAGGCGTGAAGCTAGACGGCAAAACACTGGAAAATGGTGCGATCCCCTTTCCTCAAAAGGGCGTTCTGCAAGTTGGAAAGCGCAAGTATATAAAAATAATTTAAATCCGAAAACTCGGCTTAATACAAAACAGTAGCGGCAGGCGAAAGCCTGCCGCTATATATTTTCTACCATCTTCAGGAATATGGTTACAACCTGAGGATCAAAGTGCGTGCCGCTTTCTTGCTTAATATGCTCTGAAACCTTTTCTTTACTCCACGCATCTCGATAAGGACGATCAGAGAGTAAGGCGTCCCACACATCCACCACTGCAAAGATGCGCGCCGCGAGAGGAATCTCTTCGGCTTTTAAGCCACGCGGATACCCGCTTCCATCCCAGTACTCATGATGACAATACGGAATGTCTAAAGCGGGCCGCAAATAAGCGATCGGCAATAATAAATCGTATGCATCACGAGGATGCTTGTGCATTTCAAGCCATTCATCATCATCAAGTTTTCCTGCTTTTCTGAGAATGTGATCTGGAACTCCCATTTTGCCAATATCATGCAGCAGCGCCCCGCGATAAATATGAATCAAATCTTCATTCCCAATATTCATTTGCCGCGCCAGCATCAAGGTCAAGTCTGTAACGCGACGGGTATGTCCTTGCGTTTCTTTATCTCGTAATTCAAGCGCCTTGCCCCAACCTTCCAAGGTTGTATCATACGCCATTTCCAATTCCTGCTTTGAGCGTTGTAAATTATCGAACAAATTCGAGTTATCCAAAGCAATTGTAGCTTGCCCTGCAAGTGTACGTACAAAATCCACCCAATCTGCTGTTGGCACAAAGGAGTGTTTGAAAAAAGCTTCTAACACTCCTTTTCCCTGCCCTTTGCTAACTAACGGAACACCATAATAACTTACATAATCACCGACTACCAAATGTTTCTTGGCGGAATCAACAGAGAGATCTTCAATATAGACATCATTTCTATTCATAAAAGCGTCAGCGCTTAAAGGATCCCTGAGCGCTGCAGCAAGGTAGCCCAGCGCTGTATTATCAAAACCTCTGCCAGCAACAAACGTAAGTGTGTTTTGATATTGCTGATATTCAAATATCACCGCACCATCAACACCCATTTCCTTCAACATATAATCCAGCAGAATATTAAGTGTCACTTTCAAATCAAAACTCGAGGCAATCGCAGAATCAATTTCTCGCAGCGTGGTCAAATGATGAACTTGGCGAACTGTGCTTTCAAAAAGCTCTGCTCTATAAATAGAACTTCCAGCAATTTCTGCAAGCGTCGAAAGAATATATACATAATTCTGGGTAATTTTGCGCGGCAAGCCCAGCGCAACTCCTATTCCGCCAATTGTTTTAGTACCCGCTTGAATAGGCACTACAATTGCGCTCCAACCTACTCCATAATGCGCAACAACTTCACGATTTGCCATAGGGTCTGCAAATAGATCATCCGAAATATAAGGCTCGCCCGTCATAAACACCCGCCCAATAATCCCAGCTGTTGGTTTAAATTCTTTATTTGGCAGGTTTTCAAAAATGCCGCTCGCTAATTTTTGCACCAAAACATCATTAATTGGGTCGTGCATCCAAATCGAAACCGAATCAGTATCAATGATCTTTTTTGTCTCGGCTAACAAGATCGGCAGCATTTCATGCGGTCCTTTTGCAGAACGCATCGCATTAGAAAATCGGCTGATCATTTCCTGTTCGTCGAGCTGACGATACGTCTCATGATATAGACGCGCATTTTCAATAGCGATTGCAGCTTGTTGAGCAAGCCTTACGAGAAAATCTAATTCATATGCTTTGAACGCCAGCCCTGGGCCCGTTCGCCAAACAGCAATCAAACCCACTAATTTTTCTTTAAACAAAATAGGCGCACCCATAATATATTCGTCAGATGCAACTTGAGTGTCTTTGACAATTACTGTGCGTGAATCATGTTCGGTATTATTAACTATCTCGGCAATTTTACTCAGAGCGATACTTCCCAGAATACCATCGCCTAGCTTAAGTGGATCATTTTTAATCTCTTCAGCTTCTTCACCGAAGGCAGCAATTGCCCGCAAAATGTCATTTCCTTCTTCAACCATATATACAGCGCTGGTTTCTGTGTGCATAAGTTCTTTCGAATACAGCGCCACACGCTCCATGACGATATTTAATTGCAATGTTTCTGAAATACCTCTTCCTACTTCTGCGATGGCTTCTGCCTCCTTCTCTCGGCGCAGCGTTTCTTCAAACAACCTGCTCGCCTCAACTGCAACAGAAATTTGGTGGGCAATACTTATCAGAAAATTCAGTTCAGATTCATCAAAATTGCCGTCAACCCGCATTCTCCATGCATTAATTGCTCCAATTGCTTTGTCTCGCAACAAAAGTGGGGCAGACATCATAATTTCTTTGCGCCCTTCATCAATGGAAGTTTCCGGCACGGTATAAGAACGACTATCTTTTGCAAAGTCATTGACAACTTCTGGTAATTTATTTAACACAACATTGCCAGTGATGCCTTGCCCCACAACAATTGTGTGCGAAAGCAGTTGATCGCGATACTTTCCCTCTGCCGAAACGATCTTGAGGGTACACTCATCGTCTTGCAATAAATAGACAGCCATATGACTTGCAGTTAGCAGGGAAGCTCCTTGTTGAATCACATCATCTAGAATTGGCAGTACATCACGCGAGGTGGCAATTTTATTGGTTATTTCTGCAAAAGTCTCAATGATTTTTGAGCGCTTTCTTTCAGTTTCATACAAACGCGCATTCTCAACAGCAACGGAAATATGATCTGCAACTACGATTGCTAGGTTTTCATCAGCCTGTGTGTAACGACTTGGAGTGTTACTATCCAAAGTAATCAAGCCAATAATTCGTTCCTTATAGATCAACGGAACAATCATAAATGCGCGAATATTCTCAGCACCCGCCATTTGAATATAGCTACTTTCTGCGGTTACATCTGGGATATTTTTTAGCCTTTTTTCATATATAACCTGTTTATTGATTGGGAAATTAATAACTGGAAAAAGTTCATTCTCATTAAACAACTCTGACTTAAAACCAAAAGTTGCTACAAGCCGTAAGTCTTCCCTTTCAAGCAACTGAACACTGCCAAAATCAGAAGGAATTAGCTTGAGGAGTTGATTCAGCAGGGATTGCAGAACCAAATTTAGGTCGAGGGAAGATGCGCCTATTTTCATTAAATCCACGATCGCCGCTTCATGCTCTAATTGGATTTGCTTTACCTCCAAAAGGCGAATCCTCTCTAAGGCAGAACCCAACCCGTCTGCAATTGTCGCTAAAAACCTTTCGTCGCCTTCGGTAAACATCCCTATTTCATGGCTTTCTACATTCAAAACGCCAATTACCTTTTCATTGACGCGAATTGGAACACATAATTCAGAGTGTATATCCGTGGCTATTTCTATATAATTTGATTCCTCTGCAAGATCATATATAATGACAGATTTTCCAGTTGAAGCAGATCTTCCGGTGATTCCGCGGTCTAATGTATAACCTTGCGTCCAATTAGCAACATTTGCCCCAACATAGGAAGGGTGCGGAATTAATAAGTTGCCTGCTTCATTGATCAATAAAGCTCCACACACATCTGGGTACACGCTAGTAAGGGTTATCACCACGTTCGTGATAATCTCGTCTTCAGAAATTCCTTGCGCTTCTGCCTGAGCTGCGTTATGTAACACTACCAACTCCCTCAATTGACGCTGAAGGATTTTATTACTTTCCCACACGGTTCGCTCAACAGCTTTACGATCAGTAACATCTTCTACCAGAGCAATAACTACCTGCTGACCAAAATAATTTCCTTTATAAAAATGAATATCACAAGGAAATATCTCACCAGTGCTGCGCAAGCCCAAAAACTCAAAATGCTGAGGCTCGCCATCAAATGCATTTTTTATTCTTTCTGCTATTTTCTCAATACTTTTCTGGTTCGGTGAACTTAAAAAAGAAAGTGTTTTTCCAAGCAACGCTTCTCTGGGGTAACCGCTCATAACCGCAGCTCCGTCGTTCACATCCAAAAACTGACCCTCTTTATTTTGAATATAAACAGCCTGGCCAATGGTATTAAATAGATCCCGAAAGCTAACCTCACTAGCCCGCAATGCTTGCCCGGCCTGCTCTTGTTCTGTCAGGTCTGTGATTACCGCAATTGTTCCTGAGATCTGCCCGTCTACCCATCGTGGAGAGCCAGTAACCCGCACAGGAATTTCACGCCCATCTTGATGGATTAAATGGTTCCTATACGACGAAGTTATTCCTTGGCTTCGCCGCTCTTTTTCTTCTGCTAATATTTCTTTTCTTTCTTCGCTGGAAGTCTCTTCAGGGCTCTGACCTATAAGTTCGTCCGAGGTCTTGCCAATCATTTTGGCAAAAGCAGGATTAACATATTCAAATACGCCATCTTTGTTTGAAACAGTTAAACCCTGTGCCATGCTATTCAAAATATTACTTGCAAAATCTCTCTCTGCTTTCAAGGCATTATCTGAAATTTCACGCTGAATAGCCGAACCTAAAAGATTACCAGCAACCAAAAGCGCATCCACTTCAGACGGCAGCCAACTTCTGTCTTTATCAACGCACTCGTCGTAGCCGATATATCCCCAAAGCTTTTGCTCCACAAAAATCGGCACTGAAACCAGCGAGTATATGCCTTGCACCTCAAGGATTTTTTTCTCCTCTGCTGAATACTCAGTCCAATTTAGCAAAACTGGCTGACCCTGCTCAAGCAATTCTATCCATGCTACACGCCCAGTTTCAATTATCGGCTGATTTTGCAAATTAGGATTGGCAATTTGAGCGACAATACCATCTCGCACCCATTCGAAAATCTGCGACGAACGCCTTATATTATCTGCATCTACTGTTAAATTAAATACATAAACACGGCTCGCCAAAGTAGCCATGCCTAATTTCTCTAGCACAATACCAATTCCTGCGCGCCAATCATTGAGCATTAAAAATTGCTGTGCGGCAAAACTTACCGCACTTAATATCGAGTCTCTTTTATTTAAAGCAGTTAAGGCTATTTTCTGCTCGGTAATATCATACAACATTGAAAGAATACAGCGCTGGTTACCTAACCAGAGTGTTTCATAAAACGCTAAGGCTAATCTCTTTTTTCCAGCTGATATATTTATTTCATCTTCCACTGCAAGCAAGCTTCCCTCAACTTGCAAATGCTGAAGAAAATCAGCGCGGCCCTTCACGCTCACTCCTGTAACGTCTATGATACTTCGCCCTATAAGTTCATCTCTGTAAAATCCAGTATATTCACAATAAGCGCTGTTAACATCTAAAAATACCCCGTCATCCCATCGTGTGATACAGATCGCAATCGGGCTGGATTGAAAAATCTTCAAAAACTTCTCTTCACTTTGCAAAATTGCATCTGCCGCAGATTTTTCTTCTGTAATATCTAATAGGATGCCCTGCCAATAACGCGGTTTACCTTGTTCGTCTAAGAGAAGCTGTGCCTCTTCCCTTACCCAACGATACTCCCCATCCTTGCGCCGCAGGCGGTATTCAATATAAAAAACTTCGCCTGTCTCGCTGGAACGAACATCTTCGCGCAAGACTCGATCCTTATCTTCTGGGTGCAAAGAATTTTCCCATATCGCATCCCCTTGCGCCCATTCTTCTGGGCTATAGCCTGTCAGTTCAAAGATCTTTGGACTCATATAGTGAGAAATGCTTGCATCATAGAAATCATCCAGGAAAACAACAGCGGGTATTTTTTCCACCAACGAGCGGTATCTATCCTGGCTTTCCTGCAACGCCTTTTGCTGTTGGCGAATTTTTATTTGCGCCACCGCATTGGTTAACACAACCGGCAGACGATTTAAATAATCATGTTTCTTAACAACATAATCCACCGCCCCCGCTTTAAAGGCAGAGATGGCAATTTCATCATCTCCTTGGTTTGTAATAATTACGATTGCTGGAGGGGAAGTAAATTCCTGGACTGCCTTAATTAAATCCAACCCTGTTCCATCTGGTAGACGAAAATCACATAACACTACATCATATTCAATTTCATTTAATTTTAAAAGAGCCTCGTTTATATACCCCGTAGAATCGAGTAAAAACTCTACCTGGCTAGCCTGCAATGTCCGGCGTACAAGCTCAATGTGCGCTACTTCATCTTCAACATACAGAATTTTCATGGGTTTTTTTACTCTGTAACTACGGCATCCAATCTTTATTATAGAGTACTTTGTTCATCCTGAGAGCGCGCAATTTTATTGGCAATTTAATAGATTCGGCAAAATTAATTCTTTCTGTTATCTTCGACGCCGCGGTCGTGCAAAGCGTCCTCCTAAAACCAGCGAAATCAAGACCAGCGCAATCGCTATCCACGAAAACAAATTATTATCAGCAGAAATCCCAATCGCTAGAAATATCATACTGACGATCAAAAGAATAATTGATACTGCCTTACGTTGATTCAAATTCATTATGAATGGTTTCCTTTTTGGGGTCATAACTTTATTTAATAACTGATGTTACGCAACGTCCCGCAGGCTTGAGCAGCTCAACAAGGTTTTTTCAAGGAACCTGCGGGACGTTCTGTGTAAGGTCAATTAATAAACTTCACTTCTTCGAATGGGCTTGAATTTTCAAACAAATTCGACTTGCCTTCATTCAATGTAACTTCAAAGAAATCAATCAGGTATGCATACACAATTTCACTTACGCGCGAACCTTTTAAAGGACCTTTCAAACCAAGTTGAGCGGCAATCGGCGAAAGAAAAGGCAAATCGCTAAAATCCATATGGGCAGTGCCATTAATTTCAATGACCCCGAAGTTATTCTGTAATTTTGGTCGAAAAATTTTCAAGAGCGCGTTGTTCCTGCTATTCACATTATCCACCCAAACTTGGCTAAACATAAAAAACGAAGGTTGTGAAATTCCTTTTTCAAGCACATCTTCAGAGACGGGGCGCAAAAATGGATCCATACCCAACACAGCTTTACAGCGTGCATCAGTAACACAAAATTGGATGGCAGCGCCGCCGCCAGTTGAATGACCATAAGCCCCAATATGTGAAAAATCAATATGTGCTTTGAAAAAAGAAGCCGCTTCACTCTGCGCCTCAAGCTGGTCCAGCGTAAACGACATGTCCTCAGCCCATTGATCGCCCAACACTCTGGCGATAGTTTCATAGTTTAGACTGCCATCATCTGACGGCAATGCCTCGGGGTTATTAGGCGCAACAGTTCCGTCTGGAAAAACGGTCACAATCGCACCATATGTATGCTGTGGGGCAACAACGATAAATCCACGACTCGCCAACTCAATGGCTTGCCCGGTGCTTTGAGCATTGAAACTCTTCCAACCATGTGAAAATAAAACGATAGGGAAAAGTTTATCTGAATTTACGAACTGTGCATTTTGATAGGCAGGCAATCTCAATAGAGCAATGTGCTCAAGAAAAAAAGGCGGCATGTCGATAAACGTAGAGAGTGCGGGTGTATATATATCAGGATACGAAACCCATGAAGACTTAACATCTGTGGTTTTTATTTCGGCAGGATACCAAACTTGGATCATGAATCTGCGCGCTTCGTCTTTAGCGGAATATAATTCCTTACGAGAATTATCTACCAATTCGAAAGAAGTAGTGCCTACTTGGTAAGGTCCCTTTGGATTGGGAATGGCAGGAACAGGCAAAAGGGTAGGTAAAGCTATAAAAAGGGCAAGCAAACCAATCGTTAAATAAGAAGCGGCAGGTTTTATATCAAAAGAAAAATATGCAAACACAGTCAGCATCAAAGTCAATGCATACAGCGGAATCATTTGCCAGCGATACCCTTCACTATAAAGATGGGCAATCAAAACCAGAACAGTAAAGGCTGGCAGTAGCGTGACCTGAAAAGGGCGCGGGAATTTCCAAACTAAATAAATCGCGAGCAGGATAGGAATACATGTTTCAAAAAGTCTCATTCTGTGATTTTACTTGCTTTGGCGTAAAATATAAACATGGAATCTTTGCTGCATTTAATGGAAGATGAAAAAATATTGCGGGCTGAGCGTCTGGATGTATTACGGCGTGTTGGGCAGTCTGCAAAAAATCCCGCGTATGTTGTTGGAGGGTTTGTGCGCGATCTATTATTGCGCAAGCCTGTTTCCGATTTTGATATTGTCAGCGAGGGAGATGCGATTGCGTTTGCGCGTTCTCTCGCAAAACAATATGGCGGACAGGTTACCGCACATGCAAACTTTGGCACAGCAAAATGGTTTTTGAACGAAAATTCTTTTGTAGATTTCATCACTGCCCGCAGTGAAATTTATACCCATAACGCCGCGCTTCCTACAGTGAAATTCGCTTCTTTAAGCGAAGATATTTTGAGACGCGATTTTACAATTAACACATTGGCTATCCGCTTAGATGGAAATCACTTTGGCGAAGTGCGTGACGATATAAATGGACAAGCAGATATTAAAAAGGGAATTGTTCGTGTCTTGCACTCAAACTCTTTTTTAGATGATCCTACGCGCATCTATCGCGCTGTGCGCTATGAGCAGCGCTATGGATTCAAGATAGATGTAGAAACTGCTGAATTGATTCCTGAAGCAATCAGGCTGATAGAAAAACTCTCCGCCCAACGGATTCGGCATGAGTTGGATTTAATATTAGACGAGCCGAATGCGCATCTCATGATCGCGCGTCTAGCTGATTTAAATTTGCTCAAATCGATTCATCCTGCTTTGTCAAATGAATTTGCAAGCATATCGATTCTTAATCAAAAGATTATCAACTTTGCTGATCTACAGATCGCAATCGACAATCTTAATGACATTGGTGTATCTATGCCAAGGCGTGATTTTTTATGGCTATTATGGTTGATGCCCCTTTCTGCAGACTCACTTAAATCTTTAAATACACGGCTTAGTTTTACCGCAAATTTAATGAAGCTGCTGCTTTCAGGTTCTGAGTTACTAAAAAAAGCAAATCAATTATCTGGTTTAAGCCCAAGTAAATGTGTGCAATTTTTAGATACATTCCATTTGGAATCTGTTGCAATAGTATATTTATTAAATCAAGACGCTCAAATAAAAAATAAATTGTATACTTATTTACATAGCTGGCGCCATATCAAAGCCAATATCACTGGGGTGGACTTAAAGGCGCGTGGAGTTCCTGCGGGACCAAAATACAATGAAATTCTATGGAAAATTCGCGCGGCATGGCTAGACGGCATAGTCAACGATAAAACTCAAGAAGCCAATTTACTTATGGAATTATTGGAGATTAAATTATGAGCGCACTTGGAAATCAACAGTTGAAAATTGGCGGAAATGTTACAGATGCACAAATTGCTGTAGGAAATTACATCCTGCAAATTGGAGATGTGAACGGCGGGATTGTTAATGTAGCGCCGCCTTCTGCACCCATCAAATTTGAACGCCGCACCAAGCATGTTAGCTTAAAGCCGCGCCCATTTCCGTCTCTGTTAGACAGAGCAGAAGAATCTGCTTCCATTAAATCTGCAATTCATTCATCTGCTTCTGTGACATTATTTGGCGAATCTGGCATTGGCAAAACCAGCTTACTGCGTAATGTATTAAATACCGAATAATTTCACGCCTTCCCTGATGGGCTGACCTATCACTCGGCACATGCAGTAGGGCTTGATGATATTGTCCAGTTACTCTTCGATTCATTCTTTTCAGCCAACACAAATAGCAAGCCAACCGATGGACAGATTCGTGCTGAATTAAACAAAATTAACGCTGTGATTGTTTTGGACGATCTTGCGTTAGAGCGCGAGCAAGTGATGTCTTTGTTGAACATTCTGCCTCAATGTCTTTTTATTTTGGCATCTGAATCACGTTCACTTTGGGGCGAAGGGCGAGTCGTTCCGCTATCTGGGCTGCCCAAAAATGACGCGGTCATGCTCTTCGTGCAAGAGTTAGGGCGCGAACCACTAAATAATGAAACATCCATTATAGAACAAATCTGTCTGGCTTTAAACGGGCATCCATTTCGAATTTTGGAAATGGCATCCCTTGCCCGTGAAGGTAAATCATTAAGTGAGATTTTGAAAGAATTGCAAGGAGATGAACCAGATTTGGCCGCTACTGTCTTGGTAGTCAATTCCCTTGATCAGCCTCAAAAAAATATTGTCGGAATTTTAGGCTCACTAGGCGGTGCGTTGGTAACTCTGGATCACTTACGTGAACTAGCAGATATTCCAAATATAGATGCTTCTCTTAAGAAATTATCGACGCTTGGATTAATTCAAACGGACGGTTCCAAATACGGAATTGCCAGTTCCATTATTAAAACTCTACCGCAAGCAATAAACTTAACCCTTTGGGATGATACCGTAATAAAACATTTTGCAAACTGGGTAGTACAAAACCCCGCTCAAGGCTTATTGGAAGATTCACTTGAAGCGCTTGCAAAGATAATCCAAAAAGCTGGTGAGAAAAAAGACTGGCAACAAGTAGTACGCATAGGCCGCGCGCTGGAAAAAATATTGATTTTGAAAAAACGCTGGCAAGCCTGGGCAGATATCCTGGATTTATTATTGCGCGCGGCACGCGCCCTTGGCGACAGAAAACTTGAAGGCTGGGTATTCCATCAACTAGGAAGCCGTGCCATGTGCATGGGCATCACTGAAACAGCAAGGGGTTTTTTATCACAAGCGTTTCAAATCCGAAAAGCGATTGGTGATCAGGCTGGCATGCAACTTTCTCAGCATAATTTAAACGTTTTACTTAAATTATTTCCTATCCCCGAAACCAGTGGATGCAGGCGCTGGTTCACCTGCGGCACAATTGGCGCAGTGGGCAGCGCAGGCATATTTATATTAATCCTCTTGTTCACCTACTTTAGCCCATCAAGCCCATCTACTACCCCGCCAACTGATGTACCGCCTATCATAATTACTAATACACAATTTATTGAGAAAGAAACACTCACACCAACGCCCACATTAATAATCACTCCTTCTATCACAAACACCCCTGAACCACAGATACTCTACGATTTTATTAGCGAAGCCTCAAATGCCGCCTGGAGCTTTGGGGTAAATGACCCGGATGGCTTTTATGAATATCCTATTGATTTTATTAAAGACCCCGATGGTTCTTCACCAGAAGCAAATGCAAACACAAACATCTCCCCATATGCTGGCTGGGATAGAGACCCAGACCTGGAAGATAAATCGAAAGAAAGCTTGGTAATTCTTGCGTACCCTGCTGGGCACAGCCATGTTCAGGGCTTATATGATCTGAAACAGTATCTAATACAAACTGATGATCAATTGGTCGTGAAAATTGGATACAAAAATGTGCCCACAAAAATATTTAGTCTGCTGCCTGATTCAGATGGGGTAAAATTTAAAGTAATTTTTGAAAATTCAGAGGTTGATATTTTTAAAATCTTGCTTGAAGAGGACGAATTCAACGATAGAAGAACTCAAACTTTGGTGGTTGAGTTAAGTTCTCTGGCGGGTTTTTCTGGTAATTTCTTGTTACAGGTAGAATCTCACGAAACTTATTACAATGATTTTGCGGTGTGGATGGACGCCTATCTTCAACGCCCGTGAGAAAGAATCAATTGATTATAGAGTCTCGCGAACCAGAATCAACTTCAAGTTAAGAACGAAGCGGAGTTCGTTCTTAAAATAGATTGCAATCATTTAAGCCTTTATAATAGAGCACAGTGGAAACAAAAACCAACGACGAGAGACTGCCATACCGATTACGCGAGCCATTCCTTTCAGCGACGGAATTGGCGCTGTTTCGTGTGTTAACTGAAATGATGGGATCGCGTTATATTATTTGCCCAAAAGTTTCTTTAAACGACGTATTTTATATTGTGCGCCCAAACGAAAACGTGCATTTCTTTAATAAATTCTTTCGCAAACATGTAGATTTTTTGCTGTGTGATCCGCGCACCATGAATCCTGCCTTTGGGGTGGAAATGGTCAAGCCCGTAGCAAAAAGCGAAGTTCGCAAAAGTGATGAGTTTATTCAAGAGGTATTTGTCAGCGCAGGACTGCCGTTGGTGCATGTTCCCACCAGTGATAAATATCTCGCTTCCGATATTATTTCTTTATTTCAATTGGCAATGACTCGCGTAGGAGGCACAACTTCCCTGCGCGAAAATTCTATTTTAGACTCCGTACCCATGTGCCCGTTCTGCTCAAAGATGATGGTTCTGCGAGTGCATAGGGATGGAAAGAACATCGGAAAAAAATATTACGGCTGTATGGATTCGCCGCGATGCAATGGGATAGTACCAATTGATTAGTTGATCAACAACTGCTAAGAAGTTTTATACTCGATCCCAAACGGCTCAAGAAAATCTTTAAACTCTTGTATATTTATATATTTCACACACGGGAAGGCGCCAACGTCAGGAGCTCCTTCCCGTAATATTTTTCGCGCTAACAACACTGCTGGCGAAGATGGGATTCTGCGTCCATTTTTGGCTGTAACAAAAGATGCCGATTTCTGGATTCCATTTTTATCTTCAAAGATAACTGTCACACCACCAGCATAAGTTCCCCAAGGTTGAAAAAAACCACTCAACCAGAGCAAAACTTTCCCGAGCGCTTGCAATCGCAAAAATGGCAATAATTTCTTGAAAATAGAAAAAAACGAAAGCGAAATATTGAAAATATCCAATTCTACGCCAGCTTTAAACATAATTTTCTCAGCATCAAACAATTTTGGGAAAACATCAAGGTCAGGCACGTTACACAACTGCACGCGTCTTTTGCCAACCGGAGCCGGGAATATAAAATACTCCGGCTGACTCCACCCTGACATTTCCTGCCAACGACTGTGATTCCATACTTTAATCGGCGTGCCTGCATAAGACAAAATCGATTCGAGGGTTGCAAGCCCCGGCTTGTTTTTATTTCCTACGCTAAGGTGAGTATAAATTGACTTAAGTCCATCTGTGTTTTTCATTAATTCAGAAGCCAGCGCGTACGTAACGGCAGGCGTCGTGCTTGCCCCTGTACAAGCAAATACTTTCTTTTCTTTGGCAATTGAATCAAACTGCGAAAACCCCGCTACAAAATCACGTCCATCGGCAAGGTCAATGTAGTGACATCGGTGCTTAATACAGGTTTCTGGGATCCGATAATCACTTGCATAAAACGGACCCGTGGCATTAATCACAAGATGCGCTCCGGAAATAGCCTTTTGCAAAGATTCACTGTCATTAGAATCACAAAAGACAAACGCCGCGCCAATAGATTGCGCAAAGGCTTCGCCAGTTTTTTGGTTACGCCCCGCAATTTTAATCTCAGCGTAATCAACCAATTGATCTGCGATCAACCTGCCGAACGTACCGTATCCGCCGATAATGACAACTGATTTTTTATCCATAATTTCCTCTTGGCTCATTATAACAAGCGCATTTTTTACAGTGGTATAATGCCGTTGCTTTCTACAAAAAATCCCATTAATGAGAGAACGATGAAACTTCACGAATATCAATCGAAAAACATATTTTCAAAGTTTGGCATCCCCATCCCCAAAGGACGAGTTGCTACTACGGCTGGTGAAGCAAGGCAAATTGCCGAAGAGCTTAACGGACGTGTTGTTATTAAATCACAAGTGCTGGTTGGCGGGCGCGGCAAAGCAGGCGGCGTAAAAGTTGCCAAAGATCCGCAAGAAGCAGAACAGCTCGCGACCCAGATCCTGGGTATGGAAATTAAAGGTCTGCCGGTTCGCAAAGTATTAGTAGACGAAGCCGCTGCCATTGACCAAGAAATCTATTTTGCTATTACCAACGATCGCGCCGCAAAAAAACCAGTCATGATCGCATCTGCTGCCGGCGGTATCGATATTGAAGAAGTTGCCGCAAAGACCCCCGAAAAAATCATCAAAATTCACATTGACCCATTGCTGGGATTACGCGAATATCAATCCCGCGATATCGCCGCATCTATGGATCTGCCTCGTGAATACTGGCGTGACTTTAGCAAGATCGCCGCAAACTTATGGAAAGTTTATCAGGCGACTGACGCAACTCTTGCAGAAATTAACCCCTTGGTGATCACCAAAGACAAACGTATGATCGCTTTGGACGGCAAGATGATAATTGACGACAATGCCTTATATCGCCAAGCTGAACTTGCCGAGATGCGCGATATAGATGAAGAAGTTCCTGCAGAAACAGAAGCTCGTAAATACGGCTTATCTTTCATTAAACTAGACGGCGACATCGGTTGTATGGTCAACGGCGCGGGCTTGGCAATGACCAGCATGGATGTGATTAAACTCTTCGGGGGCGAACCAGCCAACTTTTTAGATGTTGGAGGCGGGGCTGGCGCAGAAAAAGTTGCCGCGGCGATGCGCATCATCCTTTCTGATCCAAATGTGAAAGCCGTTCTCTATAATATCTTTGGCGGAATCACGCGTTGTGATGAAGTAGCGCGCGGTATTCTAACTGCGATGGGCGAAGTCAAACCAAAAGTTCCAATGGTGGTACGTTTGGTTGGCACCAATGCGGAAGAGGGGCGCAAACTTCTTGAAAATGCAAATATGATCACTGCTGAAACGCTTGCAGACGCTGCAAGAAAAGCCGTTGAAGCCGCGAAAAAAGGGATGTAGGATGAGTATATTAGTTGATAAAAACACACGCTTGTTGGTTCAAGGAATCACGGGCAACGAAGGTTTATTTCATACCACCCAAATGGTAGAGTATGGCACAAATGTGGTTGGCGGCGTAACGCCCGGCAAAGGCGGCGAATGGGTTTTAGACGGAAAAATTCCTGTCTTTGATTCAATGAAACTGGCTGTTGAAGCCACTGGCGCAAACGCGACCATTATTTTTGTGCCCGCCCGTTTTGCCGCAGACGCTATGTACGAAGCCGCAGATTCTGGTTTGCCGCTCATCATCTGCATTACTGAAGGCGTAGCGGTTCAAGACATGATGAGTGTGCGAACGTATCTTGACCAAAAAAAGACGCGCTTGATCGGACCAAATTGCCCAGGCTTATTAACGCCCGGCGAATCCAAAGTAGGCATCATCCCCGGCAACATTGCCATGCCCGGTAATGTTGGCATTGTTTCACGTTCGGGTACATTGACCTATGAAGTTCTTTACGCAATGAAAAATGTTAACATGGGCGCTTCCACCTGCGTTGGCATTGGTGGCGACCCGGTCAACGGTACTAATTTCATAGACATATTGGAAATGTTTGAGCATGATCCCAAAACTGAAAAAGTAATGTTGATCGGTGAGATCGGCGGAAACGAAGAAGAAAAAGCCGCAGAGTTTATCGCCAACAAAATGACCAAACCTGTTGCCGCATTTATTGCCGGCAGAACCGCGCCAGCCGGGAAGCGCATGGGACACGCCGGCGCGATCATCGAGGGCGGCGCAGGCACAGCAGAAGACAAGATCAAAGCGCTGGAAAATGCCGGCGTGCGCGTGGCAAAACATCCGGAAGAACTTCCGTCACTGCTTAAATAATAGTTGGGCGCTGTCTTGCACAACATTATGAATAACTAACTGACCTTACGCACTTTTTACTAACAATCATGTCTTTGCGAGCCGCGCCCTTGGTTTTAGCGGCGAAGCAATCCCCGACATGGTAAGAGCAGATTGCTTCGGACGAAGAACAAGAGCGTCCTCGCAAAGACATAGCATTTTTGCGTAAGGTCAATAACTAATTCAGGAGCTTGGAAAATGAAAAATATGTTCAATATCATCCCGCAGTTTCTTAAGAACCCCCAAGAATTCTTTGAAAGCGTCCAGCGCAATGAAGAACTTAAAATAAAAGGGTTCTCGCTTTTTATTTCAACAGTTGTATTTCTGATGATTTACGGGTTTATTACTGGCTTATCTCATAGTTTGTCACAGGGTTTATCAACAGCCGTAAAAATGCCAGTATTGTTTCTTCTTACTCTCGCCTTCACACTACCAGCCTTATACTTTTTTGCTCTGGCATTGTTGAACGTCCAGTTTTCAGTGGCGCAAGCGGGCGTAGTTGTCTTAAGTGGAATTGGCGTCGCGGCATTTTTGTTAATGGGTCTATCCCCAGTTACGTTATTTTTTGTTCTCACTTCGTCAAACTATTCATTCTTCCAATTAATCGCAGTTTTATTCGTTGCCGTCAGTGGTTTTACAGGTTTATATTATGTTCTTCGTGGATTTACTTGGGTGGATAAAAATCAAGAACTTACAAGCAACTCTGTAGGGAATACATTGCTCAGGGCGTGGGTTGTTTTATATGGTTTTGTTGGGGCGCAAATGACTTGGCGTCTTAGTCCATTGATTGGCGACCCAAATGAGCCTTTTTATTTATTACGACCATCGAGAGATAATTTTTTTGTTGATGTGATAAATGCTTTTCAAAAGTCGTTTGGGGCAGGAAGAACCGATTTTAGCTTTGGCATTGGGGATGTGTTGGCTTTTGCAGTACTAGCAGGACTAATTGGTCTATTCTTAGGTTCAATTGGTCTATTGTTCGGTTGGGGCAGGAAGAACCGACTTTAGCTTTGGCATTGGGGATGTGTTGGCTTTTGCAGTATTAGCAGGACTAATTGGTCTATTCTTAGGTTCAGTTCGGTTTAAGGAAAAAAACTAGTAGGGCAAGAACTTATCAGCCACTACAACAAGAAAAGGAAAAGGAAATTGTTGCGCCTGCAAAAAACAAAGCATAAGTAATCGAAAACGCGTCTAACAAAGCGCGCAACAACTGGCGTGTGGAGTTCTGCCGCATTTGCAAGCATTTCACGCAGCGTGGCTTCGAGTTTTGGTAGTGAGTAAATTCAAGTGATGAGTGATAGACTCAGTGCATGATTACGAAAACAATAGCCTATGAATGTCGCCATTGTGGTAGCCAAAATATTGTAAAAAACGGCCATAATGGTAGTGGTAGCCAACAATACTGGTGTAAAGATTGTGACAAGCATTGTGTCCTAATACCCCAGCGCGGGTATTCTGAGGCTCAAAAAGAGCAAATCATCAGTGCCTATCATGAAAGACCAAGTATGCGCGGTATTCAGCGTATCTTTGGTGTCAGCCCTCAGACACTGGCTAACTGGCTAAAAAAAAGATGAGCAAAATCCTGAAATCGCGCAGACCTTATCAGCGGCAGAACCTGAAGATGTGCTTGAATTGGATGAGGTTTGGTCATTTGTGCTCAAAAAAACACAGAAACGCTGGTTGTGGACAGCCATGTGTCGCCGTAGCAGACAAATTGTTGCGTATGTAATCGGTGACCGTAGCGAAGCGACTTGTCTAAAATTATGGCAGGCTATCCCAGATGCATATAAACGCACTCAGACTTATAGCGACTTCTGGGACGCTTACGCAAAAGTCTTTCCAAAAGCAACACATCAGAGTGTTGGCAAAGAAAGTGGGCAGACCGATCATATGGAACGCTGGAACAACACTTTGAGGCAATGGAACGCGCGCTATGTTCGCAAGACTTTGTCCTTTTCAAAATCTGATTTCTATCACGAACTTGTCACAAGGCTTTTTATCATCCGTTACAATCTTTCCAAGTTACCACTTACTACTTAAGCACTACCCGAGTTTTTACTGCTCCCAAACAGAGTCCGCGCCTCCCCAGCGTGCTTCGCATAACGCAAACCGATATCACCGAAATAACAGCACAAGCACCGTCCCGAAGGCTTATTGCGAGTAATTTAATTTCTTGCAGAAACCTTCGGGACGTTTTTCTAATTACAGTGCAGGTGTAGCGAAGGGTCTCTGAGATGCTCGTAGAAATTCTTCGCCGCAAACAACACCCCGCAAGTACATCGGGGCAGGCGAGCGCGGCTAAAGTAATACAAAAAGCTATAAATCAATTCTCAAGTACAATAGAAAAAAAAGGAAAATTTTTATGGGAACTTTGCAAGAAACAGAAGAGAAGAAAGTTTTTGCCTCGGGGCGAATAACCATGCTAGTCGGCTTCCTAATGGTTTTATTTACCTGCATCTACTTTACGATAGCAATCGCCCTGGATATTGGCGGAGAAAAAGCCATCGGTAAATTATCAAACGTTTCGAAAGGCTGTTCGCCAAATAAATCCTGCTGGACCTCAAAAATCGAATTTACAACAAAAGCGGGCGAACAAGCCGGGTTCTATCCGCTAACCTCCCCCATATTTTTCGACGTTGACAACGCGATCAGCGGAAAACCATACGAAGAGTACAACTATTACGAAGTTCGCTATTTCGAAAGTTACCCTCAACTTGCAAAAGTAAAACTAGTGTTTCACCTTGAAAAAATTGGCAAATTCGGCTGGTTGTTTTTAGGGCTTGTCTTAATGATATTCGGCAGACTATTTTCACGCCCTAACAACAAACCATTCGTGCTTGATTTAAGGCATCTAAGAAAAAAGAATAAATAAATTGCATAAACACTCATTAAAATCAGGGGCATTAAAAAGAATAGGGATTACAATTTAGCCATAGGGATTTTTCTCTGTGGCTAATTTTTTAAGATTAGCCGCCCAGCATCTTTTTACCGTTCTATCATGAACAGGAGAATAATATGCCCCAAAAATATCTCTCAACACTTTTGCTTGGCTTTGTATTATTAACCGCCTGTATTGCACAAACACCTGTATCAACCCCAACCGCGACTCTGACACCTGCGCCCACTTCAACCGCAACGCCCACATTAACCCCCACACCTACAATTGCTCCCCTCCCTACAGAAGGTCCTATTGCAGACCTTGCCAAAAAGCTTGAAGGTACAGGCTATAAACCTGCATGGAATAGCGACCAAACAGAATTTGTACTTAACTATACAGATGCAGAGAGCAATATAACTGAAGTATCTGATTTACAAATTAATAAATATGGACAATGGTCAAGAGCATACATCTTTGAAAATCCATTTGGTTCACCAGAACTTATGACAGCAAAAGGGAAAACTACTGACATAACCAGTGACCTAAATTTTAAAGGCTGGAAAATTGAAAATGGGGCATGGGTAAGAGAGAAGGCAATTTCTCCAGAGGGTATAGAGACAAACATACAAGTTTTTTCAATTGAAGAAACTATTCAAATATTACGTGCCGTAACACAAGAATATGTAGATAAAAATGGAAAAGATGTATTGAAAGATGATAGTGCTATGAGAGAAGCATCAACGGATAGAATGTATGCAACACTAAATAAATTTGGCGCGAACATTCGAGACACATATTCAATCGGTGGCGTAAATTGGAAAGTGCATGTGCCAAGTGTAGAAAATTGGTATTGGGGAAATAATGAGATTACTTTGGTGAATAGTAATGGTACAAAAATAGGAAATGAACCACTTTTGTTTAATGCATTTACTGCGGTGGGTAATAATGGTGAATATGCATTTATGGTATGGCAAGATGTAAATGGAAATTACCAACATGTATTTGTAGATTTTCCTGAAATAAATGAAATAGTAGTTGGTAATTACGACACATATCCAATAAAATTATCAAAGTAGTAGGTTGACATTCACTTCAATAAAATAGCATAATGATTGTATGGGGAAAAAGGTGTTATATGTGCTAATTGTTTTATTTCTTGTGTTTTTACTTCCTAAAAATGTTAGTGCACAAAATACAGGTGGTGGGAGTGGAAGTTGTTCTGGTTGTCAATGTGGATGTAATGGCGCAGGGCAGTGTAATGTAAACTGTCAAACGCTGGTCATTCCATCAATAAACTGTGATGGACAATCATGTACTTATGTTATCCAATCTCAAGGATGTAATAACAGATATGATTGTGCAAAAAGCGGAAAAATTTTATGTATCGGTGGGGAATGTGGTGGCGCTAAACCAGAATGTATTGCCAGAAATTGCCCTGCAGGAACTGTACCAGACTGGACAATAACAACACCTTCATGTGCTAGTTGGGCAAAAGAAGCAGTATGTGGTAATTCATGGAAAAGAGTTGATTATGGACCAGGTTGCCGTGAATTAGGTCTATGCAGTGAAGGATTTAAATGTAAAAAGACCAGAGTTGAAATTGCTACCTGTGTTCCAGTTTGTCCAGGGCTGACTGCTCCTTCTAATGTTACATACACTCCAGGGCTTGTTTCATGGACGACAGGAGCCGCAGGTACAGGTCAAACAATTCAAATTTCTAAAAAATTAAGTGATCTACAAGCAAGTTGTGGGGCAGGTACTGCTTGTGTAGTAAACGACACCAACGTCTCTGCTAATGCAAGTTCATATCCAGTTTCACTTGAGTATAATAAATTCTACTATGTAGTAATTATTAACAAGGGGACTGCAGGCTGTGTAAAAAATGTTGCGATCTCATTCCAAACGGAAATATTTAGTTCTTCATGGTGGCAGATTAAAAATGGTGACTTGGTAACCAATGGCGATTTAATTTCACCAGTACCGCCTAGCAGATATTTTAGCATCGAAGGCGCTGGCTTATTCCCAGGCGTGCCAGTATTTGGAGGGGCACTAAACCTAACAACCACTAATACACAAATATCAACAACAAAATGGAATGCAAATACGCTATCAAATAACAGCAGGCGTTTTGATTATCAATATTTTAGATCACTAGTTCCTACAAGCCTTATACCAACTGTCTATGATGGAACTACACAAGGAACGATTGTAGATGGCTATGAATGGTACGAAAATAATGGAAATTTAGCACTGGGCACGACTGACTTTGGTACAAGAAAGGTAATTTTATTTGTAAATGGGGATTTGATGATTAGTCACCCGACAGTTTTAAGAAATGCGGTGGTTGAGTAGCCCTGAGCGTTTTTGCGAAGGGCGTATCGAAACCACCAATGTGTGAAAACAGCTCGTCCCAAGAGAGTTTTTTATCTTCTGTTGGTTTCGATACGGCGGAAGATCGCCGCCTACTCAACCAACGGATCACATATTTGACAAAGTGTCGGGTAGCTAGAAAAAATATTTTAATTCTTCGTAAGGTCAGTTAGTTAAATCATAGAGCCGCCTTAACAGGCGGCTCTACGTTATAATCACAATAATAAATTTGATTATTTGCGATTGGAGTCAATATAATTGACGGCTTCGCCAACAGTGGTAATCTTCTGCGCCGCGTCATCAGAAATTTCAGCGCCGAACTTATCCTCAAACGCCATGATCAATTCAACCAAATCGAGGGAATCAGCGCCAAGATCCTCACGAAAGCGAGCATCCATGGTTACTTTGCCCTCGTCAGCACCGAGCAAATCTACAACAATTCCTTTTAGTTCACTGTACGTGTCAGCCATTATTAATCTCCTTTTTATTTATTGAACTGGCTTATTTTATCCATAATCAAAGGCATGTCAAGCCAGCATTATTCGTCAAAATCAGGAACACCAGCCCATGACAAAAGATACGGAACTCGTCACCCGCAAAGCCGATCATATAAAAATCAATTTGGAACAGGATGTTCGCTCCGCGCTAACCACAGGGCTTGAGAAATATACATTTATTCATCAAGCCCTGCCGGAATTAGATCTCAACCGCCTCGATACCAGCCTAAACCTGTTCGGCAAACCATTGGCATCTCCCACGCTGATAAGTTCCATGACCGGCGGCACAGCCGAAGCTCAGACCATCAACCTGCGCCTGGCAGAAGCCGCTCAAGAATGCGGGGTTGCCATGGGCGTTGGTAGTCAACGCGCCGCCATAGAACACCCCGAGCAAGCCTCCACATTTCAAGTAAGACGCGCCGCGCCAGATATTTTATTATTTGCCAACATCGGCGCAGTCCAATTCAATTATGGCTACGGTATTGATCAATGCCGCAAAGCCGTAGAAATGATCCAAGCCGACGCGCTCTATCTGCATCTCAACCCAGTGCAAGAAGCTGTGCAAAAAGGCGGAGATGTAAATTTTGCAGGCATTGCCAAGAAGATAGAAGAAATATGTAAAAAATTAGAAGTGCCCGTTATCGCCAAAGAAGTAGGCTGGGGCATTTCAGAAAAGACAGCAACATTATTATCCAATTGCGGCGTGCAAGCCATTGACGTAGCCGGTGCCGGCGGCACAAGCTGGTCACAAGTAGAAATGCACCGCGCCCCCGATGAATTCACAAGACAACTCGCCGCCACATTTATAGGCTGGGGCATCCCCACTGCAGAATCAATTATCAGCGTGAAAAGAGCCGTTCCAGGTATGCCCATCTTCGCTAGCGGCGGCATCAAAGACGGGCTCGATATTGCCAAATGTATCGCCCTCGGCGCAACGCTTGGAGGCATGGCTGGCAATTTCCTAAAAGCCGCCGCAATCTCAACAGAGAAAACAATAGAAATGATAAAGCTAACCAAAAGACAAATAGAAGTAACCATGTTCGCCTGCGGAGCTGGGGCGTTGAAAGACCTTTCTCAGAATTTGACGAAGAGTTAAAGATTGAAAATTGGCGAATATACTATTCACTTGACACCTGTTCCCTGACATATAAAATACTCTCATGCCCTCCAACATCAAATACCTTAGCATAGGCTTTGGCATCAGCATCTTTGCATCCATCCTGCTTTTATCAGGAATGGTCTTTGCAAAAACACTGAGCGAACCAATTAATATACAAGCAACATCTACTCTGGTTCTATATTCTGATTCAAATTTTTTAATAGCAACAAATACAGCCGACACAATCAGCGTAATCGCATCTCCTGTTGCAAATATAACAACAACCGCAACAACTCCTGCCGTAACGCTAACTTCAACATCAACACCAACTA